>JBMNNX010000301.1:0-7598 GCA_050942745.1 Myxococcales bacterium
CGCCGTCGGCCTTCCCGACTGCGCTGCAGGCCATCCAGGCCGCGGGCCAGTGGTCGCCGTCGAGCTGCGGCGGCGCCGAGTGCACCTACACCTCGACTCCCACCGCCGTGGAGATCTCGGTCGATTGGAAGGACTGCGCGAGCAACGGGTCGAACAGCATGAGCCGCGTGGGCAACGTTGACACCAACAGCAAGAACGACTGGGTGGTGAGCTCGTCGCCCAGCTTCGGCGTGGCCAATCCGTAGCTGCTTCAGGAAGCCATGCTGAATGGCGCGAGGGCCTTCGTCTGAGGGCCCTCGCGTAGTCTTTGGCGGTCGCTCGCAGGTGCTCTCGCCAGCGGGCAGTGTTCAGCGAGCCCGCCCGCGCACCACGTCCCAGAGCGCGCGGAGCTGCGCCACCCGCTCCCGGCCGGAGTTGAACAGCCGCTTGCGCGCCGACACCGGCCGGCGCGCTTTGGCAGGGACGCCCAGCGCGTCGAGCCCGAGCTGCTTCGCGAGGAACAGGGCCCGCGGCAGGTGGAACGGGTTGGTGACGACGATGAGCGAGCGCTCGCCGAAGATGCCCCTCGCGCGGATGAGGCTGGCGAGCGTGCGCGGGCTCTCCCTGTCGAGGACGAGCGCCTCCTCGCGCACGCCGAGCGACACCAGGTATCGGCGCATCGTCTCCACTTCGTCCGGCCGGCCCGTGCCCCCGTCGCCGCTGAGCAGCAGGCGCTCGACCTTGCCCAGCCGCAGCAGCTCGGCGGCGGTGTCGAGCCGGTCGGCGAGCAGCGCGGTGGGCTCGCCGGGCGCGCGAATCTTCGCGCCGAGCACGAGCGCGGTTTTTCGCGGCTCGACCCCATCGGCCGTGCGCGTGCGGCCGGCCGCGCCGAGCGCGAGGCCCGCGGCGAGGAAGAGGAGCGCGAGCGGCGGCGCGAGCAGCAGGGCAAGGGCGAGCCAAAGCATCGGGCGTCAGCGGGTCGAGCGGGGCTTGGTTGCTTTGGGCTGCGCCTTCGCCGCGGCCTTCTTTGGCTTCTTCGCCGCCGGGTCGATGCGCTTGCGGCTGCCATCGGCGCGGACCAGCTCGATGATGTCGTCGTTGGTCCCGCAGCGGCCGTCCGCGCCGCAGCTCACCACTTCGATGACGTCGCGCGACTTCTGCTTGATCTCGTAGGGCCGGCTCCAGCCGTCGAGCTGAATCTTCGTGGACTGTCCCCTCATCACGCCGCCGGACGGGCGCGCGGGCCGCTCTTCCATCGCCGCGCCGAGCTCGCCCTGCAGCGCGTTGGCGAGCTTGGCCGCGTTGATCGAGGTGAGCGCGTTGCCGCGGCCCAACGAGCTCATCCCCGATCCGAACGCCGGGACGAGGCGCCAGATCGCCAGCCCGATGACGCAGATGGGAAGGAGTCGCCAGATGATCCACATCGCTAGCGACCTCCCTTCATCCGCAGCCGCGCCTCTTCCTCGAGCGCTCCGGAGAGCGACAGGTCGCGGGCGAGCAGCGAGAAGAGATCGTCCTTGGCGAGCGACCAGAGCGCGCTCGGCTTGGCGGCGCGCACCGTGGCGGTGCGCGGCACGTCGCGCAGCAGCGCTATCTCGCCGAAGTGGTCGCCGGCGCCGAGCGTGGCGACCACGCGCGCCTCGGCGTCATCGAGGACCTCGAGCGCGCCGTTGTCGATGAGGAAGAACGTGTCGCCGGGCTCCCCGCGGCGCACGACGACCTCGCCCGCCGCCACCTTGCGCGGGGCGAGCCGGGGCAGCAGCGACGAGACGCCGTCGGCGGCGACCGCGCTGAAGAACCGGCTGCGGTTGAGCGCGGCCGAGGCGCGCACCAGGCGCGCGAGGTCGATGTCGGGGCGCTCGCGCACGAGCCGCTCGAAGCTCTCGCGCGTCAGGGTCAGCGCCGTCACCGGGCCCAGCGCCCGCACGTTCGCGGTCCTCGGCACCGGCTCGAGCAGCGCCACCTCGCCGAAGCAGTCGCCCGGGCCGCGCACCGCCACCGGCTGCACGAGCCCCGACTCGTGGACGCGCTCGATGAGCACCTTGCCCGCGAGGATCGCGAAGAAGCGATCGCCCGCGTCGCCCTGGCGGATGATGAGCGCGCCGCGGCCGTAGGAGACCTTCTCGGTGCCCGCGGCTATCTGGGCGAGCGCGGCGTCGCTGAGCGAGGCGAAGAGCGGAATCTGCTTCAGCTCGCCGATCCGGTTTTCCGATGCCTCGATGGTCCGGGCCGTGACGCCGCGGGCGGGCCGGGTGCGGACCGAGGTCGGCAGCACCGAGCCCATCGCCGAGACCATGAGCTGCAGCATCACGACGAGCGCGGCGACCGAGCCGCCGCCGACGAGCACCAGGCTGACCCCTGCGGCCGCGGCCTCGACGCCATTGAGGTAAGCGGTCGCGGCCACCAGCCGCAGCAGCTCGCGGGGGACCGAACGGGCCACGACGTCGGTGCCCGCCAGCGACCAGAGCGCGGCGAGCGACGAGGTGATGAGGATGACCTTCTCGCCCTCGAAGAAGTGGCGGGTCCCGAGCCGCGACAGGAAGCGCTGCGACAGGTACGAGCGCGCGTGGTCGCGCAGGTCGATGCGGCCGGCGAGGTCGGCGAGGAGGTGCCCGGCCGACGTGGGGGCGAACGGGCAGGCATCCGCGAACCCGGCGATCGCCGCGCCGAGAGCGAAGGAGGCCGCGAGGTCGCGGCCCTCGAAGAGGACGAGGGCGGCGAGCGCGACCAGCCACGGCGCGACGAGCGCCGCGGCGTGCGCGCCCATGCGGCGCGCCCGTCCGAGCAGGTGCAGCGGGCCCGACTCGGGCTCGAGCGCGGGCACGAAGCAGCGCAGCCGCAGCTCCCAGGCCGCGGGCGCCTCGCCGAAGAGCGTCGAGAGTGCCGCGCGGGCGACCGCGTGCGCGGTCAAGGCGATAGAGGCGCCGGCGAGGACACCGAGCAGGCCGGCGAGCGCGCTGCCGTCCGGCTGTAACGGATCGACCGCGAGCTCGAACGGCCAGGCGAGCTCGGCCGAGGGCGCGAGGGCGAGCGCGACGAGCGCCGCGGCGGCGAAGAGCAGGCCAAGGCCGAGCACCTGCGCGCGCATCGCCGGCAGCCGCCATCGGGCGAGCCGGCGCGACGCGAGCGAACGCCAGAGCACGGCGCGCGGCGGCCGGCGAACGCCGGCTTCGTCGAGGCTGGCCGCGTCGTTGGCGAGGAGCCTGTTGGCGCGAAGCGACGCCAGCAGATCGGCGAGCGCCTGGAATGGCACGAAGCCGTGCGCGGCGAAGTGCTCGGCGGTGATGGCGCCGACCGAGCGCTCTCCGTCGAGCAGCGCGAGCAGGGTCGCCTGGTCGGAGGCGATGGCGAGGTGGTCGCCGGTCGCCGAATCGAAGAGGACCGCCGAGCCGTCGTCGCGGGGCTGGATGCGCAGCCCGGCGCGCAGGCGCGGTACGAACGTGTCGAACATGCGCCCGTAACTAACACGGGCGAGGTGACCCGAGGCAGGTGCGGGAGCCAGCCTCGGCGCCGAGGCCCCTCGGGCCCGACGTGGCGTCGAGCCGCAGCGGACCGAAGCGCTGCGGGCGCGTGCTTCGGGCGGCCTCGAGGCGAGCCCCGCTTCATCCGTGGGATGCCTTGTTGGCTGCTTGGTCGTGCATCGAACACTCCTCCTGCTATGTTGCCCGCCTTCATCGCGTCCGCCGCGGCGAGCGGTGGCGGATAAGGACTCAAGCGCGTGGCCAGCACCTTCCGTACCCGGTTCGAAGCCGTTCGAAAGAGCGGAACCTTTCTCCTCCTTTCCCTTCTCCTCTCGCCGATTGCCCTGCGAATCGCGCTCGTCCGGCTGAATCGCGTCCACCTCGAAGTCGCCGACGTGCGCGGCTTTTTCTCCGACGCGGCCATGACGGGCGTCGTCGCGCTCGTCGCGCTGCTCGTCTCGCGCCTGTCGGAGATCGCGGCCTGGGTGCTCTTGGTGGCGTGGCTGGCCCTCAACCACGCCAACTTCGAGCACGTCGCCTTCCTCGGCACGTTCCTCGACCCGACCTACGCCTCCTACCTCAGCGACTCGACCTTCCTCCTGGGGTCAGGGCTCGCCGTCTCGCGGCCGGTGCTGCTCGCTGTGGTCGCGGTGGCGAGCAGCGCGCTCTTCGCGCTGGCGCGCCCGTGGCGGGGCACCTGGCTCCTGCCGGCCGCCGGCTTCGCGGTGGTCGCGCTCATCGTCAGCCTCGCCTTGCCGCTGCGCGACGAGAACCTGCTCTGGCGCCAAGGCCACTGCCTGCAGCTCAACGTCGGGCGCGCGTTCGCGCCCGGGCGCGTCCGGGTCGAGCCCGCGAAGCTGCCTCCGCCCGACCTGGCCGGCGAGCCGGTCGTCGCGATGCCCAGGCCGCGCACCAACGTCCTGTTGGTGATGCTCGAGAGCATCTCGGGCGCCTACGTGCCGTCGGTCGCCGCCGACCACGGCATCGAGTCGCCCACGAAGATGCGGACCTTCGACGCGTTGGCGAAGCGGGGCCTGCTCTTTACCAACTTCGTGTCGCAGCAGCGCCAGACCAACCGCGGCGAGTACGCCCTGCTCTGCGGCGACCACCCGCGCCTGCTCACCGCCGAGGCGAAGATGACCGCCTTCATCCGCGCCGGGGCGCGAAGGTGCCTGCCGGCCATCCTGCGCGAGGCGGGCTACGAGACGGTCTACATGCAGGCGGCCTCGCTCGCCTTCATGTTCAAGGACCAGTTCATGCCGCGCAGCGGCTTCGACCGATCGATCGGGTCGAGCGGGCTGCCTCGCTCCTACGCGCGCAGCGAGTGGGGGCTCGACGATCGCGCCCTCTTCGAGCAGGCGTTCGAGCACATCGAGGAGCTGCGCGAGGGCGACAAGCCGTGGTTCTTCGCGCTGCTGACCGTGGGGACGCACCACCCGTTCCTCGTCCCCGACGACTTCGACGGCGCGCCGGGTGAGAAGGGCATGCCGAGGGCGATAGCCTACGCCGACGTCGCGCTCGGCGAGCTGTTCGAGAGGCTCGAGCGCGCGGGCGTCTTCGAGGACACGCTCGTCATCGTCACCTCCGACGAGTCGGCCGGGCTGTTCGAGGGCTACGACGATCTCACCCGGGCGTTCAGCCAGAACTGGAGCGTCCTCGCCGCTTTCGTGCCGACGGGCGAGACCGCGCGCGTCTCCGATGTCTACGCGCAGAGCGACCTCGGACTGTCGGTGTTGGACTACCTCGGCCTCGCGGACCGCGCCGACGGGATGACCGGCCGCAGCCTCTTCCGGCGCTACGAGCAGCCGCGCACGGTCTACTTCGCGAACACCTACCGGCACAGCACGCACGCGGTGGAGACGGGCGGCAAGCTCGTGGTGTGCCGCGAGGACTTCTTTCGGTGCACGCGCCGTTCGTTCGAGCCGGGGCGGCTCTTCTCTCCGGTGTCGACGCTGGTCCCGGCCGACGAGGGCGAGATCCTCGCGCTCAAGGCGATGGCCGAGCAGAGCGTCAAAGATTTCGAGCGGGCGGACCAGCGCATCAAGCTCATCACCGACCGCGAGGTGGAGGTCCTCGAGGACAGCAAGTACCAGATCGTCTTCGCGGGTCAGTACCTCACCGTGGAGCCGGGGACGCGCATCGAGATGGACCTCGAGGTCGAGATCGAAGGCGGGGAAGGCTCGGTGCGCTTCACGCACGACATGGCGAGCCAGCGCGGGCGCCACTTCGGTCGCTGGCTGCACGGCTTGAAGGCGGGCGACTCGGTGAGCTTCCACTACAGCTTCACCACCGCCGAGCGGATTGAGCGGCTCGAGAGCCGGGTCTTCGTTGCGCGTGAGTCGGGGAGCGGGCTGCGCCTGAAGATCGGGGAAGCGACGCTCGGGCTGTTGAAGGCGCCGCCGGACGCGAAGCCGGGCCTGGAGGTGCGGCACGAGGAGGTGCGGCGTGCCTCCGAACAGCCTGGGGCGAACGCGGCTCCGGCCTTCGGACAGAGTCCGTCGTGATGCGGCGGTGAGCTGGGAGGGCCGGCGTTTCGCCGGCCGAGGCGGTTTGGCGGAGCTGGAGCTCCGCCGTCCATCTTTCGTCTCGGCTCGTTCCTCGGGTGAGTTCGTCGGCGTCTCGCCAGCCGACGCGGTTGGCGGAGCTGGAGCTCCGCCGTCCATCTTTCGTCTCGGCTGATTCCTCGGGTGAGTTCGTCGGCGTCTCGCCGGCCGACGCGGGTTGGCGGAGCTGGAGCTCCGCCGTCCATGCCTTCGTCTCGGCTCGTTCCTCGGGTGAGGTGGAAGGGCCGGCGTCTCGCCGGGCGAGCTGTTGGCGCATCCTTGAGATTGCCGCCTCGCCGCGACACAGTAGCCGCGACTCGAGCGGGCCGAATCGAAGCCCCAATCGCCCTCACCAACGTTCGAACGCGGCCTGATCCAGGCCGCCGTCGCCTCCATGCGGCAAGGAGAATTCGGATGGACCAGACCTTGAGCAGCCAGGAGCTCGTCGCCCTTGTCGAGCGCGTCTTCCAGCCGCGCGCCGAGGATCGCGCCATCGCGGTGCTGGTGGACCTGCCCGACGCGCGTGTAGCCGATCACGACCGCTGGCGGGCGCGCCGCGTTCTCGCCGCCGGTTGGGCCCGCGAGCTGAAGGCTGCGCACGCCCGTGGCGAGAGCCGACTCGAGGCGCGGCTCGTCCTCTATCGCAACGCCGGCAGCAACAACGGCGACCTGCCGCCGACCGCGTGGATCTGGGAAGGCGAGGAGTTGCCCGAGCGCGCCGAGGACGTGACCACAGAGCCTGTGCCCTTCGAGCGCGTCTTTACCGAGAACCAGATCCTGCTCGTGCCCACGCAGTTCTCGGCCACCGCGCCGATGAAGCTGCACGCGAAGCGCTTCGGCTTCCGCGCGGCGACGATGCCGGGCTTCACCGCGGAGATGATCCCCGCGCTGAGGCTCGACTACACCGAGATCAACCGCCGGGTCGGCATCCTCAAGGCGCTGCTCGACGAGGCCGAGGAGGCGCGCATCCTCTTCAAGATCGACGGCGCGCGCGAGCACCGGCTGCGGCTCGACCTGCGGCATCGCACCGCGCACGCCTCGGGCGGCCTGCTGCGCGAGCCGGGCACGGCCGGCAACCTGCCGTCGGGCGAGGCCTATGTCGTGCCGTACGAGGGCGAGCGCGAAGGCGATCCGAGTCGCTCGGCGGGTGAGCTGCCGGTCCAGTTTGGCGAGGAGATCGTCGTCTACCGCGTCGAGGACAACCGCGCGGTCTCGGTCGCGGATGGCGGCCAGGCGGCGAAGAGCGAAGCGGAGCGGCTCGCGCGCGAGCCGGCGTACGGCAACCTCGCCGAGCTCGGGCTCGGCGTGCTCGCCGACCTCGGCGTGGGCGCGACCGGCGAGGTGCTGCTCGACGAGAAGCTCGGGCTGCACATCGCCTTCGGCCGCAGCGACCACTTCGGTGGCCAGGTCGGCGCGGCGCAGTTCTCGCGCCCAGAGGCCGTGGTGCACACCGACCGGGTCTACATCGACAGCCTGCAGCCGCGGGTGGCCGTCGCCGAGGCCGAGCTGCTGATGGCCGGCGGGCGCGCGGTGAAGTTGATGCGGGACGGGCGGTACACGGTCGATTTCGGGCCCGTCGCGGGGTGAACGGCGATGCGCGCGGCCGGGTTGGTAG
>JBMNNX010000304.1:0-7533 GCA_050942745.1 Myxococcales bacterium
TGGCTGGGGAGCGCCAGCCTTCGTGCTGGCGTTCCGACGGGCGCGGCTGGGGAGCGCCAGCCTTCGTGCTGGCGTTCCGACGGCGTGGCTGGGGAGCGCCAGCCTTCGTGCTGGCGTTCCGACGGGCGCGGCTGGGGAGCGCCAGCCTTCGTGCTGGCGTTCGGGCAGCAATCTTCAGGACCGAATTCCACCCCTCGCGCTGGACCCACGGTTGAGCGAGCGCTCGGCCACGCATCCAACTCGCCCGGTGCTTGTCGAACCCCGCGACGCGCCCACAGCGTAGTGGCTGAGGGCTTTGCCATGAGATTGCCGACGGTTCGATTCGAGTACCCGCCCTCCGGGTCGCAAGTCGCCTTTGCGCGCTTCGCCACTGCGCTTGCGGTGATGAGCCTCGGCGCGCTCGCCATCGGCGCGCTCACGGTCGGCGCGATGAGCATTCGGTACTTCTCGCTCCGAAAAGGCCGCGTCGTTCGGCTGGAGATCGATGAGCTGGTAGTCGGCAAGCTCACCGTCCGCGAGCGGGAGGAGGTGCCGGCGAAGTCCGCGCCGGCGTAGTCGGCGCCGCCACCAAGCGCTGGCACTGCGGCCTTGCGTTCGCGCTGCAGGTCTGTGGAGGGCCGACCTTTGAGGCGGGCCGCCAGGGGCGCCAGCACAAAGGCTGGCGCTCCGCACGAACCCGGGCACGTCGGGCGCCAGCACAAAGGCTGGCGCTCCGCACGAACCCGGGCACGTCGGGCGCCAGCACAAAGGCGGGCGCTCCGCACGGACGCGGGCACGTCGGGCGCCAGCACAAAGGCTGGCGCTCCGCACGGGCGCGGGCACGTCGGGCGCCAGCACGAAGGCTGGCGCTCCGCACGGACGCGGGCACGTCGGGCGCCAGCACAAAGGCGGGCGCTCCAGACTGCTCAGCCCGCCTTCGCGGTGCGCGCGGCAAGCTCGAACGCCTGCGGCTCGGCCGCGCGGTCGAAGAAGCGCTGGGTCGGGTAGGCGATCTCGATGTCAGTGTGCTGGGCGAAGGCCCGCAGCGCCTCTTCCCAGAGCAGATGCGCGGTCGCGCGTCGCTTTCGCGGCTCGCATAGATAGCGCATCGTCAGCCGCACGCCGTTGGCCACGACGCTGGTGTAGACCGCCGGCGTGAGCGACTCGTCGGGGATCAGGAAGCGGGTCGAGGCGGTCTGGAGCTGCTGACGCGCCAGGTCAGCCAGGCTTCCGGTCTGGCGCACGACTATCTGCTCGAGCAGTCCCTTGGCGCGCTCCCAATTGCTCTCGAACGTCACCGTCACCCCGAGCTCGTCCCAGATGCACCACATGCCCTTCGTGTAGTTGGCGACCGGATGGCTGAGCACCATGCCGTTGGGGACGTGGACGATTCGGCCGGTGCTCTGGTCGGCGTCCACCCACTGGCCAATCTCGAGCAGGGTGAACTGGAAGATGCGCACGTCGATGACGTCGCCGGAGAACGAGCCGATCTCGATGCGGTCGCCCACGCCGAACGGGCGGCGCCAGAGGATGAAGCCCCAGCCGGCGATGTTGGCGACGAGGTCCTTGAGCGCGATGGCGATTCCGGCCGAGACCAGGCCGAGGAAGGTCGCGAGCGACTGGATGCCCTCGAACCAGATGCGGCCGACGAGCACGAGCAGGGTCGGCGCGGTGATCCACGTCGTCAGCTTGTTCCAGCGATAGCGGTGCCGCGGGTCGGAGACGCGGCGCATGACCACCGCGAGCACGAGCTTTCGTGCCAGCCAGACGATGAAGACGGCGGCCAGCGAGGCCGCGATCTTGCCCTGCGTCTCGTGGGCGATGCCGAAGGATGTCTGCAGCCAGGTCGCGGCCTTGTCGAGCATGGTGTTCTGTCCGCCGCAGCCCCCCGCCGCCGGGCTCAATCGACCCGGATAGTGAAGCCTCCGGAGTGGCTCGCGGTGTAGCCGTCAACGACGATGAAATGGGGCGTGTTCGGGGTCGGCGAGGTGATCGACAGCGTCTCGTCCCTGCCGGCCACGCCCAAGTCGCGGCTGCCCACGCAGGTCCCCGAGTCTCCGCAGGCGCCGGTGGTCACCAGCACCGCGACATCGAAGCCCGCCTGGACGTTGGTGATGGAGACGGTGAAGGTGTCGGCGGTGGCCGGAATGTAGGCGAAGACCACGTCGGGGCCCGGCCAGTTGCGCGAGCAGGCCGAGCTCGCGCTGGAGGCGTTGTAGTCGTTGGCTGCGCCAGCCGTGCTCGCCCTGAGCGCGACACCCTTCTGAAGCACGGGGATCGCGCCGTCGCAGCTGTCGTTCGCCGGAGTCTCGATGGCGAGCGTGAAGCCGCCGGCCTCTGTCGCCGACCAGGCATCAACCACGATGAAGTAGGTCTGGCCGGCGAGCCCGGCGATCAGCAGCTCCTCCGGGGCGCCCTTGCCGCCGTCGTCGTCGATGGCCGCGCAGCCCGACGCGGCGCCGCCGCAGGGCGCGGGCATGATCCAGAGCGCCGCGTCGAAAGTCAGGACCGGGCTGAGGCGCACGCGGAAGATGCCGTCGGCTGCCGGCGTGTACGAGTAGACGACGTCTTTGCCCTCGAGGCCGTAGAAGCCACTTGCGCAGGCGGGCGAAGGCGCGCCGGAGCCGAAGTCGTTGGTCGCATCGAGTGTCGAGCCGGGCACCGTCGTCTCGGGCGTGATCGCGATGGCGCCCGAGCAGATCGAGTTCACGACCGTCTGCCGCACGGTGAGCGTGTACTCGCCCCAAGCGGCGCCGTAGGAGTCAACCCACAGGTAGTAGGTGCCTGGCTCGACCGCATCGAGGTGCAGGGAGGTGCTCCCGACCGCGTCGCTGCAGCCGACCTCGGTCGCGGAGTCGTCGCAGGCGCTGCGGAGGTGGACGACGGCGTGGACGCCATCCTCCACGTCGAGCGTGATGTCGAGGTTGCGCGCCTCGGTCAGCACGAACGAGTAGACGACGTCCTTGCCGGTGCCAAGGCAGTGGAGGCTGGTGCCGCTGTTGGTCGCGTAGGTGGTGTCGCCGGTCACCGACACCACGCCGCCGCCTAGATTGAGCGGGACGGCGCCGTCGCACGCGTCGTTGGCGGGCGCGGGCGGGGCGACACAGGTGTTCTGTTCGCAGACCTGCGAGCCGGTACAACTGCCGCAGCTCACCGTGCGCGAGACGCCGCAGTTGTCTACTCCGGTGAAGCTGCCGCACTGCTTGGAGAGCCGCGCGCAGAGCTGCTGATCGGTCTCGGGGACGCACTCGCAGCGCTGCTGCGCGTTGCAGACGTAGCCGGTAGGACAGGATGTCGGCGTGCACGAGCAGGTGCCCGAGCCGGGATCGCAGGTCTCGCCGGCTCCACAGGTGACTCCGGCACACGGCGAGACGCAGAACCCGCTCGCCGCGTCGCAGCGCTTGGCCGGGTGGGCGGCCGCGCAGCTATCCGGCGAGGCCGTGCAGCGGCAGGCGCCGGTCGTCGGCGTGCAGACCTGCCCGGCGGGACAGCTCACGCCATTGCACTTGGAGACGCAGTGGCCGGTGGAGCATCGGGTCGTCGGGTTGGCTGCCGAGCAGCTATCGGGCGCGGCGGTGCAGGCGCACGCGCCGGTCGTCGGCATGCAGGACTCGCCGGCCGGGCAGGTGACCCCGGCGCAGCGCGGCACGCACAGGCTCGTGCTCGAGTCGCAGCGGGTCGCCGGGTCGGCGGCCGAGCAGGAATCCGGCGCCGACGTGCAGCCGCACTCGCCGGTGGCCGGCGCGCAGACCTGTCCCGCCGGGCAGGTGACGCCTTGGCACAAGGGGACGCACTGGTTGGTGCCGGTGTCGCAGCGCTTGGTCGGATCGACCGCGGCGCAGGAGTCGGGCGACGGCAGGCAGACGCAGATCCCGAGGCTCGGCGCGCAGCTCAGGCCGGCCGCGCAGCTCACCCCGAGGCAGCGTGACACGCAGTGGCGGCTGGTGCCGTCGCACTTGAGCGTCGCGTCGGCGGCCGTGCAGCTATCGGGCGAGGTGGTGCATGCGCACGAGCCCGTCGCCGCCTCGCACGCTTCGCCGCTCGGGCAGCTCACGCCCGCGCAGCGCGCCACGCAGACCAGGTCGTCCGGGTCGCACTTGCGGGTCGGATCGGCGGCCGTGCAGGTGTCGGGGCTCGTGCGGCATTCGCAGTTGCCCGTCGCGTTGTTGCAAGTCTCGCCGGGCACGGTGCACAGCACGCCCTGGCAGCGCGGGACGCAGCGGCGGGTCGCGCCGTCGCAGCGGGTGGTCTGAACCGCGGCGGTGCAGGTGTCCGCGGGCGAGAGGCTGCACTCGCAGTTGCCGGTCGTCGGGTTGCAGCTCTCGCCGGCGGTCGCGCAGACCACGTCGTCGCAGTTGCCGATGCAGTGGAGGGTCTCCAGGTCGCACTTGTTCCCCGGCGGGCAGGTGTTCGGCTCGCTCCCACAGGCGCAGGCGCCGGTCGCCGGGACACAGGTCTCGCCTTGAGGGCAGTTGACCGAAGCGCAGTTGGAGACGCAGGCCATCGTCGCCTCGTCGCAGTGGCTTCCCACCGGGCAGCTATCCGGCGTCAGGCGGCACTCGCACTTGCCTGTCGGCGCGTTGCAAAACTCGCCCTGCGCGCAGGGCACGCCGTCACAGAGATCGACGCAGTGTTCCTCCTCGCCGCAGACGAGAGGAGCGGGGCAGGTCTCGGTGTCGCAGCGGCACTCTCCGACGAGCGGGTCTGTGCAGGATTCGCCAGGCGGGCACCGCGCCGGGCAGAGGTTGACGCAGCGGTTCGTCTCCTTCTCGCAGCCGCCGACGGCGCCGGTGCAGGTCTCGGGATCGCAGACGCAAGCGCCGCTCTCGGGCTCGCAGCGCTCGCCCTGCTTGCAGCCGACGCCCTCGCAACGCGGGACGCAGCGGCGGTCCACGCTGCAGTAGGTGTCGGAGGGGCAGCTCTCGTCGGCGCACTCACAGCGGCCGGTCTCCGGGTCGCAGCTTTCGCCCTTTGCGCAGTTGGCGCCAGCGCAGCGGTTCTCACAGTGCCCGTCGTCGTTACAGACAGAGGGCAGCGGGCAGGAGCCGGGCTCGCACAAGCACTCGCCGACCATCGGGTCGCACGTCTCACCCTCGAAGCAGATGATGTCCTTGCAGGGATCGACCTTCCCGCCCGCGTCCTTGGGCTCGGGCGCCGGGTCCAACTCGGTCGGGCCGCAGGCCATCATCAGCAAGAGCGCCAGCGACAGCGGCGCACCAACGAAGCGGCTGGTCATCATCTTTCGTCTCTCTTTCCGGAGGGCAGCCTACGGAAGCCGTTTCGCTCGGGTCAAGCCGCTGCCGGAGCGCCGGTGCGCGCGGCGAGCGCTCCTGTCGGGCCCGCCTTGGGCTCGCGGGCGGCGAGCGCCTGCGAATGGCCTGACCCGTCATCAGCGCCGGATCGATCCGCCGCCGGCCGCGGGAGGCGCGAACCGGGCGCGGCGAGGACGGTCGGACGCCGAAAAGTCGCCTGGAGCCCGTTGGCATCGGGTCGCGCGCTGAAATAGGGTGCACCGTCATGGAGAAAACGTCCGAGGGGGCACGAAGGGCTCCCCACCTGCTCGTCGCGCTCGTCCCCGTCGCGTTTCTCGTCGCGTCGCTCTGGTTCACCGTCGTCCACCTCCGCGAGTTCGAGCTGACGACTCACATCGCGCTCATCGCGGCGACGGTCGTCGCCTCGGCCGTGGCCATGCTGCTCGGGTACTCGTGGAAGGAGATCGAGGAGGGGATGCTGCGCGGCGTCAGCCTCGCGCTCAACGCGGTGGTCATCCTCATCGTCATCGGGCTGCTGATCGCCACCTGGATCCAGGCGGGGATCGTGCCGGCGATGATCGACTACGGCCTCGAGCTGCTCTCGCCGTCCATCTTCCTGCCCGCGGCGACGGTCATCTGCAGCCTCGTGTCGCTGGCGACCGGATCGTCATGGTCGACCGCGGCGACGGTCGGCATCGCGCTCATCGGGATAGGCGAGGGACTGGGCGTGCCCCGGCCTGTCGTCGCGGGCGCGATCATCTCGGGCGCCTACTTCGGCGACAAGATGTCGCCGCTCTCGGACACGACCAACCTCGCGCCCGCCATGGCCGGCTCCGACCTGTTCGACCACGTCCGGCACATGGTCTTTACGACGGGGCCGAGCCTGATCATCGCGCTGGCGCTCTTCAGCTTCATCGGGGCCGGAAGCACCGGCTCGGTGGACACCGCGCAGGTCGAGTCCATCCAGAAGGCGATCCGCGACGCGTACACCATCCACCCTGCGCTGCTCCTTCCGCCGGTGCTCGTCGTGGTGATGGTCGTGCTGCGCATCCCGGCGCTGCCCGCGCTCATCGCCGGATCGGCGCTCGGGGCGCTGATGGCCGGGCTCGTCCAGGGGACGGCGTGGGGCGAGATCCTCAAGGCTGGCTACTCGGGCGTGGTGTCCAAGACGGGCAACGCGGTCGTTGACTCCCTGCTGTCGCGCGGCGGCCTGACCTCGATGTTCTCGACGGTCGCGCTCATCATCTGCGCGCTCTCTTTCGGCGGCGTGCTCGAGAAGGCGAAAATGCTCGAGTCGATCGCCGGGGCCATCCTCCGGCTCGCCCGAGGCGTCGGCGGCTTGGTGAGCGCGACGCTGGTGACCTGCCTCGGAATGAACATCCTCGCCTCGGACCAGTACCTCGCCATCGTCGTGCCCGGCCGCATGTACCGCGACGCGTATGAGAAGGCGGGGCTCGCGCCGAAGAACCTGTCGCGCGCGCTCGAGGACTCGGGGACGCTCACCTCGGTCCTGTTCCCCTGGAACACCTGCGGCGCATTCATGATCGCCACGCTGGGCCTCGCGCCGTGGACCTACGTGCCGTACTGCTTCTTGAACCTCGTGAATCCGCTCGTCTCGGCCTTCCTCGGCTTCACCGGGCTGACGATGCACAAGCTGGAGGCGAAGCCGCCGGCCGCGCCTGAGGCCGAAGCTGTTCCGACGCCGTAAACCGTGAGCGAGATGGCGGGCGACGAGTCCTTCCAGTCCTCGGGCGCCTGAAGAGGCTCGAAAGCGCTGGGACACAGGCTCGTCGGGCGCGTGGGGCAGGGCGACTCGCGCTCGGCGCGACAGCGGTAGCGCTGCGTCCGAGGGGTTGACGACAGCGAGTCGCCAAACCAGGCGCGCGCGTCGAGGCAGCCCAAAGCGATTGCAGTGGGCAGTGTTCGCGCGTAACCATTCGGCGTCTCAGGGGCCGGTTTCCCAACCAGGAGCAGAACGGTGAGAGCAGTCACCGCAGCGTTGGCCGCTTGCGCTCTAGGTGGCTGGTGTTAAGCGACTCTCTCTGAGGGCGTGGTGGCTGTGGAAAACCACTATGCACCTGA
Organism: Myxococcales bacterium; assembly: GCA_050942745.1. GTDB lineage: Bacteria > Myxococcota > Myxococcia > Myxococcales > UBA5297 > UBA10939. Next base: position 7,314 of record JBMNNX010000304.1, read on the forward strand.
GCGCGGTCCACAGGGGCGCGTTCTCGGGGAGACCGAAGTAGCGCCAAGTACGCGCTGCTTCTTCGCCCCGACCGCTTCCCGCCCCCTTACTCACGCTCTTCGGCAGATCCCGGGATGCCGAAATCCGCTGTCGGTATGAGCTGATGCCTCGTCTGCGAGGGCAGGATGAAGCGCTGGCCGCAGAGGCTTGACCTTCGCACCATTGCGAGGGCTTCCTTCC
>JBMNNX010000033.1:0-34680 GCA_050942745.1 Myxococcales bacterium
GCGCCCCTCTGACTCTGCGGCACATTGCAGCGAGATGCCGCTCGATGGGGCGGAGGATGTCGCTCGTCGACGCGGTCGCAAGAGACTCCGCGCGAGCGCTGCCGCGTTCGGCCGGTTGTAGGCGGCTTTCAATCGATGAGTCGCTCGTGTGGTTGCTCGGGGCGCTCTCCGACGAGGCAGGCCTGCTTGGCCCGTGCGAGAGTGCCACCTGCTGTCCATTGCCGAGCGCGCCCAAGCCGTAAGAGCGGGCTTTGGCGGAACGGTGCGGGGAGGGGCCGCGGCCCCTCCCCGCAGGCCCCACCCCGCCAGACCGAAACGACACACCAGCGACCGATAGGCGGTCGCTGATCACCGGGGCTTGCCATTCATCGGAGTCACCGGGGCCCGGAGGGGGTCAGTTTTAGTGACGTAAGGGGGTCAGAAATTGCTGTCGCTTGACAAGAGCCGCGCCTTGGGGCCACAACCGGCCGCTCGTTCTGTATCGTCCGCGACACAACCGCCCTCCCTAGCCCCGCCCCCGCCCCCGCGCGAGCCACGACATGGACACCAAGCTTCTGGTCCTCATCGCCCCCATCGTCCTCCTGGAGATCGCGATGAAGTGCGTCGCCCTCTTCCACCTCCGGAAGCAGGAGCGCACACGTGGGCCCAAGCTCCTGTGGGCCCTGTTGATCCTCTTCACCACCGCGATCGGCTGGATCTGCTACTTCGCGGTCGGGCGGACGGACGAGGCATGAGCCTTGCGCTCGAGACGCGCGGCCTGACGCGCCGCTTCGGCGAAGTCACCGCCGTCGACGATCTCGACCTCACCATCCAGGGCCCGGGCGTCTTCGGATTCCTGGGAGCGAACGGCGCCGGCAAGACCACCACCATTCGGATGCTCGTCGGCCTCCTTCGCCCGACCTGCGGCGAAATCCGCCTCCTCGGTCAGTCCCCCGGGACCGACGCGTTGGCAGTTCGCCACCGACTCGGCTACCTGCCGCAGGATCCCGCCTTCCATCCGTGGATGAGCGGCGAGGAGTACCTGCTGCACGTCGGCGAGCTGTTCGGCCTCTCGCGCAAGGAGGCGCGCGTCCGCGCCCACGAGCTGCTCGAGCGCTGTGGCCTCGAGAAGCCCGCCTGGCGGCGGCGCGTCGCCGGCTGGTCGGGCGGCATGAAGCAGCGGCTCGGAATCGCGCAGGCGCTGATCAATCGCCCCGAGCTCGTCATCCTCGACGAGCCGGTCTCCGCGCTCGATCCAGTCGGGCGGATCGACGTGCTCGAGCTCGTCGAGTCGCTCGGCCGCGAGGTGACTGTGTTCATGTCGAGCCACATCCTCGCGGACATCGAGCGCGTCTGCGAAGAGGTGGCGATCCTCGACCACGGCAAGCTGCTCGTGCACGAGAAGGCCGCCTCGCTCAAACGCCGGGAGGTGCGCCCTGCCGTCGAGCTCGTCGTGCGCGGCGAGGCCGCCGGCCTCACGAAGGCCCTCGCCGCCGCGCCCTGGGTCGAGCACCTCGAGCCTCTCGATACTCCGTCCGAGGGCACCACGGGGCTTCGCCTGAAAGTGCGCGACCTCGCCGAGGCGGAGCTCGCGTTGCCGAAGGCCGTCGTCGAGCACGGCCTCCGGCTCGTCTCCCTGTCGCCGACGACGCCCAGCCTCGAAGACGTCTTCATCTCGCTCATCGACCGCAACCCCGCGGGGCCGAACGACGAGGAGGTGAGCGCGTGACCGGCTTTCTCCCCTTCTGCCGCAAAGAGCTGCTCGAGCAGATCCGCACGTTTCGACTGCTCGTCCTCGCGGCCGCGTTCGCCCTGGTCGGGCTCGGCTCGCCGCTGCTCGCCAAGGCCACGCCCGATCTCGTCAGCCGCTTCGCCCAAGACGACATGGGCGGCATGGAGCTCGTGATCGTCAGGGAACCGGGGGTGCGCGAGGCGCTCTTCCAGTACCACAAGAACTTCGCGATGCTGCCGCTGCTCGTGATCCTGCTCAACGTCGGGGCCGTCGCCCTCGAGAAGAGCCGGCGTATTGCGCCGATGACGCTCGTCAAGCCGGTCTCGCGCAGCGCCTACCTGCTCGCGAAGGCGGCCGTGCCCGCACTGCTGACCCTCGGCGGGACACTGCTGTCGGCCTGCGGCTGCCTCCTCTACACCACGGTGCTCTTCGGCGAAGTCGACGCCGCGGGCTTCGCCGTCGCGAACGCACTCTTGCTGCTCGTGCTGTTCTTCTACGTCGCGCTCGCCCTCTTCGGCAGCGTCGTCGCGCCGGGCGTCGCCTCGGCGGCGGGCGTCGGCATCGGCGGCTTCGCGCTCATCTCGCTCGCAGGCGCCTTTCCCGGGCTCGGCGACTACACCCCCGCCGGCGTCCTCTCGGGTGTCGCCGACCTGATCCTCGGCCGCGCCGCGCCCCACCTCGCAGCCGGAGCGCTCGTCACCGGACTGGCCACCGTTGCGTTGCTCGTTGTCGCCGAGCGGGTGCTCAGCCGCCAGGAGCTATAATGAGGATGCGTTCGACCGCGCTCATCGCGCTCTTCGTCCTCGGCACCGCTGACTGCCGATTCGATTTGCCACCCCGCGGCGAAGTGCTCGCGCGCTATTCGGTGCTCTCGCAGAAAGGCGATGCTGTCGGAGCGGCGACCTTGTGGGCGGGCGCGCCTGACGCGTGGATCGAAGAGATCGACGTCCAGGACGAGAAGGGCCGCAGGGCCATAGAGGTTCGCGGCCTGCTCTCGCGAAGCGCCGAGGCGCTCTCGCACTACCGGGCGCATTCGCGCTCCGGGATAGAGGTCGAGGAGCTCGAGGTCTGGAGCGATGCCCGAACCACTCGCTGGAGGCGCCAGAAAGGCCTCGCCATCGAGCGCGCCGAGGTGCCCGCCGGCGCCGAGGCCATCGTGAACGCGGCCCTGCTCCCGACCACGGAGGCCGGGGGCTCGCTCGCGCTCTGGTGCGACCTCGCTCGCCGCCTCCCGCTCGAAGGCCCCGACGAGCTCAATTGGAACGGCTTCAACCTGCGCAGCGGCACGCCGATGACCGTCTTCGTCTCGCGCCGCGAGCGCCGCCAGGTCGAGGTCGACGGCCGGCCGCGCGATGCCGTGCGCTTCTTCGTAAACACCCGGGCATCTGGCCACACGGTGTGGGTAGACGCGGAGACGCGCGAGCTGCTCTTCGTCGACGGCGTCTTCGGACAGCTCGTGCGCCAGGGCCTCGCCCGTCCCGCGCGCCACCTGCCCGAGCGGCCCGCCTCGGTCGTCGAGGCGGAGCTGAAGGTTCGCAACGGCCCTGTCGAGCTCGCGGGCACGCTGAGCCGACCCGCCGACGCGGCGGGGCCGCTGCCCGCGGTGCTGCTCATCCACGGCAGCGGCCCGATGGACCGGGACGAGTCGCCCCTCTACGTCTTCCGCGAGCTCGCGCACCGCCTCTCGGAGCAGGGCTTCGCGGTGCTGCGCTACGACAAGCGCGGCGTCGGCGAGAGTTGCTTCCTCGACGGCGAGCGCAAGAGCTGGACGCTCCAAGACCTCACCTCGGACGCGCAGGCTTGGCTCGCGCAGCTCGCTTCGCGCGAGGACATTGACGGCGACTGCCTCTTCACGCTCGGCCACAGCGAAGGCGGAATCATCGCCCCGCTCGCGGCGGCGAAGGACGGCCGCGTCGCCGGAGTGGCCCTTCTCGCAGGCCCGATCGATAACCTCCTCGTCATCCTGCGCGAGCAGCTCGACCTCATCGCTCGAGCCCACGGCCTGCCCGAAAAGCAGCTCGAGGAGGCGAGGCGCACGCAAGCTGTCATCCTCCGGCGCCTGCGCTCGCCCGCCGCGAGCCCGGAGACCGAAGGTGAGACGACGGCCTGGCTGCGCAGCCACGCGGCCCACGACCCCGTCGAGCTCCTGCGCGGGCTCGAGATCCCCGTGCTCGGAGTCTTCGCCGCCGGAGACCTCCAGGTGCCGGTCGGCCAGGCGCAGCGCCTGCGCGAGCTCGCCAAGGCGCGCGCAGCGCCGACCGACGTGCAGGTCTTCGACGGGCTCGACCACGCGATGATGGCCGACCACGTCGAACGCAGCGGCATGGGCCTGCTCTTCGATCCAGATCGTCGGGTCGCCCCCCGCGTGCCCGACGCCATCGCGGCCTGGTTGTCGAATCGCCCCTGCGTCCAGAAGCAGCCTTGAGCCTCCCCGCCGATCTCCAGACCCCGTGCGCGCTCGTCGATCTCGACGCGGTCGAGCGCAACACCGCGGCCATGAGCGAGCGCGTGGCGCGGCTCGGAAGCCGGCTGCGCCCGCACGTCAAGACGCACAAGACCCTCGAGGCGGCCAGGCTCCAGGTGCGCGGCGCCTTCGGCGGGATCACCGTCTCCACGCTCGCCGAGGCGCGTTTTTTCGCGCGGGCCGGCTTTCGCGACATCACCTACGCGGTGCCCATCGCGCCGGCGCGCATGCGCGAGGCCGTCGAGCTTGGCCGATCGATCGGCAGGCTCTCCCTGCTGCTCGACAGCGAGGCCGCAATGCGCGCGCTCGAGAGCTGCTCGGCCTCCCAACAGGTCCGCGCGCCCGTCTTTCTCAAGATCGACTGCGGCAACCACCGCGCCGGCGTCGATCCGACGAGCCATGAGGCCCGCAAGCTCGTAGCCGATCTCGCGGCTTCCAAGCACCTCGACTTCCGCGGCGTCCTCGCCCACGCCGGTCACGCCTACGCCTGCCGCGACCGCGACGAGATCGCCCGCGTCGCCCGCGAAGAGCGCAACGTGACGGTGGGCTTCGCCGAGAGGCTTCGGGCCGAAGGCATCCGCGTCGAGGAGGTGAGCATTGGCTCGACCCCCACGATGTCGCTCGCCGAGGACCTGACCGGCGTCACCGAGGTCCGCCCGGGCAACTACGTCTTCTTCGACGCCTTCCAAGCCGCCATCGGGAGCTGCGCGCTTGCCGACGCCGCGTTCACGGTCCTCACCACCGTCATCAGCTCGTATCCCGACAGGCGCAGGCTGGTGATCGACGCCGGCGCGCTCGCGCTCTCCAAAGACCCGGGCGCGCGCTACGTCGATGCGCAGGCCGGGTTCGGCGTGCTCCTGACCGAGCGCGGCGAGCCGCTCGCCGGCCTGCGCCTGTCGGGCCTCTCGCAGGAGCACGGCCACATCGAGGCGGGGCCGGAGGCCGATCTCTCCGAGCTGCCCGTCGGCGCCAGGCTGCGCGTCGTCGCGAACCACTCGTGCCTCACGGCAGCGCTCTTCGACCGGTATCTCGCCGTGCGCGGCGGGGAGCTGGTCGGCGAGTGGCGTCCGGTGCGCGGCTGGTGAGCAGAGGAGCGCGAGCGCGCTCTGCCGCCGATGTATCGGAGCAGGCGGCCGCTCGCCTGCCAGCCTCCTTCGCCCATCGGGCTCCTGCCGAACCGCGCCAGCGCGATCACGGCGCACGCCCGGCCGCGACCCCGAGCTGACGCGCCGGCCCGAAGGAATCGGCGCGCCTGCCACCTTGTTGAATCCTCGAGCTGACTTCTGCCACCATGTCCGCCCATTTCTCGGGCAATCGCCCGGCGCGGTTCAACCAGACTACGAGCATCCAGATGGAACCCACCGAGCTTGCACACTACGAGCGCCTTTTGAAGGCTCTGGAAAAGGACATTCTTGCCAAGGGCGCGCAGCGCATCGAGCCCAACCGCAGCGACGAGGCTGCGGTCGGCGAAGACGAAGACGAGCAGCCGCTCAACGAGATGCTGCAGTCGATCGCTTCGAGCAGGAATCGCAACATGAGCCTCGTCCTCAAGCGCATCGCCCGCGCGCTGAAGAAGGTCCGCGAAACCCCGGACGAGTTCGGCCTCTGCGAGGAGTGCGAAGAGGACATCGAGCAAGGCCGCCTGAAGGCGATGCCCTACGCCGAGCTGTGCGTTGATTGCCAGTCGAAGCGTGATCCGCGTGGGCGACCGCAAACACGGCGCAGCCCCTTCGAGTTTTCGTAGAGACAGTCGAGGGCGACAGTCGAGGGTCGAGAGTCGAGAGTTGACGGCTTGCGCTGCTTCGACGCGCGTGCCCCCTTAAGCGCTGGGCTGCCTGGCCGCACCAGAAAGGTGCTGCTTTCGATGCGGCGAAGGCTGGCGGATTCTAGAGCGGCGGCCTTTGTGCCTACTGAACTCGGCCTTCGAGCAGGCCTGCGAGGCCCGCCGATGCTCCGCCGCGACTTGCTCGATTCCGCGACGGGCGCATTGCCATGCGCCACCAGCCCGCAACGGTCGCGCGCAGACCGCAGGCTCTCCTTTCGAGCGTGCAATCTGCCCGCGCGTCGGCGTCCCCACGTGCGGCGCCCGCCTTGCCAGGAAGAAAGCCCGTCGGCCGAACGTTCCTGGTCCGACAAACCCACGTCGGACCACTCTTCCTTCCGCTACACTCTCGCCACCATGACCAAGCTCTCTCGCCTCCTTCTCGCCTCTGGACTGCTCGTCTCCACCCCCACCTTCGCCGCCGACGCGCAGACGACGCCCGAAACGCAGGCGGTCAATCCCCATGCCGGACACAATCACGCCGTCCAGGAGACCGAAGAGGAGCGTGCCAAAATCGCCGCCGCCAACACCCTCACCGAGGCGAAGATGAAGAGCCTCGCGGTCTTCGTGCGCGAGGAGACCCGGGGGACCCCGTTCACGCAGGCGCTCAAGAAGGCCAAGCTCAAGGCGGCCGACATCGATCAGCTCGCGTTCCTGCCGCAGCGCTACTACCGGGCCCGACTCGCGGCGCGCGCCGCCGAAAAGGAGCTCGCCGAAATCGGCGCTCGCATCGCGGCGGCCGCTGCCAAGAACGAGCAGCCGGCCCGCGAGGACGTAACCCGCGAAAGCGTCTTGAAGAGGAGCCTCGCCGAGCACGAGCGCTTCCGGCGTCGCTTCCTCGACAAGGTCAACGAGAAGAACCGCGAGCTCATCGCCAAGTTCGAAGACGAGTTCGTCGCCATCCTCCAGGAGGCCGACAAGGCGAACGAGAAGCGCGAGGCCGAGGCCAAGGCCGCCGCCGTCAACGGCTTCACCGAGGAGCGGCTCTCGCAGTTCCTCCTCCTCCTGCAGGAGTCGGCGAAGGGCGCCCCGTACCCGACCGCACTTGAGAAATCGAAGCTCGATCGCCAGGTCGCCAAGGGGCTCTCGCTGCTCGTGGCGGAGTTCTACAACAAGAAGCTCATCGCCGAAGACGACCAGAAGAAGCTCGAGGAGGCCCGCACCCGCCTCGCCGCCGCCCGCCAGGCGAAGAAGCCCGCGCCCTTCGAGGAGCGGCTGGAGACCTACTACCTCGACAAGCTCAAGGGCTACGAGGCCTACCGCGCCGAGTTCACCAAGAAGAACGGCAAGCTCTTCGTCGAGCTGCTCGACAAGCGCTCGGCGGAGTTCCTTGATGTCTACAAGAAGAGCAACGCCGCGCTTCAGCAGGCGGTGGCGGAGGAATAGCCGGGCCATCGGAGCGGCTGCCAGGACGCTCGGTCGCTTCGAATCGGGTGCCTCATCACTGTGCGGTGACGCGCGTGCCCTCCGAGACCTCGTCGCTCGGATAGACGATCACGCGCTCGCGCCCCGCGAGCCCGGAGGTGATCTGGGCCTGGCCGCCGCTGGTCGCGCCCACCTCGACCTCGCGCAGTCTGGCGCGGCCGTCCTCCACGACGAAGAGCGCCCACTGCCCGTCGCGCCGGAAGAGCGCGGTCGTGGGGACGAAGAGCGCGTCCTCGACGACCCGGGTGATGATGCGCGCCTCGACGTGATAGCCGTCCGAGAGCGGCTCCCAGTCCTGCCCCTCGGCCGGCACGACGATGACGTTGACCCGCTGCTCCTCGACGCCGAGCGCCGAGACCTTGGTCTCGGCCGAAGGATCGACCCGCTCGACGACGCCCTCGAGCGCGCCCTCGCCGCCCCACTGCACGAGATCGACCTTGTCGCCCGGGTCGATCTCCACGGCCTGCGTCGTGAGCACGTCGAGCACGACCTCGAGGCGCCGCGGATCGCCCATCTCCAGCAGCGGCGCACCGATCTCCACCGGCCCGCCGCTCTCGCGCAGCACCCGTAGGACCTTGCCGCCTACCGGCGCTTCGATCGCGACGGCGTGGCCGCCCTCCTCGGGCGGATCGAGGACCGCGCGCGCGGCCTCGATGCGCGCGTCGGCGCGCTCGACGGCCTGCTCGGCGGCGACGACCTCGTTGCGCCGCTGCCTCGCCTCGGTGCGGGCGACCTCCAGCTCACGCTCGGTGGCCGCGCCGCGCTCCGCGAGCTCGCGCGTGCGCTCCAAGTCGCGCTGCGCCTGAGCGTTCGCCGCCCAAGCCTGAACGAGCGCGGCCTCGGCCTCGCGCTTTGCCGCCGTGGACGCCTGCAGCTCGCCCTCGGCCTCGGCGCGCCTCCTCGGATTGAGCGGCGGAGCCGCGCTCGCCGCGATGCGCGCGACCGGCTCGCCCTTCCTGACCGCGTCGCCCGGGTCGAGCGCGATGCGCTCCAGCTCGCCCGACACCGGCGCGAGCACCGAGTAGCGGGCGCGCACCCTCGCCTCGCCGTCCGCCTCGACCACGACCTCGAAGTCCCCTCGGCCGACCCGCGTCAGCTCGACCGGCACCGCGCGCGGCATCAGCGCGAGCGCGAGCAGCACGACCAGCGCGAGGGCGGCGACGGCGAGGATGATCCTGCGGCGGCGCTTCATCGCTCACTCACCGGTCTTCAACACCGACACCAGCTCGAGCCGGGTCATCCAGCGCCAGACAATACCGGCCACCGCCGCGGCCGAGATGAGGACGACGAGGGCCGCCGTGACGTAGCTCGCCCTGTGGAGCACGGCCGGTAGCCGGAAGAGATCCGAGGTGAGCGCGGCCGACAGCGCGAGAGCGAACGCGCGCCCGATGGCGAAGCCGATGGGGATGGCGAGCAGCACCTGCACCGCCAGCTCCTCGACCACGATGCGAAAGACCTCCGGGCGCGTGTAGCCGATGACCCGCAGCGTGGCGAGCTCGCGCTCGCGCTCGGCGAGCGCCACGCGCGCTGCGTTGTAGACGACCCCGGCGGCGATGATCGCCGCGAGCAGGTTGAGGACCGCGGTGAAGACGCCCAGGTTCTCGTCCATCGTGCGCCGGAACGACTCGAGCGCCGCCGAGCGCAGCGTCACGCCGGCCACGCCCGGGCGCTCGCGCAACCGCTCGAAGAGCTGCCACTCGGCGGTCGGATCGACCTCGAGCCACGCGCCGGAGATGACGCGCCCCTCGCCGAGCAGCGCGTTGAGCGCGTCGAGCCGCATGTAGGCCGAGACCCCGACCAGATCGTCCACCAGGCCCGCCACCCGCACCGTCCGCGTCGGGCGCTCGCCCTCGAGCACCTCGACCGTCAGCGCGTCTCCGGGCTCGACCTCGAGGATCCGGGCGAGCTGCCGGCTCAGGATCACGCCCTCGGGCGGCAGCGTCACCACCGTGCCGTCGTCGTTGACGACCCGCCGCAGGCTCGCCTGCGGGGCCATCCCAGTGAGCGGCGTCCGATAGGTGAGATGGCCCGAGCGCAGCACCGTCGGCACCGCGCGAAACGGCTCGGCCTGATGGACTCCGGGCAGCGCCTCGATCTCGTAGAGCGCGCCGATGGGCTCCGGATCGACGAAGGTGACCGCGAGGTCCTCGCGCTGGACCATGCCGAACTGGAACTCGACGAGCGAGATCAGCGCGTCGCCGGAGTAGCCGCCGGCGACGACAACCGCGACGCCTGCGGCGATACCGAGCACCGTCAGCGCCGAGCGCAGCGGCCGCCGCTCCAGGCTGCGCAGCACCATCCGCCCCGGCACCGAGACGAGCCGCCCGAGGCCGATGCGCTCGAGGACCGTGGGCTTGAAGCTCGCCGGCGGCTCCGGGCGCATCGCTTCGGCCGGCGCGAGCTTCACCGCGCGGCGCACCGAGCCGCCGACCCCGAGGGCCGCGGCCCCGAAGGCGAGCAGCGCGGCGACGAAGAGCGCTCCGAGCCCGGTCTCGAGCACGAGGAAGGGGAACCGGTAGTACTGCACGTAGAGCCGCGTGAACGCCGAGCCCATCAGGAAGCCGAGCACGAGGCCGCCTATCAGCCCCGCGAGCACGATGAGGCCCACGAAGCTCGCGTAGTGCAGGCCGATCTCGAGGTTGCCGCGGCCGAGGGCCTTGAGCGTGCCTATCTGCTGGCGCTGCGTGCCGATGAGCCTCGAGAGCACCACGCTCAGCAAGAAGGCCGCAACCCCGAGGAAGATGCTCGGCACCGCGATGGCCGTGGCGCGGAGCTGCGTGATCTCTTCGGACAGGAAGCGGTGCGACACCTGGCGGTCGCGCCCGTGGGCGTCGAGCCCGCCGTAGGGCTCGAGCAGCCGGTCGATGGCCGCGATGACCTCCTCCTCGACCGCGCCCGGCGACAGGCGCACCGACAGGTCGTTGAAGGCGCCCTCCATGTCGAAGGCCGCCTCGAGGCCGTCGCGGGTCATCCAGAAGACGCCGAAGTGCGCGTCGTCGGGCATCAGGTCGCCAGGCCGGATGGCGTAGGTGAACTCCGGCGAGAGGGCGATGCCGACCACCCGCACCGTCTCCCGATTGCCGCTGATCACCTTCTCCAGCTCGTCGCCGGGGACGAGCCGGTGCACCTCGGCGAAGCCCTCGCTCACCAGCGCCTCGTCGTCGGCCGCGGGCAGGCGCCCGGTGCGCAGGTGCAGGCGGTTCAGGTCCGGCTGTGCGCCGGCGGGGATTGAGACCACCGTCGCGGTCGCCGGCTCGTCGAAGCCGGGCAGCTCCAGGCTGGCGGAGGCGACCACGCGGGCCTCGGCCTGCGCGACACCAGGGATGGCGCGCACCCGCTCGACCAGCCCCTGGGGCGCGCGCCGCAGCGAGGCGAAGACGTGCGGGAAGCGGTAGCGCTCGTAATAGGCGCGCTGCGTCTCGAGCAGCGACTGGTAGGTCCACGTCGAGCCGAGGTAGGCCGCCGAAGCGATGGCGACGAGCAGCCCGATGGCGAAGGCCTGGCCCTTCGCGTGCCACAGGTCGCGCAGCAGCTTGCGGTGGAGCGGCCTCACCACTCGATCTCCTCAGGCCGCACCTTGACCGCGTTGCGCGTCTCGCGGGCGATGCGCCCGTCGTGCATCACCAGGACCCGGTCGGCCATCCCGGCGATGGCCGCGTTGTGCGTGATGATGACCACCGTCGTGCCCAGCTCTGCGTTGACCCGGTGCAGGACCTGGAGCACCACCTTGCCCGTCTTCGCGTCGAGCGCGCCGGTCGGCTCGTCGCACAGCAGAACGTCGGGGTTCTTCGCCACCGCGCGGGCGATGGCGACCCGCTGCTGCTCGCCGCCCGAGAGCTGCGAGGGGAAGTGGTCCATGCGGTCGGCCAGTCCGACCATCGCCAGGGCTTGTTCCGGGCGGATCGGCCGATCGGAGATCTCCGCGCCCAGCTCGACGTTCTCGCGGGCCGTCAGGCTCGGGATGAGGTTGTAGAACTGGAAGACGAAGCCGACGTGCTCGCGCCGATAGCGCGTCAGCTCGCGCTCGCACGCGGCGATGAGATCGTGGTCGCGGTAGCGCACCATCCCCGCGGTCGGCGAGTCGAGCCCGCCGAGGATGTTGAGCAGGGTTGACTTGCCACTGCCCGAAGGCCCGAGCAGCACCACCAGCTCGCCGTCGTACAGAGAAAGATCGATTCCCCGCAGCGCCGGCACCTCCACCTCGCCCATCCGATAGATCTTGGTGAGCCCGCGCGCCTCGAAGGCCGGAGTCTGCGCCTCGGGACGCACCTGGACCTCCCTGACGTCTCAGCCCGCCCGATGTCCGCTCACACGAACGCCGACTGCGAGACCTCTCGCCCTTCACGATCGACAGCGCTCCAGCGAGCGGCCACCTGCTGTGCTCGCCGAGCACGCTCGCAGCCCCGGGGACCTCGCGCGGAGCTCCCGCGTCGCCGCCGGAGGCAGGGCGAGTCGCCGATGGAGCCCGATCCTCCATCGCTGGCCCGTGAGCGCCCCTCCTCCACGGCGAGTCGCGGGCGCCGTCCTCGCCGCCTTCGGCGTCCCGCGCGCTCACGAGCTCGGCCCCATTTGACAGCGCCTTCTTGCTGTCTACGTTTCGAGGCGTCAGGGACGGCCGGGGCGAAAAGCCCGGGGCCACTGAACCACTCGAACAAGACTTCGTGGAGGTACTGCCATGGCGATCACTCGCTGGGAGAAGGAACTCTCGCGCTTGCACGACGAGCTGAACCGCATGTTCGACGACCGCATGTTCCGCTTGCGGCTCTCCTATCCGACCGAAGAGGACCTCGGCGCCGGCTTCTACCCGCCCGTGGACATCTACGAAGACGCCGAGGGAGTCACCATCACCGCCGAGGTGCCGGGCATCGAGCCCAAGGACGTGGACCTGCGCATCGAGAACAACGTCCTGACCCTGCGCGGCGAACGCAAGCTCGAGCGCGAGGACAAGCGGGACAACTACCGGCGCATCGAGCGCGCCTACGGGATCTTCTCGCGTTCGTTCACGCTGCCGCCCACCGTTGACAGTGACAAGGTCAAGGCCGAGGCCAAGAACGGCCTGCTCGTCATCCACCTGCCCAAGCGCGAGGAGACCAAGCCGCGCACCATCAAGGTGAACGTGGAGTAGCGACAGGGGCGAGCAGCCGAGCGCGGCGACGGACGAGCTGCAGCACCGACGACGCGCCTCGACATGCCTCGCGCACTTCACCTGGCCCGCCCCAAGGCGGCCGCTATCCAGAGCGCCGTTCCCGGCGGGGAACGGCGCTCGTCTATTCGGCGCAGCCTGACCGGCCAAACGGCGCTTCGATCAGAGGGCCGCCTGCGGCCGCGAGGGCGCCATGGCCAGGCGCGCCGATTCCGACTGTGCGGCCTGCCGGTCGCGCGACCGGCTTCGAGATCCAGGCCGAGCGAAGCGCCGACCTCGCCATCGCCGGCCGCGCGCCGCAGAGCCGGCGAGTCCGCCGTCCGGTCGGCCGCCCGCTCTTGGCCCCAACGCACGAGCGCCGATCCCCGCGAGTGAGGAACGGCGCTCTTGCCTTGGCCGCTGCGGCGCTCGCCGCTACTTGAGGATTTGAGACGACTTCAGGTCCACCGCCTCGATGGCGCCGCTTTTCAGTCCCGGCAGCCCGCTAAAGGCGTTCGACTTCTTCTCGCGCACGACCATCGTCAACAGGTGCTCGCCAGCCGACGGGTAGGCCGCCACGCCGACACTGTACGGGGAAACGAGGTCGCTCGCCTTCTCGCAGTTCTTGCCCTCGTAGGTCGCGTAGGTCGAGACCGAATCGGGATAGCCCCTCTCGTCCACCGCCACCACGTACAAGTGGTCCGAGTTGCCCTCGTGCAGCCAGCTCACCGAGGCGCCGTCCTCAGAGATGGTGATCCCGCCCGGCATCTTGACCGTCTCGGTGACCTTGTCGCTGCCGACAGTGATTTCGATGGCGACGTCCTGCCCCGGGACGAAGGGCGTGCCTGGGAGCTCCGAGTAGTACTTCTTGAAGATATCGGGCTCGAACGGAATCTCGACGCCGGCGACGACCACCTTGGCATCCGTGACCGGCTTGTCGCCCCGCTCGATCGTGACCCAGACCGGGTTCTTCTCGGACCTCATGTCGATGATGGGGTTGTAGTCGTCGTCATGGCGGAGCAAGACGTCGATCCTGAGATCTCCGGCCGTCTTCGGGTCGTCCTCCGTGCTCCCGCAGGAAGCGACCAGACCGCACAGCGCAACCGCCAACACCGCCTTCGAAAGCCATCGACCAAGCATGGGAACCTTCCCTGGCTAGAGTTTGGAGCACGCTTCATAGACGACGAAGCACGTGCGCTACAAGATGGGCGAGCTACGGTCATCCCGAGCGTAGAGGCGACCAGCGGGAGCCTCTGAGTCGAGCGACCGTGTCGTCGCAAGAGCCGACGCCCCCCCGATCATCCCGAGCGAGAGACCGGCCCGTTGGCCGGCTGTGGCCTTGAACTAACAGGGGGAGCTGTTAGTTAGGAGCGTAGCCTCCCGCGGAACGCGGGAGGCGGAGTCGAGGGACTCGCGGATTCGCCTCCCTGCTCGATTTGGACAAAGACCTCCGGCAACTCGCCCGTGAATCCGGCCACGAGCCGGGTCCTAGATGCGGAACGAGCTCTGGGGCACGCCCGCTCGCCGAGAAGGTGCCCCTCCTCTCCTAAATCGAGGGCCGCGCGCCGCCCCGGCCCCGTCTTCCTGCGCTTGGGGATCGACGGGACGCCGCCCACGCGCCCCCGCATCCGACCGCTCGATCAGCCCAGGGCCGCCGGATGGAAGCACGGCCGCTTTTCGGCTATCTCTGCGGGCCCCATGAAAAAGATCCTGAGCGTCTTCGTCATCGGTTTCGCCTGCGCCGCTGGGCTGTTTGGCGCGCTCAACTACCACCTCATCCTCACGTCCCAGAAGCTCGTCATCGAGCGCAAGTCGGAGCTGAGCTTCAAAGACACCTTCGTGGACACGCGCGAGTGGGGACCCATCGACTACCTGAAGAAGCCCCGAATCGCGAACGCGCTCGCGCGCAATGGCCTCAAGGACCTGCTCGGCGAAAGCAAGAGCGTGACCGAGACGGCCGAGAAAGACGCGAAGCGGATCATCAAAGAGGGCCAGAAGGCCCTCGGCGACGCGCTCGAAGAGGCGGGAAAGAAGCTGAAGCGGTAGGGGCGCACGGCAGTGCGCCCGGCCCACGCGAGCCGTCCGCACCGGGCAGGCTCGGTGGCAGACAGCCGCTACGGCGCCGTCGGGAAACCCGGCAAGACGAGCTCGCAGGGGATCGACTGTGGGCGCTTGCCGGAGGATCGCCAGAAGAAGGTCTTGCTGAAGCGGTCGGCTCCCTGCGCCTCCTGGGCGAAGAGCAGGTACTCGAGCTTGCACCGTCCGCGCGGCGGCTTCATCGGCACCGCCACCGCGATCCACCGGGACTCGATGACGCCGCTCAGCTCGTTGCGCACATAGCTCCAGTCGTCCATCGCCAGGATAGGCTTGCCGCACGTCGTCCCCTTCCACTCCCCCTCGGTGGCGAGGATCTCGGCCACCTCCGCCTCGAGCTGCGGATCGCTCATCTTCGGCTCGGGCAGGCTTGGCCCCTGCGCCTCCGCGCTATCGGCGCCGGCGGGGCGCGGGTCGGGCTGACCGCCGCTCGCCACCTCGCAGGAGATCTTCTCGGCCTGCTTGTCGGACTCGCGCCAGTAGAAGGTCTTTCCGTACTTGTCACCGCCCTGATTCGACTGGGCGAAGAGCAGGTAGTGGAGCCGGCAGCGGCCCCTCGGGTCCTTCACCGGCACGGCCGCCGCGATCCACCGGGACTCGATGACCCCGCTCAGCTCGTTGCGCTGGTACTCCCAGTCGTCCATTGCCAGGCGCGGCGAATAGAAGACCGAACCCCGCCAGGCCTGCTCGGCGTTCATGACTTCGAGGATTTCCGCCTCGAGCTGCGGATCCTGCATCTTCGACTCGGGGAGGGATTGCACCTTGAACCGCTCCTGGCGGCCGCCGCCCGTGTGCTGGCAACCGGCGACTGCGAGGCAGGCTCCAAAGAGAATCGCGAAATGGGTCAGGGGTTTCATTGCTGCTCCTGCGGCCTCGGAACGAGGCGGAAACTGGTTTCTTGGCTCGAGTCCGCGCGCAGAGCGCTGCATCCCGCGTCTTGGATTCACGCACCAGTTCCCACGGGCGCTGCAGCCTGGGAAAAGAAGCCATCACGCGCCCACAGCTTCGGCCTCGCACAGACGGCCTCTTCGCCTTCGGTTTCACGTCCATCCCGCTGGGCTGCCGGCGAGACGCCGGCGCTCCCCACCTCGCGCCACCCGCGGGCCATCGGCGAGACGCCACCGGCTACGAGGACGCTATCGGAGCGGCTTCCGAGCGTGGAGCACTGTCATCGGTGCCTCAGCCGATGGCGCGCATGACCGGCGGGATGTCTGGCCGCAGCGCCAAGTCGCAAGGCGAGTCTCGGCGCCACCGTGATAGGAGACTCCAGGAGCCGCCTTGGCGTGGCACCAATTCAGGAAGAGGGCGCACGGGCCGCTCAGCGACCGTGAACCCGCGGCTCGAGAGCCGCCACCCGCTGCACGAGCGAGGTTTCGCAGACCAGCGAAGGAACACGATGCCGCACAAGCTCGAAGACCTCTATCAACAGCTCACGCGGGCCGCGCTGAGCGACAAGAGCGACCAGGAGGTCGCCGAAATCATCGCGCGGGAGAAGGAGTTCCCCGAGCTCGACTGCCTGCTCAACCCGAAGCGCTACCCGGTGATGTGGCTGAACGGCGAGTGCCTGTGCGAGGACAAGAGCAAGTGCACGCGCAACTGCTTCTTCGAGGCCATCGAGCCGGCCGACGGCGGCGGCATCAAGATCGACCCCGAGCGCTGCGTCGGTTGCGGGCTCTGCGCCGAAAGCTGCGACGCCGGGGTGATCAGCGCCAGCCGCGACCTCGTGGCGATGCTCCTCGCGATGAAGAACTGGCACGGGCCGATCTACGCGCTCGTCGCGCCGGCCATCGCCGGGCAGATGGGCGAGGGCGTCTCGCTCGGCCAGCTTCGCACCGCGTTCAAGCGGCTCGGCTTCGACGGCATGGTCGAGGTCGCGCTCTTCGCCGACATCCTCACGCTCAAGGAGGCGCTCGAGTTCGACAAGCACGTGCGCACCGAGGCCGACTTCCACCTCACGAGCTGCTGCTGCCCGATCTGGATCGCGATGATCCGCCGGCACTACGAGCTGCTCTCGCACGTACCCCCGGCCGTCTCGCCGATGATCGCCGCGGGCCGGACCATCAAGCAGCTCTACCCCGGCGCGATGACCGTCTTCATCGGGCCGTGCGTCGCAAAGAAGTCCGAGGCGCGTGAGAAGGACATCTCCGGCGCGATCGACTTCGTCCTCACCTTCCAAGAGCTGCGCGACCTGTTCGCCTCCACCGCGACCGATCCGGCCAAGCTCGAGGTGAGCGAGAAGGAGCACGCGTCGAGCGCGGGGATTGGCTACGCCTACAGCGGCGGGGTGTCCGACGCGATTGAGGCGACCCTAGAGAAGGTCAGCCCGAACCGCGAGCTGCCGATGCGCCGCGAGCACGCCGACGGCGCGGCGGCGTGCAAGGCGATGATTGCCGAGATCGTCGCGGGGAGGATCAAGGCCAATTTCTACGAGGGGATGGGCTGCGCCGGAGGGTGCGTCGGCGGGCCGAAGCGGATACTGCCGACCGAGCAGGGACGCGAGCGGGTGCGCGCGTACGCGCGGGAGGCGCGGTACGAGACGCCGATTGAGAATCCGTACGTGATCGAGCTTTGCCGGCGGCTCGGGTTCGAGGATGCGGAGAGCCTGGTGGAGGAGAGCGGGATCTTCAGGCGGGAGTTGGTGAAGTAGTCCTGGCATTGCGGCCTTCTGGAGCCGCCGGGCTCTGTTGGCGCCAGGAGAGAAGCTCCAAGCCAGGCGAGAGGACCTCGCGCCGGCCCGGAGAGCGGACGAAGCACGAGGCGCAGCAGGGCGAGCAGCAGCGAGGTACGGGCTCCCAAGCTTGACGACTCTCTCCCCCCAGCCGAACCTCGCCCCGAGATGCAACAGCCCGCCAAGTCCCCGTTCACGCCAGAAGACCGGAGCCGGCTCGAGAAGGAACGTGCTGAAGGCGGGCTCGCCATCGGATGGCAGATCGGCGCGGTCATCGTCGCGCTCGCTGTCACGCTGTGGATGGGCCCGGGCTTCCTTCTGACCCTCGGTATCGTCGCCGCGGCGTTCGGATGCCTGCTGATTCGGGACTCGATGCGCCGGCGCGGCGCGCTGCGCCGCGATCTCTCCGGTGGCGAACAATGGGTCCGCAGCGGGTTCGTCGAGGAGAAGCGCGCCTGCGGCGCGGTCGCTCGACTCACGGTCGATGGATGCGACTTCACCGTCGATGAGGAGCTGGCCTCGAAGCTCGACGTCGGCGACTTCGTGCGCGTGAGCTATGCGCCCGAGAGCGCGTACGTCTTCGAAATCGCCCGCGAGGCCGATGACGAGCGCGAGGCGCCGTCCGCGCCCACAGCCCCCGAGCCGCGCCTCGGCTCCGCCGACCCGCCCGCCACCGCTTCGACGCGCGGCGCTGCCATCGAGGGCTCACCCGCGGCCGTGGGCGCGCCTGTTGCCAGCGCTCGGGCGGCTACGGCTTCGGGAGCCTCGTTCGACGACGCCTTGGCCACGTCTGCCGGCGCGGAGCTCACCGACGCCGGCGGCGACTCGAACACCGGCGCTCCGCCACTCGATTGCAAGCGCTGCGGCTCCGCGCTCCGGGCAGAAGACGTCCACAGGGACCTGGGAATCGCCCGCTGCTCGTACTGCTCGACGATCCACGATCTCCTGCTCCCCGCCGCGTCGGCCGACCCGCGCCCGACACTATCGGAGTCGAAGAGAAGCGCGGCGCGCTGCGCATGAGCTGGTACAGCTTCTCCGGAATTCGCCTCCTCCCGCTCGTCGGGCCCGCCCTATGGCTCGTGCTCTTCTGCGACTGGTACCCGGCCACGTTCGGCGGCCCGACCCCGGCCAGCAGCTCGGCGCAAGGACAGCTCCTCGGGCTCGTCATCGCCGGGCTGGCGCTGGGCAGCTCTGCACTCAGGAGGTCGCGCTGACCGACAAGGGTGGCACCCGCGTCATCCGTCGCTCGTATTGCGTGTGGATCCTCTTCCGATCCGAGAGGCGTCCGCTGGAGCTGGCCGACAGCTTGAAGAGCGCGGAGGCGGCCCTCTACCTCGAGCGCCGAATCGAAGAGAAGCTCGGGATAGTCGATCGTCCCAGCATCCTGCGGGTACCGGAGATCCCGCCACCGAAGGGGGCGACGACGACTTGAGAAGCCGGCGGCGGCGTGCGTGGGACACCGCGCGCGTTCGGCATGCGGCCGGCCCAAGGATCCGTCTCTACTTTCCAGCGACCGTGGCCAGCTGGGCCGGGCGCACTGCTCTGCATCCCACCTCGCTGCGTCCGTCGCCGCGTCCCTCGTCATCGTGGAGAGGCACGAGCGGCCGCCCGCCTCCCGGGCATGCAGATCGACGCCGCTCCCTCACCGCAAACCGCCCGCGCCCTACCTTTCTTATCGGTCGGTCCTTCAGTCGCTCGAACCGAGGAGCGGGAGGGGTGCTGGACCTCGCATCCACGATCGAGTTCGCGACCGGCGAGTGGCGCCTGCTCACCTCGCTGATGGCGGAGGGCTTCACGCCGGACGAGCAACCAGCCGAGCCCGCCGCCGTCGCCCGCCCCTCGCGCCGACGCCGCCTCGGCAAGCGCCTCGGCCGCTGGCGATGGCCGCTCCTCGCGCTCGCCGCCCTCCTCCTCGTCCTCATCCTCATCGCCCTCTTCCGCGCTCTGCTCGGCCCCGAGGTCCCGGTGGCGGTCGCCACCCGCCGCGACCTCGAGGTCCGCGTCGTCGCCACCGGGCGCGTCCAGCCAGTCTCGACGGTGGTGATCGCCGGCAAGGTCGCCGGTCAGGTCGTCTCGCTGGAGGTCGACGACGGCGACCGCGTCGAGCGGGGCGCGCTGCTCGCCCGCCTTGATGACGAGCAGCCGGCCGCGGCGGTCGAGCAGGCTCAGGCCGCGGTCGCCGAGGCCCGCGCCCGGTTCGAGCGCCAGCGCCAGGTCGCCTCCGAGCAGTCGTCGGCCGAGCTGCGCCAGGCCCGCGTCAGCCTTCGCTCGGCCCAACGCCAGCTCGCGCGCATCGAGCGGCTCTTCCAAGCCGGCGCCGCCACCGCGCAGGAGCTCGACGACGCCCGCAGCGCGGTGCTCGACGCCCGCGCCCGCGTCGAGAGCGCCGAGGCCCAGGCTCGAAGCGACGAGCCCTCCGGCAGCGACTACCGCGCGGCCGCCGCCAGCCTCGAGCAGGCCGAGGCCCGTCTCGCCGAGGCCCAGGCGCGGCTCGCCGACACGCGCATCACCGCCCCGGTTGCCGGCGAGGTCCTCGACGCGGCCATTGCCGCCGGCGACACGGTGCAGCCGGGCCAGGTCCTCTTCGAGCTCGCCGAGCGCGGCTCGACCTTCATCCTCACCCGGCCCGACGAGAAGAACCTGCGCCTGCTCGCGACCGGCCAGAAGGCGCGCGTCTCGGCCGACGCCTTCCCCAACGAGCAGTTCGAGGCGGTCGTCCACTCCATCGCCCCCGCGGTCGACGAGCAGCGCGGCACGGTCGAGGTCGAGCTGAAGGTCCCCGAGCCGCCGGACTACCTGCGCACCAACATGACGGTCTCGGTGGACATCCTCGCGGCGCACAAGGAGGACGCGTTGGTGCTGCCGTCGGCGGCGGTGCGCGGCGAGGACACCGGCGAGCCGTACGTGCTGCAGGTGCGCGGCAACCGGGTACGCCGCCGCGGCCTCGAGCTCGGCGTCCCGGGCGAGGGCATGGTCGAGGTCGTCTCCGGCCTCTCGCCGGGCGATCTCGTGGTGCTGCCCGAGGCCGGCGGCGTCGAGCCCGGCGACCGGGTGCGCCCGCGCTGGGTCGAGGACTAGCCGATGCCCTTCGAGTGGTTCCTCGCCCTGCGCTTCCTCCGCGAAGGCCGGCTGCAGAGCCTGCTCATCCTCGCCGGCGTCGCCGTCGGGGTCGCGGTCATCGTCTTTCTCTCGGCGCTCATCGAGGGCCTGCAGGCGAGCCTCATCGACCAGACCCTCGGCTCCCAGGCCCACGTCATCGTGCGGCCGCAAGAGGAGCAGGCGCGGGTGCTCGGCTCGACCGACGCCGCGGTGACGCTGCGCCGCGAGAGCGCCCCGCAGCGCCGCGAGCTCATCGACCAGTGGCAGCCGCTGCTCGAGCTCATCGGCGCCGAGCCCGGCGTGGTCGCCGTCTCGCCGCTGGTCAGCGGCCCGGCCTTCGCCAGCCGCGGCGCCGCGCTCGAGGCCGTCACGCTCAACGGCGTCGTGCCCGCGAGCTTCGACAGGGTGATCCGCGTCTCCGAGGGCATTGTCAGCGGCAGCTTCGAGCTGAGCGGCGAGGACGTGGTCATCGGAGGCGAGCTCGCCGAGGACCTCGGGGTCGCGGTCGGCGACAGGATCCGGCTCGACGGAGGCGAGGAGCGCTCCGGGGACTTCCGAGTCTCGGGGATCTTCGACCTGGGCAGCAGCGAGCTGAACGAGCGCTGGGTCTTCGTCGCGCTGCGCTCGGGCCAGAGCCTGCTCGACGCGGGCAACAGCATCTCCACCATCGACCTGCGGGTGCGCGACGTCTTCTCCGCCGGCGCCATCGCCACCCGCATCGCCGAGCGCACCGGCCTGGTCGCCGAGCCCTGGACCGAGCTGAACGCGCAGCTCCTCGTCGCCCTGCGCTCGCAGAGCGCCTCGAGCTTCATCATCCGCTTCTTCATCACCGTCGCCGTCGCGCTGGGCATCGCGAGCGTGCTCACCGTCTCGGTCGTCCAGAAGAGCTCGGAGATCGGCATCCTCAAGGCGCTCGGCACCTCGACCGAGCGCGTGCGCCGCGTCTTCGTCATCCAGGGCGGGCTCGTCGGGCTCATCGGCTCGGGGCTCGGCTCGCTCGCCGGCGCGGCGCTCGCGCTCTTCTTCTCGCGCATCGCCCAGACGCCCGCCGGCGAGCCGACCTTCCCTATCGACCTGAGCCCGCAGCGCTTCCTCATCGCCGCGCTGGTGGCGACGCTGACCGGCCTGCTCGCCGCGGCCGCGCCCGCGAGCCGGGCGGCGAGGCTCGACCCGGCCAAGGTGATCCGCCGTGGCTGAGCCCATCCTCCGGCTCGAAGGCGTGGTGAAGGACTACGGCACCGAGGTGATCACACGCGCGCTCGACGGGGTGGACCTTCGGCTCGAGGCCGGCGAGTTCGCCGCGCTCATCGGCCCGTCGGGCTCGGGGAAAAGCACCCTGCTCAACCTCGTCGGCCTGCTCGACCGCGCGAGCGCGGGCCGGGTCGTCATCGCCGGCCAGGACGTGGCGAGGCTCGACGACCGCGGCCTGACGGCCCTGCGGCGGCGCACGCTCGGCTTCGTCTTCCAGTTCCACCACCTGCTGCCCGCGCTCACGGCCGAGGAGAACGTGATGGTGCCGCTGTGGGCCGAGCGCGGTCGCGCCGACGAGCAGATGCGCCGGCACGCGCGGCAACTGCTCGCCGAGGTCGGGCTCGCCGAGCGGGCGGGGTCGAGGAGCAGCGAGCTCTCCGGCGGTCAGCAGCAGCGCGTAGCCATCGCCCGCGCGCTCGCCATGTCGCCCGCGCTGGTGCTCGCCGACGAGCCGACCGGCAACCTCGACACCAAGAGCGCCGACGCGGTCTTCGACCTGCTGCGGCGCTTCAATCGCGAGCGCGGGACGACCTTCCTGGTGGTGACGCACGACCCGCGGCTCGCCAAGCGCACCGATCGGATCATCGAGCTCGTGGACGGGCGCATCTGCTGCGACAACCCATGGCCGCCGCCGCGCGGGACCGAGGGATGCGGCTCGATGCGGGGAGAGCTACCCTGAGCCGCGCGACCGTCGCGCGAGCGGCAGACAGTCTCCTCCAACGAGCCGCAGCAGCTTCTCTCGGGGCTCCTTGCGGGCAACGGCCACTCATTCGAGCGACTCCTCGGCGCCATCGCCCGCGCAGGTGCACGCGAGTGACCAAGCCGCCACGCGCTTGACGGCTCGGTCCCGCTGGCCGAACCTCGCGCCCGAGATGAAGAAGACCCTCAAGTCTCCGCTCACCCCAGAAGACAAGAATCAACTGAAAGAAGCGCGCGCCGGACAAATAGTCGTGATCGTCTTTCTGGCCGCCGCGACTCTGGGCGCGCTCGCCTTCACGCTTTGGTTGGACCTGTTCTTCTTCCTTACCCTCGGCGGCCTCGCCGCGGGGTTCGGAGGCCTGCTGATTCAGGGCTCGATGCAGCGGCGCGCATCGCTGCGCCGCGATCTCGATGGCGGCGAGAAGTGGATCTGCCACGGGTTCATCGAAGAGAAGAGCAAAGGCGGCAGCCACATCACGGTCGACGGCTGCGACTTCATGATTCTCCGGCGACGAGGCTTCGAAGCTCGAGGTGGGCGACTTCGTGCGCGTGAGCTACGCGCCTGAAAGCGCGTACGTCTTCGCCATCGACCGCGAGACCGACGCGAAGCGCGAGGCCGCGGCTGTGCTCGAAAGCCCGGCGCCGCGCAGCTCGGCATCCACGGACCTGCCTGCCGCTACCTCGGAGCACGGCGCTGCCAACGAGGCCCCTACCACCGCGCCCGCGGGCTCGCCTGTCGTCCCTGCTCGGCCGGCCGCAGGTTGGGGCGCCTCGGTCGGCGACGCCTTGGCCAGATTCGCCGGCGCGGATCTCGCCCGCGCCAGTGCCGACCCGCGCGCCGACGCTCCGCCGCTCAAATGCAAGCGCTGCGACTGCGCGCTCCGGGCCGAAGACGTTCACCGGGACCTGGGAATCGCCCGCTGCTCGCACTGCGCGACGATCCACGCTCTCCTGATCCGCGCCGCGCCCGGTCCCCGCCGCGCCAGCCGACCGGCGCCCGACACCATCGGAGTCGAAGAGAAGCTCGGCGTGCTGCGCTTGAGTTGGTACAGCTTCTCCGGTGCCCGCCTTGTCCCGCTCGCCGGGCTCGCCCTATGGCTGCCGCTGTTCTGCTACTGGTACCCGGCCACCTTCGGCGACCCGGCTACGGTCGGCAGTACGGAGCAAGGCCAGCTCCTCTGGGCCGTCATCAGCGGGCTCGCGCTGGGCTACGCGTCGCTCGCCTGCCTCTTCAATTTCAAGCAGGTGGAGATTGCCGATCGGCAGCTCCGCATCCGGATGAAGCCGCTCCCGTGGCCGGAGAGCGAGACGGTCTCCACCGACGACATCGAGCAGCTCTGCACTCAGGAGCTCGTGGCGACCTCCAAGGACGGCACCCGCGTCACCAGTCTCTCGTATCGCGTGTGGGTCGTGTTCCGCTCCGGCGCGCGTCCGCTGGAGCTGGCCGACGGCCTGAAGAGCGTGGACGAGGCGCTCTACCTCGAGCGCCGAATCGAAGAGGAGCTCGGGATTGTCGATCGTTCCAGCATTCTCCAGGTACCGGCGGAGCTGCCGCGGAAACAGGAGGACGGGGACGACTGAGAAGCGGGCCGCGGGCATGTCTCGCAACCGCGCCCACCTCCGCTCGCAATTTCAGCGGCACCACCACCCAACGCCGGGAATCCTGCGAAGCTCCACGCGCCGCGGCCACCGCTGAAGCCGGGAGCCGCGGGCGAATAGAATCCTGTGCAGGGCCGCCGAGCGCAGCGCGCGGCGGCCGCTTGGCGAAACCTTCGACGTGCAGCCGCCCGAGGCCGGGGCGTAAGAGGCCGGATTCCGGCAGAGGAGCATCCATGACTCGAATCGCGCTTTCGGCGCTCGCGGTCCTCTGCGTCGCCGCTCTCGCCGGCTGCGGCCCGCTCGCCGAGACGGCGGGCGTCGTCACCGCCAAGACCGTTGCAGGCACCAAGTACGGCGCTCTCGAAGGCATCAGCATCGAGAGCAGGGACAACCTCCACCGCAAGGAGCAGCGCCTCGTCGTAGACGTTGACGTCCTGCACAAGGTGGTGATCGAGCAGACCGGGGAGCTCGAAGTCACCATCCGCTCCGACCTCCTCCCGCGCATCCGAGCACTCATCCTCGGCGCCGGTCCGCTCGCCATCGATCTGAAGGTCGTGGACATCGAGCTGTCGAGCTCGCCCAACGACAGCCACCTCAACTCCATCGAAGTGGACCAACTCGTCTTCGTGAAGCACGAGGGCGAGTGGGTGCTCGCGCTGCAGATGGTCAAGACGGGCTTGCAGCCAGAAGAGGGCAGCGACGTCAACGCCTATCAGTTCGTCTCCTATCCCTCCGACGTCGCGCAGCAGATGAGCCGCGACGAGGCGATCAGGTACGTAGACACCGTTCTCGACCTGGCGAGCCAGGCGCAGCGCTTGTGAGTACGGCGAACAGCCGTCGGTGATCGACCGAGCGCTCACCTAAAAGCTTGTCAGGGGACCGCGCGCCGCACCGCGTACTCGAGCAGCACGATGCCGCTCTTCGGATAGACCCGGTGGCCCGTCAGCCGCAGGCGCCGCTGGACGCCGGGCGAGGGCAGCATCGGGACTCCGCCGCCCAGAATTACCGGGATGATCGCCGGCTCGACGGTGTCAACGCAGTCGAGCTCCAGCAGGCTCCGAAACAGCTCGCCGCCGCCGAAGAGCCACACGTCCTTCCCGTCCTCGGAGCGCAGCCTTTTGACTTCGGCCTCCAGATCGCGCGCGACCGTAACGCCCGGATGCTCCTCGGGGCGCAGCGTGCGCGAGAAGACCACGATGCGCTTGCCCTCCAGCCCCTCGGTGCTCGGCAGCGTCTCGTAGGTGCGCCGCCCCATCAGCAGCGTGTCGAACTGCTTGAGGAGCGAGGCGAAGTCGATGTCCGGGTCGTTGGGGATCCAATCGATCTCGCCGTTGGGGCCAGCGATGAAGCCGTCGAGGCTGCACGCAACCTGGTAGCGGACTCGACGCACAGTGGGAGGCCTCCGTCCCTTCGCGCTCAAACGAAGACTCCAAGAACGAGCGCATTTTCTCCCAACATAATTCGCTCAGCCGCCCGCGTTAGATACGCCTCCTCGACGTGTCGCCGGCCGCCCCGCCGCGGTGGCCCCCGCGCACTCGTCGAGCGGCCGGAGGGCCGAGCCGAACCGGAGCAATTCCGGTGACCTAGCGAGATTTTCAGAGCTTGCAGCCCGAGCGTTCCGGCCGCAGGCCGGCGATCCGCGGTCCGAACGGACACTCGGGCCTGTCCTTTGGTTTGCGCGCCGCCCCGCTAGTCTGCCAGCGCACTCCGCCGGTCGAAGCGGCGGGTTCTGGCAACCACCCGGCGGCCATCTAGCCGCCTCTCCTCCAGGAAGGAACGTATGAAGACAAGCCGGACGTGTGTGGTGGCGGTGGCGATAGCGGTATCGGCTCTGGTCAGCGGCTCTGCTTCGGCCAGCGTGGTCTGGCGCGGTGACTTCGAGAGCGGCGATCTTTCCCAGTGGTCGAGCAAGCAATCGGTCAGCAACGACAGGCTGCAAGTCGTCAGCTCGCCGGTGGCTCAGGGGCGCTATGCGCTCAAGGTGACGGTGCGCCAGGGCGACGACCCCATCAACGCCAGCGGCAATCGCAACGAGCTCGTCTACCTGACCTACGAGCCGAGCGGCACCGAGCGCTGGTACCGCTGGCAGACGATGTTCCCCAACGACTACCCGAGCGCCAACTACTGGCAGCTCTTCACGCAGTTCCATCACTCCGGAAACACCGGCTCGCCGCCGGTCGAGTTCGGCGTCATCGGCGAGACGCTGGGCCTGCAGGTTCGCAGCAGCCCGGTGTGGACGACCCCGCTGAAGCGCGGCGTCTGGCACGACTTCGTGCTGCACGTGAAGTGGTCGCCCAGCGCCTCCGAGGGCTTCATCGAGCTCTACTACGACGGCCAGCTCGTGCTCCCGAAGACGATGGCCGCCACGCAGTTCTCGGGGCAGAGCCAGTACCTGAAACAGGGCCTCTACCGCCACGAGGCCATCTCCGCGGTCGGCGTCGTCTACCACGACGGCATGATCATCGGCACGACGCGCGAGGACGTGATGTCGAACGCCCCCACCGAGCCCACCGAGCCGACGAACCCGACCGAGCCCACGGATCCAACCGAGCCGACGAACCCGACCGAGCCCACGGATCCAACCAACCCGACCGAGCCCACGGATCCAACCAACCCGACCGAGCCCACGGATCCGACTGAGCCGGCCGAGCCGACGTACCCGACCGAGCCCACGGATCCGACTGAGCCGGCCGAGCCGACGAACCCGACCGAGCCCACGGATCCGACTGAGCCGGGGCAGCCGAACGAGCCCGGGAATCCGAACACCGACCCGGGGAACGTCGATGAAGGCTCGCCTGAGGCTCCCGCGAAGGGCGATGCGGCCGCCGGCTGCTCGTCGGCGGGCAGCGGACAGCTCGGCGGGCTGCTGATGGTGCTTGCGCTCGGACTGCCGGTCGCCTCGCGGCGCCGCCGGAAGCAGTAGCAAGCGCTCGGTCATCGCCAGCGACGAGGAGGCTCGGGCTGCTGCCCGGGCCTCTTCTCTTTGCAGGTCGCTCGCGCGCGGCCGAAGCGCTTTCGCCCGCGCGCGGAGTGGTAACACGGGGGCGAGCGGCTCCGAGCAGCCGCGCCTGCCGGAGGCGCGCCCGCCTGCTTACTCGGTTCTTCGCCCGGCTCGGCAGCGATGGCGCCCGCTGCGCCGCGCCGCGGCCGCGAGACGCGGATTGCGCCCGCGCGAAAAAAAGAGGCGCGCCCCGAAGGATGCGCCTCTCAACCGTGTCGAGCGCTCGAGCTTGGCTGACGTGGGCCCGTTGGCGGAGCTGGAGCTCCGCCGTCCAGGGAGCCGTTACAACTTGCCCTTCTGCTGCAGCACCCAGAGCGTCGCGGCGACGACGTCAGGGCAGTCGTAGACGCGCTGCGCGTCGCGCACCGTGGCCCAGGTCGAGCCGCTCTTGTAGATCTTGCCGTTCTCAATGGTCGCCTGCGTGCTGCCGGAGACCTCGACGTAGTACTTGTCACCGCGCTTGACGGCCTTGCCCTTGGTGCTGCCCGACTTCTCGATGGTGTAGTCGGTGCCCGAGGTTCGCACCTTGTACTGGGTGCTGCCGCTCTTCTCCACGCTGTCGCCGCGGCACTTGTAGTCGGCCGCCGAAGCGGTCGCGCCGAAGGCGAGCACCAGCCCGGCCGCCAGGAACTTCGCGAGCGTCTTCATCCCGTCCCTCCTTGGTCAAAAGGTGGCGGGATTCTCACACGGCCTTCTGGATGTCCGCCAGCACGGCCTCGAACTCGGCGCGAATCTCCTGCAGGCGCGCCTCGGTCTTCGCCTCGAAGCGCAGGACGAGGGTCGGCTGCGTGTTCGAGGCGCGCACCAGGCCCCAGCCGTCGGGGTGGACGACGCGCACGCCATCGACGTCGATGACCTCGGCGCCCTTGTCCTTGAAGTGCTGCACCGTGCGCCGGACGATCTCGAACTTGCGCTCCTCGGTGCCCACCTCGATCCGCAGCTCCGGGGTCGAGAAGGTCGGGGGCACGTCGGCGAGCATCTGCGAGAGCGGCTTGTCGTCGTGGGTGAGGATCTCGAGCAGCCGCGCCGACGTGTAGACCGCGTCGTCGAAGCCGTAGTAGCGGTGCCTCCAGAAGATGTGCCCGCTCATCTCGCCGGCGAGCAGCGCGCCCTCCTCCTTCATCTTTGCCTTGATGAGGCTGTGGCCCGCCTTCCACATGATGGCGCGCCCGCCGCGGGCGGCGATGTCGTCATACATGCGCATCGAGCACTTGACCTCGCCGACGATGGCCGCCCCGGGCAGCTCTTTGAGCAGCTCGCGCGCGAAGAGCACCATCAGCTCGTCGCCCCACAGGATGGTGCCCTTGTCGTCCACCACGCCGATGCGGTCGGCGTCCCCGTCGTAGGCGATGCCCACCTCGGCGCGCTCGGCCTTCACCCGGGCGACCAGGTCCTCCATGTTCTCGACGACGGTCGGGTCGGGGTGGTGGTTGGGGAAGCTCGGGTCCATCTCGCAGTAGAGCGGCGCGACCTCGAAGCCCAGGCTCTGGAACAGCGGCACCGCGACGTGCCCGCCGACCCCGTTGCCCGCGTCGATGACGACCTTCATCCCCTTGCGGCCGATCTTGATGTCCTGGCGCACGAAGTGCCGGTACGGGGTGACGATGTCCCACTCCTGCACCGAGCCCTCGCCCTTCTCGAACTGGCCCGACTCGATGAGCCGGCGCAGCGCCTGGATCTCCTCGCCGTAGAAGGTCGCCTTGCCCAGGCCCATCTTGAAGCCGTTGTACTCGGGCGGATTGTGGCTGCCGGTAATCATCGCCAGCCCGTCGACCGGCAGCGTGTTGGCCGCGAAGTAGGTGAGCGGCGTGGGCACGACGCCGATGTCGAGCACCTCGCAGCCGGTGGCGACCAGGCCCTTGATCATCGCGTCGCGAAAGCGCGTCGAGCTCTCGCGGCAGTCGCGGCCGAGCACCAAGCGCCGACCGCCCGCGCGCCGCACGGTGGTGCCGAGGCCCAGGCCGAGCTTCTCGACCACTTGCTCGGTCAGGTCGGTGTCGACCAAGCCGCGCACGTCGTACTCGCGAAAGATATGGGGGTTCATCTCGATGCTCCCTGGAAGGCGTCGAACGGCCATTCGGTTTGCGCTCCCGCAGCCCGCGGGTGGGCAGCGTCGGCGTCGCCTGTGCACGCGAACTTGCGACTATAGATCCGCCCGCCGCGCCCTCGGCAAACCTTTGAGCCCGCCCGCCATGTTCCCCTCGAGACCACCGGGGTCCTGCCTCCTTTAGAGGCGGTAGCGACATCGGCCTTCGCGCCGAAGGGTGATCGAGAGGCTAAGGACGCGGTCGTGAGATGAGGTTTCTGGTCCAGATGGAGCTCGTCGAGCTCGAGTCGCACCGCTCGAGCCGGGCCATTCGCCCGATGGTCCCCACGCTGCACGCCTGCGCCAGGCTCGAGCGTCAAGGTCGCATCGTCGCCGGCGGACTGTGCGCCGGGGCCCGCCGACTCACCTTCATCGCCGAGGCCGCCTCGAGCGACGAGCTCGACGAGTTGCTCGACGACATGCCGGCCTCCAATCAGATGCGCATCGGCGTCACCGCGCTCGATCCCTTCGGCGCCGACCAGCCGGCCCGAGCACCGCCTCGCTCTCGGAGGAGGCGCCCTGCGGAAGGCTCGGAGGCGCCTGTGAGGTCGCCCGGCAGCCCGAAGCGTCGCCGTGGCGGTTCGAGCGCGCCGAAGGGGGAGCGGGCGAGGCCCAGGTGACGGCGGCGGCGGTAGCTCGCATGCTCGGCTCGCCAGAGCCCGGGCGCGCCGTCCCTTGCCGCCCATGAACAAGCTGGGGCTCGCCTTGAAGGCTCCGACTCCGGGCCGTCGCCCGGCTGCGCCCTCGCCGGTGAGTCGGCCGCAGCCCGCGCCAACCTACGGCCGTGCGCCCGCAAGGCCTCGGACGTTCGAAGCAAGCGCGCTCCTGCCGGGGGCGCGGCCTGCGCGAAAATGTTGAGCCGCCGGCGCGAAGGCCGGCGCTCCTCCCGGCACGGCCCCTTGACCATTCTTGGCCCCCCGAAGCAGAATCGACCGCTTCTCATGGCCAAGGCTTCGCCGGCGTTTCCGATGCAATTCGGCAGGTATCGCCTGCTGAGAAAGCTCGCCCAAGGCGGGATGGCAGAGCTGTTCCTCGCGACGCGCCCCGGGTCGAGCCAACCGGTCGTCATCAAGCGGGTGCTGCCGCACTTCTGCTCGGACACCGAGTTCCTGGCGATGTTCCTCAACGAGGCGCGCATCGCCGCTCAGCTCAACCACCCGAACATCGTCGGCATCTACGACCTTGGCCAAGAGGGCGAGCACATCTACATCGCGATGGAGTTCATCGACGGCTCCGACCTCGAACGCCTGACCCGCGAGGCCGGAGGCGTCTTCCCGCCGCACCTGGCCGCGCGCATCGCCGCCTGCATCTGCGACGCGCTCTACTACGCCAACCGCCAGACCGACCTCACCTCGGGCAAGCCGCTCAATGTCATCCACCGCGACGTGACCCCGGGCAACGTGATGATCACGCGCCAGGGCGTGGTGAAGCTCGTCGACTTCGGCGTCGCCAAGGCCACCGCGCAGCTCGAGCGCACCAAGCCCGGCGTGGTCAAGGGCAAGTTCCGCTACATGTCTCCCGAGCAGGTCCAGCTCCAGGAGCTCGACGGGCGCAGCGACCTGTTCTCCCTCGGCGTGCTTCTCTACGAGGTGACGACCGGCAAGAAGCCCTTCGACCGGCCGCAGGTGATCGAGATCATCCGCGCCCTCACCTCCTGGGATCCGCCCGCGCCCGCCGACATCGTCCCCAGGTTCCCGCGGCCGCTCTCCGACGTCATCCTCCAGGCGCTGCGCAAGGATCCGAACACGCGCTTCCGCGACGCGCGCGAGATGCAGGTGGCGCTCGAGGACGCGCTCGCCCAGATGCCACCGGCCAGCACCGAGGATCTCGGCGTCTTCGTGCGCCGCTACCTCGATCCGCCCATCGAGCTCGAAGAGGTCCTCCCACCGTGGGAGCAGCACGGCGGCAAGACCGATCCGTCGGCCGCCTACCCGGTCATCGACGACGAGTCCGATCCGCTTCGCACCGACGAGATCACGCAGCACGACCCGCGCGGAGCCTCCGACGTGGCCACCAGGAGCCTGGAGGCGCGCGGGCCAGCGACCCCGCCGCCGGCGAAGGCGACGAGGACGCCGGCTCCTCCGCTCCCAGTAGCCCGCCAGCCCCCGACGCGCACCCCGCACGCCGTGCCGGCCGCCGCAAGACCCGCCCCGGTCGCAGCGCCGCCCGTCGAGCCGTCGCCCTTCGACGAGGACGAGAAGACGACCCTCGCTCCAGGCCCGTTCGCCGGGCCCTCCGAGCCGCCGCGGCTCGAGCGCGCGGGCGCGAGCCTGCTCCAACGGCCGCGGTCGCCCACCGGCACGATGCCGATGCCGAAGCGCAGCAGCGCCAGCCTCGCCGCGGTGGCGCTGGGCGGCGAGGAAGACGACGCGCCAGCGACGGTGACGAACAAGAGATCGCCGCCGGCCGGCAAGCAGAGCCGCGGCCTGCAGACGGTCATCCTCGTCCTCGCCCTCATCTGCCTGGCGATCCACCTCCTGCCGCCGCGCCGCAGCCCGCCAGTGCTGCGGCCACCGGCAAGCTCGCCCTCGATGGTCCGGCCGGCTTGAAGGTGATCGTCGACCGAAAGCTCTCGTGCATTCTCCCCTGCGAGCTCGAGCTACCCGCCGGCAAGCACCTCGTCTGGCGCTCTGGCATGAAGAAGGCGAAGCGCGTCGAGGTCGCCGCCGGTGAGACCCTGCCGGTCTTGCTGCACTGAAGGGACGGGCGCGGATGCCCTCGCCGCGACGCCGACCATCTCCGGCCCAACCCGATTTCAACCGCCTCGAGAGGCTGCCGGTTGCGCGCCAGTCGGCCATCCCGCGACCCGACGATCGAGCCCGCAGCGCGCGTCCTCTCCGGCGGCCTGAGACAAGGAGGAGACGTTGCCCGCGAAGCTGACGGTGATAGGAAGCGCCGACGCGTTCAACAGCGCCGGGCGTGGCAGCCCATGCCATCTGGTCGAGGACGATCTCGGCGCCTTCTGCGTCGACTTCGGCCCCACGGCGCTGATGGAGCTCAAGCGGCGCCGCTTCGCACCCGAGCGCCTGGACGCGGTCTTCCTGACGCACCTGCACGGCGACCACTTCGGCGGGCTGCACCTGCTGCTCATCGACGCTCAATACCAGGCCTTCCGCGAGCGCCCTCTCACCATCTGCGGCCCCCGGGGGACCAAGAGGCACATCGAGGCCTGGTACAAGCTCGCCTACGGCCGCTCTGGCGAGAAGCGCCAGTTCGAGACGATCTACCGCGAGCTCGCGCCCGGCGAGGAGACCGAGGTGCTCGGGCGGCGGGTCAAGACCTTCCGGGCGCTCCACAAGGTTCCTCGCGACGGAGCGCTCCAACTGCGCATCTCCACCGGCGGCGCGGTGCTCGCCTTCACCGGCGACAGCGCCTGGACCGACCAGTTGCCACAGCTCGCGGCCGGGGCCGACGTGCTCGTCTCCGAGTGCACCGAGCTGCGCGGGATGCTCACCGAGCAGCACCTCTCGTGGCAGGTGCTAAAGCCGCGGTTCGAATCGCTCGACGCCCGCCACATCGTCCTCGCCCACCTCGGCCCGGAGATGCGCCGCGCGGCCCGCCGGCTCGAGGCGCCCCGGGTCGTCATCGCCGACGACGGCTACTCGCTGACCGTGGGCTCAAAGCGCACAAAGAAGCTGGCAAAGCGCGGGAGCTGATTCCTGCGATTCACCTTCCTTGCTGGGCCGTGGAGGAAACGCGGCGTATCCTGCTCGGACCCTTCGAGCGAGGAGCCCGCGATGTCCGAGTGCCCCAAGCTTGCTGCCTGCCCCTTCTTCGGCGACCGAATGAAGGGCATGGATGGCATGGCCAACCTCTTCAAGAAGCGCTACTGCACCGGCGAGTTCGAGCGCTGCGCACGGTGGAAGGTCGCAAAGGCCGGGCTCGGCGTTCCGGCCGATCTCTTCCCCAACCAGATCGAGCGCGTCGATCAGATTCTCGAGGCGGCCAGTAGTCGGACCGCCGGCGCGCAGAGGGCTGGGCCGCCAGGCCGGCGGCCGAGCGATCGACCAGCGGAGGGCAGATCAGGCCGGTCTTCCTGCAGGCTGCGCGCGCCGCCCTTGCGTTTGGAAGCTCGAGGTAGGAGGGCGGGCGTCTCGCCGGCCGCCACGGGCTTGGCGGCGCTGAAGCTTCGCCCTCCATTCCTCGCCGCCGCCGTGTCCTCCGTCATCACCCTTCACTCCGAGATCGAGCGGCACATGCGCCGAGTGCCGCCCGCGCCCGACCCCGCAAAGCTTCGGTTGGCAGGCGGATGCCTCGCTGCGGCATGATGGCCTTCAGATTCGGAGGCCAAGTGATTCCACCAGCAGCACCGCGCGTCCTCGTCGTTGACGATGACACGCTCGTCCAGAGGCTCATTGAGGAGTTCTCGCGCTCGCAGTCGCGCGAAGTCGTCGCGGTCGGCAGCGCCGAGCAGGCCTATCCCGTCCTGGAGCACGAGCGCCCGCTCATCGCTTTCGTGGACGTGAACCTTCCCGGAGCGCAGGGCGACGCGCTCTGCCGCGACATCCGCCTGTCGGAGGCGACCTGGGACCTGCCGGTCGTCGCGATGACCGGGTGCGAGCGCCAGGAGACCGTGCGCCGCTGCTTCGTCGCCGGCGCCGACGACTATCTGCTCAAGCCGCTCGACGAGCGCGAAGTGCTCGAGCGCCTGCGCGCGGTGAGCGCGTCGGCCGGGGAGCCTCCGCTGCGCGCCCCGGTCTCGCGCCGGGTCCTGGTGGTGACGCCCAAGGAAGCGTTCGGCCTGACCGTCACCCGGCTGCTGCGCGCGGCCGGGTATGAGGCGGACCTCGCGCACGATTGCTCGAGCGCCAAAGCCGCCGTCGCCGCCTCGGACACCGCGATCAACCTCGCGCTCATCGATCTGGATACCGGCGAAGACGACGTGCACGAGCTGCTCGGCCTGGTGCGCCAGAACAACCCCAACGTCCCGCTGGTCACCGTGGCGAGCCGGCCCGATCTGAACGACTTCGCGCCCGACCTCGCCGATCCCGCACCGTTCGACACCACCACCGAGCTCGAGCACGTCGTGCGGCAGATCCACCGCCTGCTGCTGCGCCCCGGGCTCGGCCCGGAGCGCCGCACGAAGAACCGCGTCCCCTTCCACTCGGTGGTGCGCTTTCGCGTCTTCGGCGAGGCCGAGTGGCTCGCCGGCTACGGCTACGACCTGAGCGAGACGGGGGTCTTCGTTCGCACCCTGGTGCCGCTGCCGGTCAACAAGCCGGTCGAGGTGAGCTTCAAGCTGACCGACGAGGGCGACACGCTCTCGGCCAAGGGTCTGGTCATCTGGAGCAACTCGGTCCACCAGCGCAGCGTGATCACCTATCCCTTCGGGATGGGCATCGCCTTCGCCGAGTTCCCGGTCGCCGAGTGGGCCGCGGTCCGCGAGTACGTGCTCGCCCGGTCGCGAAGATAGAGCTTGCTCGTCGATCCCCTCGGCACCTCGCCCTGCCCCCGAGGCTGGAGGGCGGAGCTCCTGAGTTCGTTCCGCCTTGTCCAAGCAACTTGGGCGAACTCCGCTCATCCCGAGCGAGAGACCGGCCCTTTGGCCGGCTGTGGCCTTGAACTAACAGGGGGAGCTGTTAGTTAGGAGCGTAGAGGCGACCAGCGGGAGCCTCGGAGTCGAGGGACTCGCGGATTCG
>JBMNNX010000034.1:0-34386 GCA_050942745.1 Myxococcales bacterium
CATCGGGGCCTCCACGATCCGCGCATGGGGCGCGGGAAGTGGTTCGTTAGAAAGGCCCCGATTTTCTTTGTCAGCCCAGCTCGATCAACAATGTTTGCTAAGGGATCGATTTTATTGGGTTTTTTAAAGATCATCCCTATGCATGGCAATGCGCCCGGCAAAGGCAGGTAGGGGCGCATGGCAATGCGCCCGGCGTGGAATCAAGCAGGCCCCCCGCAGATTCAAGGGCCCGAGCCGCCGGCACGAAGGCCGGCGATCCACACGAAACCCGGCGACAGAGGGCAATGCGCCCGGCCAGGGCTCGAGCAGAGCCGTCCTTAGAGCACGCGCGAATCGCACCGCGCAGCGATTGATCTCGACAGTCGATTCCAGCGATCGCTCGCGAGCTATGGACAGGAATCACACAGACAAGTGTCGCAATACGCATGCGGCAATCGCCTCGGCGCGCATCCGGTCGGGCATTCCACGAGCAATGTGCAAGACCCCGTCTTCGCGCACTGCCCGTCGACGTCGCAGAACTCATCGGGCATGCAGTCAGAATTCGCCGCGCACGCCTTTCCGACACAGGAATCGCTGCAGGGCGAAGCCCGACAAGCGCCCGCGGCGGCCACCGCGCAGGTCGACCCGTTCTTGGACGAGCACTTCGTGACACTCAAGTCGCAATACTGCCCCGTCCCGCACTCCGCGTTGGAGCGACAATCGACGGACGGGACAATCGGCTGCAAGTCCTGCTGCGAATCAGACCCTCCGCAAGCAAACAGCGCGACGAGGGCAAGAGCAGCAAGGCGGCGCATGGCATTCCCCTCCGGCCCGGGTTGCGTCACATCACGCGTCCTCGACGCGCTCCGGGCGCGCCCGCGGCGCGGCCACCGTCGCACGCACAGGCGCAGCCTCGCAAACCCGCGAGATCTCAGGGCGCAGCGCCGCCGGGTTCCCGGCGGCGGCGAAGGGCGAGCTGCCCGCACGCCGCGTCGATCTCCGCGCCGCGCGAGCTTCGGACGAGACAGCGCACGCCGCCGGCGTGAATGATCGACCGGAAGCGCTGCATCCGCTCGTGCGAGGGAGGCCGCAGCTCCGACCCGTCCAAGTGGTTATGCGGGATGAGGTTCACCCGCGCCCGGACTCCGCGCAGCAGCTCGAGCAGCCTGTGCGCGTCCTCGTCCGAGTCGTTGACGCCGGCGAACATCACATACTCGATGAACTGGAAGCGCGGCGGGCGCCGCGAGGCGTCCTCGCGCAGGGCTTCCATCAAGGCGCCGATGGGCCAGATCTTGTTCTGCGGCATCAGCCGCTCGCGCTGCTCGTCGGTCGAGCCGTTGAGCGAGAGCGCGAGGTTGGCGCGGCTCTCGGCGAGGAAGCGGCGGATGCCCGGCAGCACGCCCGAGGTCGAGACGGTGATGTGCCCGGCCGCCAGCGATGGCGCCGGCACCTGGGTGAGGACCTCGATGGCGGCGAGCACCTCGTCGAGGTTGTCCATCGGCTCGCCCATCCCCATGAAGACCACGTTTCGCAGCGGGGCGCCCTCGGGCGCCTCGGCGCGCGCGCGCAGGAACTGGCCGACTATCTCCGAGCGGTGGAGGCTGCGCTTGAAGCCAAGCCGCGCCGTCGCGCAGAAGGCGCAGCGCCGCGTGCAGCCGACTTGGCTCGAGACGCAGACGGTGCTGCGCCCCTTGCCGGGGATGAGCACTGACTCGATGGTCCCGCCCTCGACGCCGAGGCCGTACTTGACCGTGCCGTCCTCGGACGCGCTTCGGGCGACCACCGGGGGCAGCGACAGCTCGCGCTCATCGAGGACCCGGCGCCAGGCCTTCCAGCTCACCTCGGGGATCGACCCGGGCAGCGCCTCGGGCGCCGGGGTCTGGCCATAGAGCCAACGCGCCGCCGCGAGGGCGCGCGACCGGCTCCCGAGCAGCGCCGTCAGCTCCTCTACGCCCACGCCGACGAGCGGCCGCTTCGCTCTGCACTCCATCACCTGGCGTTCCTTTTCTCCCGGTCAACACTAGAGCGCACCCGCGCGTGCTGCCACCTACAACAATCGCTTGCAGGACGCATCACTTCTGCGAATAGACTGTCGACCCGCATCTCATGGAGGAAGGCTGCGGCTCGTGGGTGCGGCGAGCGCAGGCCTCAATGGACAACCCATGCGCCTCGGCATCCAGCACAAAGTCGGCGGCTTCCTCGCCGTGGTCCTCCTTCTCGCCTTCGCGGCGACCACCGCGATCTCGACGCAGCGATCCGGCCGGGTGCTTGAGCGATACTCGGCGGCGACGCGGGAGAGTCTGCGCGAAGCGGCGTTCGAGCAGGCGCAGCAGGTCTTCCGCAGCCTGGAGGCCGGGACGCAGGGCACGGTCGAGCGCGGCGAGATGGATGACTTCCAGTCGCTGCTCGAAGACCTCGGGAAGGTGCCAGGCGTCCTCGAGATCGGCGCGACCGACCCCGAAGGCAAGGTCGCCTACTCGAGCAAAGAAGCGGCCGACGAGGAGCAGCTCGCCGCCGACGCCTTCGAGCTTGCGGTCAAGCGGCCCGCCAACGCGCAGGTCGTCGAGCGCGCGGACCACCTGCTGCTCGTCCAGGCCAAGCCGCTACAGGAGCGCTGCCTGCGCTGCCACGGGGACGCCGCGGTCGGAGACGTCGCGGGGGTGCTCTTCGCCCGCTACAGCCTGGATTCGCTGCGCGAGGCGGACACCACGGCAAGAGCGTTCCTCGGCGAGGCCAAGACCGAGACCGCCGCCGCCGGCATCGTCGCCGGGTTGGGCGGCCTAGCGGCCGCGACGCTCGGCATCTGGCTGCTGCTCGGCGTGCTGGTGCGACGCCCGCTCGTCGAGCTCTCGGGCCACCTGCACAAGATAGCCTCGGGCGACGCAGACCTGACCGTCCGGTTGCCGGTCCGCTCGTCGGACGAGGTGAGCGACGTCGCCCGGGGCTTCAACGCCTTCCTCGAAAACCTGCAGGCGCTCGTCGCCGAGGTGCTGCGCAACGCCCGGGCCGTCTCCGCGGGGACCGCACAGATCCTCGCCGTCTGCCACAAAGTGCAGGAGGGCGCCG
Organism: Myxococcales bacterium; assembly: GCA_050942745.1. GTDB lineage: Bacteria > Myxococcota > Myxococcia > Myxococcales > UBA5297 > UBA10939. The sequence continues at coordinate 3,046 of JBMNNX010000034.1, forward strand.
CCCAGCAAACCGGCGGGACGAGCGCCGCAGCCTCCGCCTCTCAGGAGATGTCGAACATCGTCGGCCAGATCGCTGGCAACTCGCAGGACGCGGCCGACGCGGCGCAGCTCGCGTTGGAAAAGGCGCGGGCTGGCGGCGAAGTGGTGGACTTGGGCATCGACGAGATGCGCAAGGTCGCCGGCTGTGTCGCCGCCATCGCCGAGCGGGTCAGCAGCTTGAGCGAGCGCTCCGTGGCCATCAACGGGATCATGGAGCTCATCGAGGACATCGCCCGGCAGACCAACGTGCTGGCGCTCAACGCCTCGATAGAGGCGGCGCGCGCCGGAGGCGGGGGCAGCGGCTTCGCGGTCATTGCCCACGAAATCCGCAAGCTCGCCGACAGGACCGCCGAGTCGGCCAAGGAGGTCAAGCGGATCGTCATCAAGATCTCGGAAGAGACGCGCCTGGCGCTCGACTCGGTGACGGCCGGGCTCGCCGAGGTCGAGCGCAGCAGCGAGCTGTCGCAGCGCGCGGGCGACGCGCTCCGGGAGATCGTCGAGCGCATCAGCGGCAACTCGACGCTGGTCTCGCTCGTGGCCTCCGGGACACGCCAGCAAAACGAGGCGATAAGCGACATCGCGCTCAACATCGAGTCGATCGCCCGGCTCGCCCGCGACCTGGCCGAAAACTCCGAGCAGGCCAGCAGCATCTCGAGGAACCTGGGCGCCGAAACCGAGCGCCTGATGGCGCTCGCCGGCAGGTTCCGGGTCTAGCTCCCGAGGCGGCGCAGGAAGCTCGTGCGGCACCCGGCAGGCTACGACCTCCGGCCCGGCCACAGGCCACGGCGAAGGCGGTTGTGCTTCAGCGGGGGGGGGGCGGCCGTCGAGGACGGCGAAGCCGTGCCGCACGAGCCGCTTCGGTCCGGGCGTAGGCGCCGACCCAAGAGCCTCGCGAGATCGCGAAGCCGTGGGCGTCCTGCCAAGTCTGCCCGCGCGACTTCCTGCCGAAGACCGGACCCTCGCCTGGCCGTCGCGCAGGGGCAATGGCGGGTGCGGGCAACTCCGGATGCGCGTAATCCCGCTTCAGCACCCACGAAAAAGAAACCCCGCCGGCATTCGCCAGCGGGGCTCACATTTGGCGCGCCCAGGAGGATTCGAACCTCCGGCCCTCGGATTCGTAGTCCGATACTCTATCCAGCTGAGCTATGGGCGCACAGCGACTCGCTTCAATGTTTTCGAGCGGAGAGAGAGGGATTTGAACCCTCGATACAGGTTGTCCCCGTATACTGGTTTAGCAAACCAGCGCCTTCAGCCGCTCGGCCATCTCTCCAACGGATTGCTGCCCGACAACCCGGTTCTATGCAACTGTCGGCGGGATGGGCTTCATCCCGATCACATCAACCAAAAGAGCGGCCGCTTATAGCCTCGCTCGATTGGCTCGTCAAGCCCTTTGCCACTCACTTGTCACTTTTCGGAGGAGGAAGGATTCGAACCTTCGGGACACCTCACGGCATCCTGCGGTTTTCAAGACCGCTGCCTTAAGCCGCTCGGCCACTCCTCCAACGACGCTGCGCGAGGCTACTCATCCGTCTGCCTTGGAGTCAACACGCTTGAGCCGGCGCAGCCGCAAAGGCCTTGTCAGATCCGGGCGCCCGCCCTACGGCCGCCGCCACGAAGGGCGGCGCTCCGGGGACTCGCGCGCGCCGGCGGACCGGAGCGTGGCCCGCCGCCGGCGCCGACAAACGGCCCGACGGGTGGGCGCTCTTCCCCGGCGGCGCTCGTCCGCGAGAGAATCGCGAGCCTGGAGGAGATCATGGCGCGGCCAGAGCCGTCGAACGACGACACCCACGCGACCGACCAGTGGTTCCCGGCCAAGGGCGCGGCGCGGGCGGTCGCCCTCGTGCTGCACGGGCTCAACTTCAAGCCGGCGCGCATGGAGAGCATCTGCCGCTGCCTCGCCGGGCTCGGGGTAGAGTCCCACCTCGTCGTCTTCACCGGCCACGATGGCGACCTCGCGGCTCTGCGCGCCGCGCGCCGAGAGAGCTTCCTCGCCGACGCCGCGCGGGGCTACGACGAGGCGTCCCGGCGTGCTGCCGAGCTGGGCGTCCCCATGCTGCTGGCCGGGTTCTCGCTGGGGGCCGTCGTAGGCAACTACCTGCTCCACGCCCGAGAAGACGCCCGCTTCGCCGCGATGGTCCTCTTCGCGCCGGCGTTCACGCCGCGGGCCTTCACGCACGCCATCCGCCTGCTCTCGCCCGCGCCCCGACTGCTCATCCGCAGCGCGAGCCCGTCGCGGTTTCGCGCCAACGACGCGACGAGCGTTTCGGCCTACCGCGCGCTGTTCGACTCGATAGCCGCGCTTCGGGCGCACGGCTATGCCCGCTCCAACCTGCCGTGCGTGGTCTTCATCGACCCTCGCGACGAGCTGGTGAGCGCACGCGGCCTGCGCCGCCTGATCCGCGACCGAAACCTCGATCAGTGGACGCTCGTCGAGGTCTCGAACGCGGGCACTACGCTCGAGCGGACCCTCCACCACCTCATCGTCGGCCCGGAGGAGGTGGGTGCGGCCCAATGGTCGCGCATCGAAGCCTGTATCGCGCTCCTTCTCGACAAGGCACTCGCTCGCGCGGCGTAGGCTCGCCTGCCGCCTGGCCGCCGCGCGTTTTTCCGGAAGCGTCGGAGGATGCCCGGCGTTCTCCGTTCCTCCCGGAAACCCAAGATCCCGCAATCCCTCGCCTGGCCTTTTCCCTTGGCGAGCGGCCTTGAGTCGTGGCATTTCCGGTCGCGGAAAACCCTCGGCTATCGCCCGTCCCCCACATCGGGAGCAAGCGAACGTCGAACGCCAAAGGAGGCGTGGACATGTCTTCGACGCTGCATGGCAAGGCGCTGGTCGCCCAAGGTGGCGGCCCGACCGTCGTGATCAATCAGAGCCTGGTAGGCGTGGTCCTCGAAGCCCGCAAGTTCGGCCAGGTCGAGCGGGTCTACGGCGCGCTCAACGGCGTGCGCGGCATCATCAACGAGGAGTTTCTCGACCTGTCGCAGGAGACGACGCACAACCTCGAGCAGGTCGCCGAGACGCCCTCGAGCGGCATGCTGTCCACCCGCGACAAGCCCGACGCGGCCTACTGCCGCGAGATGTTCAAGGTGATGCAGGCGCACAACGTGCGCTACTTCTTCTACATTGGCGGCAACGACTCCTCGGACACCGTGCGCATCGTCAACGAGGAGGCCGCGCGCGCCGACTACGAGCTGCGCGCCATCCACATCCCCAAGACCATCGACAACGACCTCGAGGTCAACGACCACTGCCCCGGCTACGGCTCGGCCGCCCGCTTTGTGGCGAGCGCCTTCATGGGCGCCAACCTCGACAACCGCGCGCTGCCCGGGGTCTACATCGGCGTCGTCATGGGCCGGCACGCGGGCTTCCTGACCGCCGCGTCCAGCCTGGCCCGCAAGTACCCGGACGACGGCCCGCACCTCATCTACATGCCCGAGCGCGCCTTCGACATCGACCAGTTCACCCAGGACGTCGAGCGGGTCTACAACCAGCACGGCCGCTGCGTCATCGCCGTCTCCGAGGGCATCCAGGACAAGTCGGGCACGCCGATCATCACCACGCTGACCCAGTGCAACGAGCGCGACGCCCACGGCAACATCCAGCTCTCGGGCACCGGCGCCCTCGGCGATCTGCTCAGCGAGCAGATCAAGAAGCGCACGAAGATCAAGCGCGTTCGCGCCGACACGCTCGGCTATCTGCAGCGCTCGTTCATCGGCTGCGTCTCCGACGTCGATCAGCACGAAGCCCGCGAGGTCGGCGAGCGCGCCGTGCAGTATGCCTGCTGGCACAACCTCGACGGCTCGGTCACCATCCACCGCACCGGCAACTACTCGGTCGACTACCGGCTCTCGCCGCTGGAGGCGATCGCCGCGCGTACCCGCCACATGCCCGACGAGTTCATCAACACCGAGGGCAACAACGTGACCGACAAGTTCTACGCCTACTGCCGGCCGCTGGTCGGCTCGGGCTTCCCGGCCCCGCACCGCATCCGCGCCCCGCGCGTTCCCAAGGTGCTCGGCAAGGGGACCTGACCCTAGGCATCGTGGCCGCAGTCGCCGACCAAATGTGAAGCCCCGCTCGGCCTTTCCGGGCGGGGCTTCGCATTTCCCGCGGTCCGACCTCGGCACGCGGATCGAAGGGACTGCCGGCCTTGTGCCGGCGCGCGGGATTCTCCGAGTCGGCGTCCGGCCGATGCAGCGCCGGCCTTCGTGCCGGCGCCCAGGTTCCTCCGGCTCCGGATCGACGCCGCTCAGCGGCAGAGCACCACGCCCGGGTTCGCGGCGTTGCCCGCGCCCACGACGGTGCCGCCGACCACTGTCCACCCCGCGGGAATCTTCACCGTCTTGTCCGGCAGGCCGCCGGCGTTGAAGTCGCGCCCGGTCGTCGAATAGAGCGAGACAGCGATGCACTCGTTGAACACGGGCCGTGTCTCCTGCGCGTAGGCGCCGCCAGCGCGGCCGGCGATGACCGCGCCCCCCGCCACGGCGACGACCGCGAAACCAAGCACCAGCTTCTTCATCTTCGCCTCCAGCCCGCTCCTCGATCCGCGGGCGCCTCGAAAATGGGAGCGGCGGTCGCCCGACAAAGCGGCCGCCGCCTCGAAGTCCTCTCGACCAGCTACGCCTTGCGAATCGTGTCCACGCCCATGTACGGCCGCAGCGCTTCGGGGATGAGGACCGAGCCGTCCTTCTGCTGGAAGTTCTCGAGAATGGCGACGACGGTGCGCCCGACCGCCAGGCCGCTGCCGTTGAGCGTGTGAACGAACTGCGGCTTGTCCTTGGGGGACGGCTTGAAGCGGATGTTCGCGCGCCGTGCCTGGAAGTCCTCGAAGTTCGAGCAGCTCGAGATCTCGCGGTAGGTCTGCTGCGACGGCAGCCAGACCTCGAGGTCGTAGCACTTGGCCGCCGAGAACCCGAGGTCGCCCGCGCTCAGGCTCACCACGCGGTAGTGCAGACCGAGCCGCTTGAGGATCTCCTCCGCGTCGGCGGTCAAGCTCTCGTGCTCGTCGTACGACGACTCGGGCCGGCTGAACTTGACCAGCTCGACCTTCTGGAACTGGTGCTGGCGGATAAGCCCCCGGGTGTCCTTGCCGTAGCTGCCCGCCTCGCGCCGGAAGCAGGGCGTAAAGGCGCAGTACTTGATCGGAAGCTGATCGGCCTCGAGCACCTCGTCCCGGTGCAGGTTGGTCACCGGCACCTCGGCGGTGGGCACGAGGAACAGCTCGGGCTCGCCGCAGGTCTTGAAGCTGTCCTCCTCGAACTTGGGGAGCTGGCCGGTGCCGGTCATCGACGCCCGGTTGACGAGGTACGGCGGCAGCACCTCGGTGTAGCCGCGCGAGGTGTGCACGTCGATCATGAAGGCGACGAGCGCCCGCTCGAGCTTCGCCAGCAGCCCCTTGTAGACGGCAAACCGTGCGCCCGAGACCTTCGCGGCCCGCTCGAAGTCGAGAATGCCGAGGTTCTCGCCGATCTCCCAGTGCGGCTTGGGCTCGAAGTCGAACTGCGGCTTTTCGCCGACCACGCGCACGACCACATTGTCCTCGGAGCTCGCCCCCTCAGGCACCGACGCGTGCGGCAGGTTCGGGACGGTGAGCAGGATCTGGTTGAGCTGGCCCTCGACCTCCTTGAGCTTGCCCTCCAGGTCCTTGCTCTTCTCCTTGAGCTCCTTCGAGAGCGCGCGCAGCTCGTTCTTCTGCTGCTCGTCGAGCGGCTGGGTGTAGGTGGTGCCGCGAACCTCGCGCGTCACCGGCTGCTTGCCCGGCGACAGCAGCGCGCCCACGTCCGCCGACTCGGAGCGCAGCTTCTCGATCTGCACGTTCAGCGCGCGCCGCTCGCCAAAGAGGCGCTTGAACTCGCCAAGCTCGACCGCCCCTCGCCTCGAAAGCCGACCCACCACCTCGTCGAAGTTCTGCGCCACATACCGGAGATCGAGCATTGGACCCTCAAATCGCTGAATTTGCGGATGTTTTGGCCCCGGAACCGAGCGGGCGCGGCATGATAGGCTCGCCCTTCCGGACGGTCAACAGACGCACGGGTCAGCGTGTGCGCTCGCGCCCGCGACGCGCGGGCTCGGGAATCGCGGGGAACGCCGCGGGCTTAACCAATCGAGAAACAAGGGGTTGGACGAACGTGCAAAGCCCATCGACAGCGCGCCCGCTCGAGGCGCCGGTCTCAGAGCCCGTTGCAGGCTTCGCCGCGGAGGCCAGGGCCGCTGCCGCCGAGCCCGATGACGGGTTCTTGCTGCGCGCCCACGCGGCCGGCGACTCTCGCGCCTTCGCCCAGCTCGTGCGCCGCTACCAGCGGCCGATCTACCGGCTCGCGCTGCGCTACGCGCGCGACGCCGACGAGGCGGAGGAGCTCGCGCAGCGCACCTTCCTGCGCGTGCTCGATCACCTCTCGACCCTCGACGCGCGCTCCTTCCGGCCCTACCTGTTTCGCATCGCGGCGAACCTCTGCAAGAACCACCTGCGCGACCGCGCCCGGCTCGTCTTCGGCGTCCCGTTGTCCGTGGCGGCGCCCGAGGGCGAGAGCGTGGAGTCCAAGCAGCGGCGCGTGCGGGTGCGCGAGAGCCTGGCGCGCCTGCCGCTGCGCCAAAGGCAGGTCGTCTCGCTGCGTATCGAGGCGGGCCTCGCCTTCAAGGAGATCGCCGAGTCGCTCGGCATCACCGAGAACAACGCCAAGGTCACCTACCACTACGCGGTCAAGCGACTGCGTGAGCTGCTGGGGAAGGAGGAGCTGTGATGGCCCCCGATTGCCAGTCGACCCTCGAGAAGTTGAGCGAACCCTCGTCCGCCTCCAGCCCCGAGACCCTCGCGCATCTCTCCTCGTGCAGCGACTGCCGCGAGTCTCAGTCGGTGTTGAAGGCGCTCGAGCGCACGCGGCTCGAACCTGACGAGCGCAAGCTCACCGGCTTTGCCGCGCGCGTCGCCGCCGCGGGCGGCAGCCCGCGCCAGCACCGGACCTCCCTGTGGGCGGGCGCCCTGGCCGCAGCCGGAGCTACCGCGCTCGCTCTCTTCGGCCTGGTGCGCGCCCCCACGGCACTTGACCCGGGAGCGGCGACCGGCGTCGCGGCTTACTTGCCGTTCGAGGAGCCGTCGCTCTCTCCGGAGCTCGCGGATTTCCTCTTCGAAGACCTGGACTGGGACGAAGACGAGCTGCTCGCCGGCTCCATCGGAAGCGAGCTCGACCGGATAGACGAGCTGCTCGACTTCGGTGACGAGAGCTCGAGTTAGGGGCGCTGGTCGAGAGTCGAGAGTCTGCGGGTTGCTGATTTCGATGCAATGGGCTCGACGCGAGCACGACGACTCCTGAACCCGACCGGAGCCTGTGCCAAGGTGCCGCCCGGGGACGGCACCCCTTCCTTCCCCCTCCTTGTCGCACGCCGGCGAGTCGTCCCGCGAGTCGCCTCTCACGCGGGCACCGGCGCCGGCACCCGCGCGCCCTGCCCTATTTTTCGTTCTTCAGGTCGTAGATCTCGTTGAGGATGTCGGGCACGTCGCCGGCGTCCGGGTTGAGCTCGACGTACTTCTCGAACGCCGTGGTCGCGTCGGCGTTCTTGCCGCGCTCCTTGTAGGCGTAGCCGAGGAAGCGCCAGACCTCCTTGGCGTCCGGATCGTTCTTGACCGCCCGCTGGTACCAGACGACCGCGTCGTTGAGCCGACCCTTCTCGTTGTAGCAGCGGCCAATTTTGAAGTACGCGCCGACCAGCGTCGGATCGGCCTTCAGCGCCTCCTGGTACTTGGCGATGGCCTTGTCGAACTGGTTCATCGCGAAGTAGCTCTCGGCAATGTTGAAGATGAGCCGCTTGCGCTCGCCGTCGACCTGCAGCGTCTTCTCGAAGAAGGTGATCGCCTCGGGGTGGTTCATCTGCTCCTGGTGGCCCTTGGCGACCGCCTCGAGCGCGTCGGCGTAGTTGGCGTCGAGCTTGATGGCCTGCTGCCAGTTCTCGAACGCCTCGGCGAAGCGCTGGGCCTGGTAGAGGATGTTGCCCATCCAGTAGTAGTAGTGCGGCCGCATCGACGCGCGCTCGAGAGCAGCCTTCATCGCCTCGATGCCCTGCGTGTTCTCGTGGCGCACGTAGTGGACACGCGCCTTGTAGAAGTACGAGTCGGCGTGCGCCGGATCGATGGTGAGCGCCGCCTCGATGTTCTTCACCGCGTCGTTGTACCTCTCCAGCTCGAAGTAGACGGCGCCGAGCTGCCAGATAGCCTCCAGGTCCTTCGGATCCGCGCTCTTCGCCTTCTCGAACATGGAGGCCGCGCCCTCGCGATCCCCAAGGCGCCACAGCAAGGTTGCGTAGCGCGTGTAGGCTCCGGCCAGGGTCGGGTCGAGCTCGAGGACCGTCTCGTATTCCTTCTTCGCGTCGTCGAACGCGCTCTCGGCAAAGAGCACCTCGGCCAGGCCGAAGTGCGCCGGCGCGTATTCGCGGTCGATCTCGAGCGCGGCGAGGAACTCCCTCTTGGCCTCGTCGATGGTGCCGGTCGCCATCAGGTAGTTGCCCATGCCGACGTGCGGCTCGGGCCTGCCCGGAGCCTTCTGCAGCGCGTCGCTGAAGGCGGCCTTCGCCTCGTCGAGCCGCTTGCGCTTCAGGTGGAAGCGGCCCAGGTAGTACAAAGGCTCCCAGTAGCTCGCGTCGCCGCTGATGGCGCGCTTGTAGTTGCGCTCGGCCTCCTCGCCCTTGTCGATCTCGTCGGCGACGCGGCCCTGCAGGAAGGCGATGCGCGGGCTGCCGGGGTGCTTGCCGCTCGCGTCGGCGAGGGTCTTGGCCGCCGTGTGCAGCTTTGAGGCCCCGACCATCGCGCGCACCAGGCCGTCGAGGTAGTCGATCTCGCTGTCGTCGGTGGCGAAGGCGGCGTCGAACAGCTCGAGCGACTTGTCGTACTCGCGCCGCTTGAGCAGGTAGCGGCCGTAGGCGGCCTTGGCCGGCGCGGAGTCGGGATAGACCCGAAGCGCGGCCTCAAACTCCTTCTGCGCTGGCTCCGCCTCGTGCCGGGCGGCGTGGACCATGCCCATCAGGTAATGGGCGCGCGCCAGATCCGAGGGCGACAGCAGCTTCTTGGCCTCCTCGGTGAGCGTCCTCTGCAGGTGCGAGCTCGCCTTGTCCGGCTGGGCGAGCTTCTGCACGAGGATCGCGGCGATCTCGACGGCCGAGGAGAGGTGCCGCGGGTTCGCGTCGAGCGCCCTCTGGAAGTAGTCGAGCGCGGCGTCGTAGTCGGCCGGCTTCTCGAACGTCTTGAGCAGGCCGAGCCCGTGGAGCGCCTTGGCGCTCTTGTCGTCGTTGGCGAGCACCTTGTTGAGCGCCTCGGCCGCAGGCTTGACGTTGCGCTCGCGGTAGTAGCTCTCGGCGAGCAGGAAGAGGAACTCCGGATCGTCCTTGCGCGAGGCCGCCGACTCGAGCTGGGCGCGGATCTGCGACTCCTCGCCCTTGAGCAGGTGGTAGCCCGCGCGCGCCTTGATCACCTCGGGCTTGTCCTTGGCGGCGAGGACGAGCTCGTCGAGGTAGAGCTTGGCCTTGGGCAGCTTGTCGTCTGCCGCAAAGTAGCGGCGCTTCAGGTAGAAGACCGCCTGGGCGAACAGCGCGCGTGACTCGATCACCGCGTCGTTCTCGGCGAGCAGGCTCTCGGCGTCGGACAGCGCGCGCTTGTAGCCTTCAAAGGTGTCCTCACCGAGCGCCTTGGAGGCCTCCTGGAACTTGGCGTAGGCCGCAGTCCCCGGGGTCAGGGTCTTGGGGAACAGCCGGCGCATGCCGAAGAAGCCGTACGGGGTGAACCCGAGGTAGACGCCGGTGCCGATGAAGGCGAGCAGCAGCGCGCCGCCGATGATGAACGGCAGCTTGCGGCGGAACTTCCGCGAGGCCGCCTGCGTGTCGACGATCGCGATGGCGGCCATGCGATCGCCGTAGAGCGCCTTGATGCGCTCGAGCGCCTCTTCGCTGCTCTCGGCGGGCACCTCGGCCATCCCGCCCGCGGCCAGGCCGGGCAGGCCTCCCGGGCTCTCCATCAGCTTCTGGATAGCCTCGGCGAACGCGGGCACCGAGCCGATGGGCAGCCAGTTCTCGCCGTCGGTGGTCACGTCCTCGTTGCCGAGGAGCTGGCCCTCGCCGAGCATCTTGACGACCGCGGCCTGATCGAACGGCCCGAACACCTTCCCGCTCTTGCGGCGGATCTGGTAGCGCTCCGAGCCGCGGCGAGGCCTGCGGCCGGCCGCCGCCGGGCCCGCGGAGGCGCCCGCCTCGTCGATGAAGTCGAGCAGCTCGAGGTCGTTGTCGGCGCCCGGCGCCGCTGCCGGCGCGGAGGCTCCGGGCATCGGCGCCGAGAGGTCGGCCTCGAATTCGTCGCGCGCGGGCGCGCTCGGGTCAAACTCGAAAGAGTCGGCAGACGGGGGCGGGCCCGCCGGTGGCGCGGCGGGCGCGTCGAAGCTGAGGAAGTCAACCTCGCTTCCCGGCGCGCCGGATGCCGGCGGGGGCGGAGGCGCGCCAAAGTCCACGCCACCGAAGTCCATCCCCGACCCGGCCGGAGGCGGCGGGGCCGGAGGGGCGCCGAAGTCGATGCCGCCAAAGTCGAGGCCCGACCCGGCCGGCGCCGGCGGGGCGCCAAAGTCGATCCCCGGGCCGCTCTGCGGAGGAGCGGGCGGGGGCGCGCCGAAGTCCACGCCGCCGAAGTCGAGGCCCGAGCCGTCTGCGGCCGGCGGCGGAGGGGCGGGCGGCGGCGCGCCGAAGTCTACGCCGCCGAAGTCCATCCCTGAGCCAGCCCCCGCGGCAGGCGGCGGCGCCGCGAAGTCCACGTCGCCGAAACCGAGCGGACCACCCGGCGCAGGCGCCGGGGGCGGCGCTCCGAAATCGGCGTCGCCGAAACCGAGGGAGCCGCCGGGCTCAGGCGATGGCGGCGCGAAGCCCGCGCCGGGCAGGGGGACCGTCTCCGGGCCGCCAGGCAGGGGCACCGCGTCCGCGCCGGGGGCGCCGCCGGGAAGCGGGACCGTCTCCGGCCCGCCGGGCAGCGGGACCGTCTCTGGTCCGCCGGGCAGCGGCACCGCGCTCTTCTTGACCGGGAAGGAGGCCTTGCACTTGGCGCACTTGAGGTTGGCGCCGGACGCGGGGATCTTCGCGTCGTCGACGTTGTAGACGGTCTTGCAACTCGGACAGGCGACTCTCATATGACGCTCGGCTCCTTCGACGGGGCTAGACCCGGTCGAGATATTCGAAGCGCTTTTTCAGCGAAAGAAAATGCTGGTAGGGATCGACCAGGCCCTGCTCTTCCGGTAGGCGAGAGGCGAGTATGCGGCGCGCGATGCGATGGACCTCGCCCTCGGGCAGGCCGGTGACCTCGGACAGCTCTCGCACCGTCAGCGGATCGTAGCGCTGCTTGAGATCCAGGTAGGCGAGGTACTCCTCGATCTGCTGCTCGGTCGCCAGGGCGGCCTCGCCGTCCCGCTCGACGATCACCCCGGCGGCTTGAAGCCGCTGCCAGAGGGCTTCGGCCTCGTGCTCCCCCACCCCGAGGCGCGCGCCGAGGCTGGCGGCGCAGGTGCCGAGGGGCAGCGGCCGCACGCCCTCGTGCTCCCGGCCAGAGATGGCCCGCAGCGCCCCGACCGCGGCGAGCGTGCCGTTTCGCGCAAGGAAGCCCTCGATCTGCCGGTTGGCTTCGCGCAGCCGCTGCGACAGCTTGCGCATGATGCGCGCGGCTATCTCGCCGCTCTGCCGGACCAGGTTCTCGAAGGTCTTGGAGTCGATGACCACGAGCACCGCGTCCTCGCAGACCACAGCGCTGGCCGAGCGGGGCTGGCCGTCGAGGATCGCCATCTCGCCGACCGACTCGCCGGGGCCGAGCTCGGCGATCTTCAGCCTCTCGTTCCCGACCCGCTTGACGATCTCCACCCGGCCCGAGTCGATGACGAACATGCGATCGCCGGGCTCGCCCTCTTCGAAGAGGACCGTGCCCTTCGGGTAGGACCCGGTGTATCGCTCCAGCAGTGCCTCGGCCATGAAATCGCTTGCTTTTCGGGGTGCGCGCCAGCGGCCCACGTTACCATGCGCCCCCCGAGAAGGGCGAGAGCGGCAGCGCGGCGCGCCTAAGCGGCGGCTTGACAAGCGCTCGGCTCAAGATTGATACAGGCCGCCTTTTGCCGAGGAGTCGACCATGTTGCGTGCCCATATCATCGGAAGCGGCTTCGTCACCGGGGAGCACAAGGTGACCAACGCCCAAATGCTGCGGATGGTCGACACCTCTGACGAGTGGATCCGCGAGCGCACGGGGATCGAGGAGCGCTACTTCGTCAAGGACGGCACGACGACCAGCGACCTGGGCGCGCGCGCGGCCGAGAAGGCGATGCAGGACGCGGGAGTCTCCAAGGAGGAGATCGACTACGTCGTCTTCGCCACCATGACCCCCGACTACTACTTCCCGGGCTGCGGCGGGCTCGTCCAGAAGAAGCTCGGCCTGCACAACGTCCCCGCGCTCGACATCCGCCAGCAGTGCACCGGGTTCCTGTTCGGCCTTCAGGTGAGCGACGCGGTCATCCGCTCCGGCCAGGCGAAGACGGTGCTGCTCATCGGCGCCGAGGTCCACAGCGGCTTCATGCCCTGGCGCTGCTGGGACCACCTCTTCGGCCTCTCGGAAGACGGGCCGACGGCCGATGAGGTCGCCGCGGCCTCGCAGCTTCGCGACCGGACGGTGCTCTTCGGCGACGCGGCGGGCGCCGTGGTGCTGCGCGCCGGCGGCGACGAGCGCGGGCTGCTCGGGTTCAGCCTGCACTCGGACGGCGGTGGAATAGAGGACCTGTACGTCCCGGGCGTCGGGTTCGCCCACCGGCCCTACGTCACGCACAAGCAGATAGACGAGGGCATGCCGATGCCGATGATGAACGGCAAGGCGGTCTTCCGCATGGCGGTCACCAAGATCCCCGAGACCGTCCACGAGCTGTGCGCGGCCGCGGGGCTGGGCGTCGAGCAGATCGACCTGCTCATCCCGCACCAGGCGAACCTGCGCATCAACAAGATGGTCCAGAAGGTCCTCAAGCTGCCCGACGAGCGCATCTACAACAACATCCAGCGCTACGGGAACACGACCGCCGCGACCATCCCCATCGCCTTCGACGAGTGCCGCAAGTCCGGCCGCATCAAGCCGGGCGACCTCGTCTGCTTCGTCGGGCTCGGCGCGGGGTTCCACTGGGGCGCGGTGCTGCTGCGCGCCTAGCGGCTCGCCGGAAGCGACCTCGAGTCCCCGCGCGCGGCGGAGTGGCCGACGGGCTCTGTTATCTTTGCGGGCCCATGGACCTGCATCACGTCGGCCTCGCCGTCTCGGACCTCTTCGCCAAGGAGCTCTTCTACCGGAAGGTCCTCGGCTTCTCGACCTCCTACCGCTATCGGAGCCGAAACACGCCGGGGCTGCGCACCGTGTTCCTCGAGCGCGGCTCTTCGCGCCTTGAGCTGCTGCAGCGCGAGGGCGCCGCGCCTCCGGCCTCGCCCGCGCACCTCGCCTTCGAGGTCGCCGACGTGGACGCCGAGCACGAGCGGCTGAAGCAGCTCGGCGTCGCGGCCCAGAGCGCGCCGCGCGAGACAGGCGATGGCCTGCGCGAGCTGGTCCTGCGCGATCCGGAAGGCAACCGCATCGAGCTCTGCGCGCGGGTGAGGCCGGCGCCGCGGGCGCGCCTTCGCGCGGCCATCTTCGACCTCGACGGGACCCTTGTCGATAGCGAGGAGAGCTACTACGAGGCCGACCGGCTGCTGCTCGCCGAGCGCGGAGTGACGCTCAGCCGCGAGGTGAAGACGCAGTACGTCGGGCGCAGCAACGACGAGGTGCTGGCCGCCTTTCGCGAGCGGTTCGGCCTGTCGGACCCGGTCGAGACGCTCGTCGCCCGCAAGAACGAGCTCTACCTCGAGATCGCGCGCCGGCACACGACGGTCTTTCCCAAGATGGCCCGATTCGCCGAACGGCTGCGTTCGCTCGGCTTGCCGCTCGCCGTCGCCTCGGGGTCGTCGCCAGGAGTTCTCGAGACCATCCTCGACAGGACGGGGCTCGGCTCGCTCTTCAGCGTCGCGCTCTCCTCCGAAGGCGGCCCCAGCAAGCCTGCGCCGGACATCTTCCTCGATGCCGCGCGCCGCCTGGGCGTCGAGCCCGACGAGGCGCTCGTCGTCGAGGACACGCAGTACGGCGTCGAAGCGGCCAAGCGCGCCTTCATGGCCTGCATCGCGGTGCCGTTCCAGACGCCGCCGCCGCTCCCCGATGCCTTCCTGATGGCCGATCTCCTCTTCCCGGGCGGGATGGCCGAGTTCGACGTGGAGGTCGCCACTCGCTTCGTGAGCGAGCGAATGTCGCCCGCCCAACCGGGCCCGGGCCCGGCAGGCTAGCGCCGGATCGCCGCCCTTCGTGGCGGCGCCCACCGGCGTTCGCCGAGCGCGGGCGCGCGGAGACCGATGCACACGGCATATCTCCGGCTCCACCGACCGAGGCCATTCCGCAGCCGCGCGCCGGCCAGGTTTCCCCGCGCGTCTCCGTGCGCTACCCTCCCGATCCGTCGGTCTGGAGGTCGTCCATGTCTTCGTCGAGAGTGCTTTCTCGCCTGGTCACTGCCGCAGTCCTAGCCTTCACCGGGGCCGCCTGCTCCGGCGGCGAGCCCGCTTCGGTCGAAAGCCGGGACGCCGGGGTCACGAAGGACAAGGACGCCGGCTGGCTCGACGACGACGCCGGCTGGCTCGAATGGGACGGCGGCTCCGGCGGCGAGGACGCGGGCCACAGGCCCGACGCCGCCTGCGTTGCGACGAGCGCCGAGGCGACCTTGGTGAAGAAGCCGGTCGACATCGTCTTCCTCATCGACAACTCGGCGTCGATGGACGACGAGATCGATGCCGTCCAGCAGAACATCAACAACAACTTCGCGCGCATCATCGGCGAGAGCAGCATCGACTACCGGGTCATCGTCATCGGGCTGCACGGGCCCACGACCAACAGCAACGACAACCTCTGCCGCATCTGCGTCGAGGCCCCCTTGAGCACGACCACGTGCAATCCGGTCCCTGGCCAGCCGGGCATCAACCCGCCGATCTTCTTCCACTACAGCACCGAGGTCCGCAGCCACGACTCGGTCTGCGTGGCGCTCACCAGCTTCTCCAGCCGAGACCCGCTCTACGGCCTCGCGCCCGACGGGTGGCAGGCCTGGCTGCGGCCAGAGGCGCACAAGCACTTCGTGGAGCTGTCGGACGACGGCCTCAACTGCCGGACGGTCCCAGGCGACGAGAGCAGCCGCATCAACGACTACGACCAGGCCGACAAGGGCGTGCTCGCCGCCGAACGCTTCGACACGCTGCTGCTCGCCCTCTCGCCCGAGCAGTTCGGCAGCGCCAGCGAGCGCAAGTACACCTGGCACAGCATTATCAACCTCGCGGCCAAGCCCGAGGGCGGCGCCTATCAGCCCGCCGAGCCCATCGAGACCCGGACGTGCGCGGGCTCGGGCACCGAAGGCCCGGGGACCGGCTATCAGGCGTTGAGCCGACTGACCGGAGGGCTCCGGTTCCCCATCTGCGAGCACGGCTCCTACGACGAGGTCTTCCGCGAGATCGCCACCGGCGTCATCGAGGGCGCCGTCGTCGAGTGCGAGTACCCAATCCCCGAGGCCCCCCCGGGCAAGACCATCGATCTGACGACCGTCGTCATCGGCTACACGCCCGGCTCCGGCGGCGAGCAGCAGCTCTTCTCTCAGGTCACCGACGCCTCGCAGTGCGCCGCCGGCAAGTTCTTCATCGCCGACGACATCATCCGGCTTTGCCCCGAGACCTGCGCGACGGTCCAGGCGGACGCGGCCGCCAAGGTCGTCGTGCTGTACGGGTGCAAGGTGGAGCTGAACTGAGCCCTGCCTCGCGGTGCAGACTCGCCTCGTAGCCCCACCGCGGGCTCGACCGCGAGATCAATCCTCGCGGTTCATGATTCCCCGGCAAGGCTCCGGGCGCAGTGAAGGCGCCTCGAGCCACGGGCGCTCGGGAGCGCGTCGGGAATTGCGCCCCCCGGGCTTCTCGTTGATTCTGCCTGCCGTGCACTTCGCCATCCGCGTTGCCCGAGTCCTGGTCTGGACGCTCCTCCTCGCGCCCTGGCCCCTGTCCGCCCGGCTGCTGACGGCCGGCCGCGGGGCCTTTCCGCTGCGAGTCGGCGCGCGCGTCATGCACCTGTGGGCGAGGGCCGCCTGCCACGCTTTCGGCGTGCGGATCCAGGTGCACGGCCGGCCGCCTCGCGGGCCCTTGCTCTTCGCCTCGAACCACCTCGGGTACCTCGACATCCTCGTGCTGAGCGCCTGCTATCCGAGCGCCTTCGTCTCGATGGTGGAGGTCGCGCGCTGGCCGCTGGTCGGCTGGCTCGCGCGCCTGGTGGGCACGATCTTCATCGAGCGCTACAACTCCGACGACGTCCCGCGGGTGCGCCAGCAGATCCGCGAGCGCCTCGCGCTCGGGCTTCCCGTCACCTTCTTCCCCGAAGCCCGCCCCTCGCCCGGCGTCGAAGTTGCCCGCTTCCATGCCGCGCTCTTCCAGGCGGCCATCGACCAGGGCGCCTCGTGCGTGCCGGTGACTCTCGGCTACGAATGCCCCGACTCGCCCGAGCCGCCGTCGAAAGTGGTCTGCTGGTGGGGCGACATGGCGTTCGGCCCGCACCTTCGCGCGCTGCTGGAGCTGGGACGGATCGAGGCGCGGGTCACCTTCGGCGCCCCGGTCGAACCCGGCGAGGACCGCGTCGGGCTCGCCAACACCATCCACGCCGCGGTCCGCGACAGGTTCGTGCCCGTGCGGCAGACGCGGCTCGAAGATGGCGCGGTCGGGTTTGCCAGAGACGAGGGACACTCCTAATATCTGCCGGAAGACAGATTAGGGGCCCTTATGCATATCGAATCTCTGAAAGTCTTCTGTGACGTGGTGGAGACCGGCAGCTTCTCCGTCGCGGCGCGGATGAACCACGTGACCCAGTCGGCGGTCAGCCAGCAGATCCGGACGCTCGAGACGCGATACATGCAGAAGCTGCTGTCGCGCTCGGCGCGCGCGGCGATGCCCACGCCGGTCGGCGCCAAGCTCTACCGCGCGAGCAAGGAGATCCTGCAGTCGTTCGCCAGCCTCGAGATGGCGATGCGCGAGGAGTCGAACGAGATCGCCGGCGAGGTGACCATCTCGACGATCTACTCGGTGGGCCTGCACGAGCTCGCGCCGTACCTCAAGGCCATCTTGCGGCGCTACCCCAAGGTGAACGTGCGGCTCAACTACCGCCGCAGCGACGTGGTCGTCGACGAGGTGTTCGGCGACACCGCGCACATCGGGATCATCGCCTATCCCGCCAACCGCCCTGGGCTGCAGGTGCTGCCCTTCCGCTCGGACGAGATGGTGCTGGTGACGGCCAAGGACCACCCGCTCATCTGCAAGCGCAGCGTCAAGCTGTCGGACCTCGAGGGGATGCGCTTCATCGGCTTCGAGCGCGACATCCCCACGGGCAAGGCTATCGATCGCACGCTGCGGCAAGCGGGGGTGCAGGTCCAAGTCGCGATGGAGATGGACAACATCGAAACGATCAAACGCGCGGTCGAGCTGGGCATGGGCGTCTCCATCCTCCCGAAGGCGACGGTCCAGAGCGAGGAGCTCAACGGCACGCTGGTCACCCGCCCGTTCTCCGATCAGAGCCTGACGCGCCCGATCGGGCTGCTGCTGCGCAAAGGGCGCTTCCTCGAGCGCGCGGCCGGGGCGCTGCTCGACATCCTCTCTCAGGGGCGGCCGCAAAAGCCGTAGGCGGCCGCCCGCTCTCGCGTCCGGGCGCAGCCCGCCGCCGCTCCGGGCAAGACGCGGGAGCCGGCTCTCCTCGACGTCCCAGCCGACCACCGAGGAGGCGGACCGGGCCCCGGCGCGCGCGGCCGTGGTGCGGCCGACAAGTGGCAGCCCCGCTAGTGCGGTGATAGACAGTGTTCTCCCGCGGGCAACAAGGCCCCAGCAGCCGAGGCACCGATGACCGAAGCGGCCGGACCGGCCGAGCTCAAGCGCCGTGTCGACAAGCTTTCGGCAATTCTCGATGTCGCCAAGGCGATGACCGCACAGCGCGATCTCGATCGGCTGCTCGATCTCATCCTGACCGCGGCGGCGCGGGTCGTTGACGCGGACCGCTGCTCGCTCTTCATCGTCGATCGCGAGCGGCGCGAGCTGTGGACGAAGATCGCCCAGGGCACCGGCGAGATCCGCATCCCGCTCGACACGGGCATCGCCGGCTACGTGGCGCAGACCGGCGCGACGGTGAACATCGTCGATGCCTATGCCGACCCGCGCTTCAACCGCAATGTCGACCTGAGCACGGGCTATCGCACCCGCAACATCTTGTGCGTACCGATGTGGGGCGTCAGCGGCGAGGTGAGCGGCGTGCTGCAGGCGCTCAACAAGCGCGAGGGCGCCTTCACCTCCGAAGACGAGGAGCTCCTGGTCGCCCTGGGCGGCCAGGCCGCGGCGTCTATCGACAACGCCCTGCTCCACGAGGAGATAAACCGGCTCTTCGAGGGCTTCGTCAACGCCTCGGTGCTCGCCATCGAATCGCGCGACCCGACCACCGCGGGCCATTCGAGCCGCGTCGCGACGCTCACCGTGGGGCTCGCCGAGAAGGTCAACGCGACCTCGAGCGGCGCCTACGCCGACCTGCGCTTCTCGCGCGAGGAGATCAACGAGCTGCGCTACGCGTCGCTGCTGCACGACTTTGGCAAGGTCGGGGTGCGCGAGCCGGTGCTCGTCAAGGCGAACAAGCTCTATCCCTTCGAGCTCGAGTCGCTGCAGCTTCGCTTCGAGCTGGCGCGCGCGCGCCTCGAGAGCGACAGCTACCGGCGTCAGCGCGACCTGCTGCAGCGGCTGGGCGAGCAGGCCGCCGCGGCCGTCGCCGAGGAGGAGCGCAGGCTCGAGGGCGCGCGCAAGGAGCTCGACGACATCCTCGAGTTCATCCACGCCTGCAACCGGCCGACGGTGCTCGCCACCGGCGGCTTCGAGCGCCTCGCCGAAATTGGCAAGCGCGCCTTTCCCGACGGGCGCGGCGGCACCAAGCCCCTGCTCACCGAGCACGAGGTGCGCACCCTCGCCATCCCCAAGGGCAGCCTCACGGACGAGGAGCGCAAAGAGATCGAGAGCCACGTCACCTGGACCTTCCGCTTCCTCTCGCAGATCCCCTGGACCCGCAACCTGCGGCGGGTGCCGGAGATAGCCCACGCGCACCACGAGAAGCTCGACGGCACCGGGTATCCGCGCAACCTGAGCGCGCCCGACATCCCGGTCCAGAGCCGGCTCATCGCCATCAGCGACGTCTTCGACGCGCTCACCGCCTCGGACAGGCCCTACAAGAAGGCGCTGCCCTGCGAGCTCGCGCTCGACATCCTTCGGCGCGAGGCCGACGGCGGCCAGCTCGACAAGGATCTCTTCCAGATCTTCGTCGAGGCCCGCATCTACGAGCGCGTGCTCAAGAGGTGACGGCGATGGAACTGGCGCGGCTCCTCGACGCGGCCTTCCGCGTCGTCTTCTTCCTTGGCGCCGGGGCGTCAACAGAGCCGCCTTCGTGCATCCCCGACTTTCGCTCGGCCCAGGGGCTGTGGCGCGACCGGGAGCTGATGGCCGCGCTCTCGCGCGACTACTTCTTCCGCGATCCGGTCCACTTCTGGGAGCTGTTCGGCCGCATCTTCCTGCCCTGGGCGCACGCGCAGCCGAACGCGGTGCACCGGGCTCCGGGCCGGCTGGCGGCGCTGGGCAAGCAGGTCACGGTCGTCACCCAGAGCATCGACGGGCTCGACCGGCTCTGTTCGACCGGCTATCCGGTCTATGAGCTGCACGGCAGCCTGCGCGGCGCCACCTGCCCGCGTTGCGGCACGACCTCGCTCGCCGAGAGCTATCCGGCCGACGGGCCACCGCGCTGCGCCTGCGGTCGGGTGCTCAAGCCCGACGTCGTCCTCTTTGGCGATCCGCTCGACTACGACCGGGCGCTGCGCCCGGCGCGCGAGGCCGTCGACGCGGCGGAGCTGCTGCTCGTCGTGGGCACGAGCCTCACCGTCGCGCCCGCAAACCTGCTCGTCGTCGAGCGCGGCGGGACCTGCCCGATGGTCATCCTCAACCGCGACCCGACCCCTTACGACCAACTGGCCTCCCTGGTCCTCCACGAGAGCGCAGGGCCGGTGCTCGACGCGGCGATCGGCCTGCTCGAAGCGCCCCGGTAGCGCCTCCGCGGCGGCGGCGCGCCGGCGATCTCAGCCCTCGCGCGGCGCTTTGCGCCCCGGCCCGCGCGGCAAGCGCAAAGATTCCGTCGATTCCTGCCCGCGCGCCGCCTCTAATCGACCCTGCGGCCGCGCGGGCGGTGACAATACATGACCACGCGTGAGCGGTTGTCATTTGGGCGACACTCCCCTATGCTGAACCGTCTCCGTACACTGGAGGGGCAGCGCTGGAACGCCCGGAAAACCTTCTGAAAAGCGCGCTCGAGAAGGTGGTCTTCTTCGAGTGCCGCATCGACCAGCTCACATCGGAGCAGGCGCGCACCAACGAGCTGGTTGAGCGCCTGAAGGCCGATCTCGCCGAGGCTGCGCGAAGAGAGGTCGAGCTCAAGGCGCAGCTCGCGGCGGCCGAGACGCGCATCGCCGAGGCGGTGCGCGAGCGCGACGACGCGCGCCGGCAGGTCGAGGCTTTTCACGCCGAGCGCGAGCGGTTCCTCGGCCGGCTCATCCAGGCCGAGCAGGTCCGCCAGGCCGGCGGCGACGGCGACGGGGTGGACCTCGCCGAGTTCATCGCCGAGCTGCGCGCCGAGGTGCTCAGCCTCCGGGCCGCGGTCTCGGGCGGCCTGCCCCCGCCGCCGACGCGCACCAGCGGCTTCGAGTCGGCCGAACAGGCCGCCGAGAGCTTCGCGGCCGAAGGCCGGCTCGGGGTCGGCGAGCCCGAGCTCGAGGCGCTCTGCGCGAGCGCGCGGTTCGAGACCCGCTCCGAGGAGACGCTCTTCACGCTCTCGCTGCGCGAGCTGTCGGCGAGCGATCCCGCCTCGCGCGCCCGCGCCGCCCAGCGCCTGAAGGCGCTCGGGCCCCGCGCTGCCCTGCCCGCGGTCGCGGCGGCCCTCAACGCCGAGCGGGACAAGGACGTGCGCTGCGCCCTGCTCGAGGTAATGGGCGCGGCCGGCGACCAGTCGGTCCTGCCGCTCGTGCAGCCGCACCTGGGCGCCGAATCGATAGAGGTTCGCCTCGCCGCGCTCGAGACGGCCGTCCGCCTCGGCCAGACCGAGGCTCTGGAGCGCGCGCTCAAGGACAGCTCGCCGCTCGTGCGCCGGCGCGCCGCGGTGCTCGCCAGCGGGCAGCACCGAATGCCCGCGGTGCTCGAGCGCGCCTGCCGCGACGCCGATGCCTCGGTGCGCCGGGTCGCCGTGCTCGGCCTGGGCACGGGGCCGGGAACGGCGGCCGAGGCCGCCCTGCTCGGCGCGCTCGACGACGCCGACGCGAGCGTGCGGCGCGCCGCGGCCAAGGGCCTCAGCCGCACCTTCGGCGCCGAGGTGTACGCGATCGCCGACCTCGATCCGGCCCGGCGCCGCCGAGAGATTCGCCGCCTCGCCTCTCTTCCCAAGGAGCAGCGCGTGGCGATCGCGCGGGCTGCCCGCTCGACCTTTGCTGCCGCGCGGGCCACGGCCGCGCACCCGCCCGAGGCCGCGCCTCCCGCGCCTGCGCCCCAGCCCCACCCGACTACCGAAGCCAGCCTCCCGGCGCCAACGGCGCCCGAGCCGACCGCGAAGGCCCCCGAGCTCGCCGCGCTCGAGGAGGAGGTCCTGGGCCGAATCTACGCCTCGCTGCGCGGGCAGAGCCAGGACGACCTCGCGAGAGCGATTGGCAAGGAGCCCGAGCTGGTGCTCGCCGCCGCCCTCGCCTTGGAGCGGCAGGGGCGGCTGGTGCGCCGAGGGCAGCGCTACTTCGTGCCGTAGGACGCCATGGAACCTGTCAGCTACACGCCGCGGCGCGCCGCGCAGATCCTCAAGCTCGAGCCCAAGCAGCTCTCCGAAGCGCTGCGCAAGGACGCCTACACCCCGCTCGACCTGCTCGCGCTCCGCCAGCAGCTCGGGCTGATGCCCGCGCCGCTCGAGCCGCGCCGCCAGCTCTTCCTCAACTTCAAAGGCGGCACCGGCAAGACCTCGCTTTCCACGAGCTACGCGTTCCGGCTCTCGGAGATGGGCTACCGGGTCCTCATCATCGACCTCGACAGCCAGGGGCACGCGACCAAGTGCCTGGGGCTCGACGGCGAGAGCTTCGAGCGCACGCTGCTCGAGGTGCTCGTCAAGCGCGTGCCCATCTCCGAAGTCATCGTCAACGCCGGCGTGCCGCAGCTCGACCTGATTCCGTCGAACCTCAACATGAGCACCGTCGATCTCGCGCTGATGCCGATGGCCGGGCGCGAGTTCAAGATGCGCAACGCGCTGCGGGAGATTGCGGGGCAGTACGACTTCGTCGTGATGGACGCCCCGCCGTCGTTCGGTCTGCTCAACCTCAACGCGTTGATCGCCACCGACGACTTGATAGTGCCGGTGCTCGGCGACTTCCTGTCCTTCCACGGCCTGAAGCTGCTCTTCGACACCCTGCAGAGCCTCGAGGAGGATCTGCAGTACCACCTGAGCACGGTCTCGATAGTCATCAACTCCTTCAACGCCACCTTCAAGCTCGCCAAGGAAGCGCAGTCGGCGCTGCAGGACCACTACGGCGACTATCTGTGCAAGAGCATCGTGCGCCAGTGCTCCAAGTTCGCGCAGGCCTCGAGCGAAGGACGGCCCATCTTCGTCGCCGACCCCGACTCGAAGGGCGCGCAGGACATCCAGGCGCTCATCGACGAAATCCTGGGCAAGCTGTACGAGCTGCAGGCCCGGAAGCGCGCGGCTATCGGCGGCTGATCGAGGAATCCGAAGAGAGGGAAGCATGCGAAAAGCCTTCGACGCCAACGTCTCCAACGCGCGGCCCCGCCTGCGCCTGAGCGCCTTCACTTCGGCCGCCGTCGCCGAGCAAGAGCCCGAGGCGAGAGAGCCCGCCCGTCCCGAGCAGCCGGTCAAGGCCGCAGGCGACCCGAAACCGCAGAGCCAGCCCGTCGAGGCCGAACCCCGGGCTGCGCCGACGCCCGCCGTCCCTCAGGGCGAGGCGGGGGCCGTCGAAGACCGAGCCGAATCGGAAAGCCGTTCCGAGGCAGTCGCCCAACCCGCGCCCTCCGAAGCGCCGGCGCCCGCGCAGGCTGCCTCCTCGGCGGAGGCGCCCGCCGCGGCCTCCGAGCCGCTCGCCGCACAGCACGAGGCCACGCCCGCCGCGTCGCCGCCCGTCGTCAGCGCGCTCCAGGCGATGGTCCAGGCCCCCGAGCAGCATGGCGATCCGAGCCCGGCGGTCGTCCAGGCAGCCGTCGCCGAGCCCGCGCGCGTTTCGGAGGCGCCCGCGGTCGCGGCCGCGACGAGGGAGATGGCGACCGCCCCCGCTCCGGAGAAGACCGCGGCTGCGCCCGCCCAGCACACCGCGACCGCCGCTTCCTCGAACGCGTCCAAGCTCGACGCGAAGACGCGCCGCCAGCGGCTCAAGGAGAGGCTCAAGGCCGCCACCGCGCCGGTCGCCCCCGCGGCGCCGACCCCGACGACCCCGAGCGAGGCGCGCGCCTCCGCGCTCGCGCTCGTCGCGGACCTGCGCCAGCAGCTCGAAGACGCGAGCAAGCTCAACGCCGCCCTCTCGCGCGACCTCGAGCAGGCGCGCGCCGATTTCGCGCGGGCCGCCGAGGAGGCCCGCTGCCGCACCGAAGAGGCGGCGCGGATGGCGAACGAGGTCGCCGAGCGCGTGCGGCTCATCGAGGAGCTTGGCCGCGAGATGCACAGCCTCGAAGCCGAGCGCGACGACGCGCTGCTCGAGCTGCGGGCGGCCCGCGACGAGCTGGAACAGGCGGCCGAGGCCCGTGAGAAGCTCGAGCAGACGCTCGCCCAGCGCGAGGACGAGCTGGCCGAGACGCTCAGCGAGGAGGAGCGGCTCGCCTCGGAGCTCGAGCAGCGAATCGAGGAGGCCCGACGTTCCGAGCAGGCGCTCGCGACGCTGCGCGACGAGCGCGACGCCCTCGCGCGCCAGGTCGAGGAGCTCACCAAGGAGCGCGCCGCGCTCCTCGAATCGCAGCGCGCGCTCGACGAGATCCACAGGGCGCTCGCCGAGGCGCGCTCGAGGGTTGGCGGCGCTGGTCGAGAGTCGAGGGTCGAGAGTTGAGAGTTGGCGGCGGTGCAGGCTCGGCCGGATGGGGCCTGGCCGTCGCGTGACAGCGTCGCGGGCTGCGCCCGCGCGCGCGCCGGCGGGCGTGAACGCGTCCCTCCTCGAACCCCGCATCCTTAAATATCGGCGATGTCGGCCAGCTCCTCGCCGGCGGGCGAGCTGTCCTCGCGCTCGGCTGTGCTGAAGAAGCGGACGATCTCCTCGCGCAGCGCCTCGAGCGCTTCGATGAGCACCGCCCTCGCCCGGAAGCACGAAGCGCCGCGAAGGCCCCGCGCGTACCAGGCCAGCATCCGGCGAAACGCCCGGACAGCCGCACCGGCGTCGCCGTAGTGCTCCACGTGCTCGCGAAGGTGTCGGAGGATGAGCTCGGTTCGCTCGGCAGGTGTCGGCGGCTGCCCGCCGGCGAGCTCGCGAAACACCCAAGGATTGCCGAGCGCCGCGCGGCCGACCATCACCGCGTCACAGCCCGTCTCGGCGAACATGCGCTCGGCGTCTCCCCGGCCAGCGACGTCGCCGTTGCCGATCACCGACACGCGCACCGCCTGCTTGACCGCGCGGATGATCGACCAATCGGCGCGCCCCGAGTAGCCCTGGGCCCGGGTCCGGCCGTGAACCGCGATCGCCGCGACGCCCTCGGCTTCGAGCGCGCGGGCGACCTGCACCGCGTTGATCGAATGGCCGTCCAGGCCCGAGCGGATCTTGGCGGTCACGGGCAGCCTGGTCGCCTCGCGCACCGCGCGCACGATGGCCGCCGCCCTCGCGGGGTCGGCCATCAAGGCCGAGCCGGCGCCGTTCCGGGTCACCTTGGGCACCGGGCAGCCCATGTTGATGTCGAGGATCCGCGCGCCGCGGTCGCGCGCGATGAGGCCCGCCTCGGCCATGCGCGCGGGGTCGCCCCCGAAGAGCTGGACGTAAAACGGGTCTTCGCGCGCCGGGTCGTGCCGCAGGTAGCGCAGCGTGCGCGCGTTGAGGCGCGCCAGGCCCTCGGCGCTGATCAGCTCGGTCGGCGCGAGCGCGGCGCCCATCTCGCGCACGATCTGGCGATAGGGCGCCTCGCTGACGGCCGCCATGGGCGCGAGGAGGAAGGGTTTTTCGAAGCTGTACGGGCCAAGTTGCATCGCGTCCTTCTACCCGAACGCGCGCGGGACGGGCCAGGCTTCCAGCCCTCGCCGCCGGCTCGCGCCCGGCGCGCCGCGCCCCAGCGCAAATCGCTCCCTGGCTCGGCTGCCTGGCAGCCGAAGGAGCTTGGTTGTGGACTCTTGCTTTCCAGGCGAGACCGCGCGATCAATCGCCCCGATGCGCCGACAAACGCCGCCGCTCCTCGTCTTGCTCCTCGCGCTGAGCGCCTGCCCGGCCGATCCGGCCAGGCACTTGGAGAAGGCCCGCGAGCTCAGCTTCCAGCGCCAGCCTGAAGAGGCGCTGCGCGAGTACGAGGAGGTGCTCTCGCTGCTCGCCAAGAAGGACGGGAGCAAGGCGCGGGCTCTGCTCGTGCCCGCGCTCAAAGGAGCCGGCGACCTCTGCTACCTCGAGCTCAAGAAGGTCCAGCGCGCGGTCGAGCTCTACCAGACCCTGGTGCGGCGCTTCCCCGACGTCCCCGAGGCGCTCGACGCTCGCGCCAACCTCGCCGACATCCTGCGGTCCGCCGGCGACCGGCGCGGCGCGGTCGCCGAGCTCTCGAGCATCGTCCAGTCCTTTCCCGACGCGCCGGAGGTCGACCGTTACCTGTACGCGGCGGCCAAGGACTACTTCGATCTCGGCGACTACAACCAGGCCATCGTCGAGGCGCGCGCGCTGCAGCGCCGCTACCCGGAGAGCATTCACGTCGCCGACTCCCAGATGCTTATCGCCACTGCGCTCTCGTTGCAGGGCGACCCGGAGAAGGCCATCGAGGCCTACTCCGAGCTCATCGACCGCTGGCCCGACTCGGAGCTCGCCTCCCGGGCAAGGTTCGAGCAGGCGAAGGTCCTCGCCGAGCTCGAGCGTGAGCAGGAAGCGGTCGAGGTCCTCGTCGAGGCGCTTCGCACGCACCCGAGCCCGAAGACCATCCAGCTCGAGATTGCCCGGATGCGAAAGCGCCTTGCCGTCCGGCGTCTGCCGGAGAAGCCAGCGCAAAGCGCTTTCTGGCCGGCCCAGCGCCTGAACGCCGGCGGGCACACGAAGCCGAACTGAGCTGTTCTCCCCTCCAGCCCAATCGTTTCGCGCCGAGCCTCGAGGTCATCCATGGACCGCTCCCGAAGCAAGTCGCTCTTCGATCGCGCCCAGAAGCTCATGCCCGGCGGTGTCAACTCGCCAGTCCGCGCGTTTCGCGCGGTCGGCGGCGAGCCGGTCTTCTTCGCGAGCGCCGCTGGTGCCTGGCTGACCGACGCCGACGGCAACCGCTACGTCGACTACGTCGGCTCCTGGGGGCCGATGATCCTCGGCCACTCGGCCCCGCCGGTCGTCGAGGCGGTGATCGCCGCCGCGCGGACCGGCACCAGCTTCGGCGCGCCACACGAGCGCGAGATCGAGCTCGCCGAGCTCGTCATGGAGGCCGTCCCCTCGGTCGAGAAGCTGCGCCTCGTCTCCTCGGGCAGCGAGGCGACCACCGCGGCGATCCGCCTCGCCCGCGGCGCGACCGGCCGCGACTACGTCGTCAAGTTCGAGGGCTGCTACCACGGCGCGGTCGACAGCCTGCTCGTCAAAGCGGGCAGCGGCGTCGAGACGCTCGGCTTGCCCGACTCGCCGGGCGTGCCTGCCGCGCTGGCGAGGCTCACCATCACCCTGCCCTTCAACGATCTCGACCGCGCGCGCGACTTCTTCACGAAGATGGGCGACCAAATAGCCTGCATCATCGTCGAGCCGGTCATCGGCAACATGGGCGTGCTCGCGCCGCGCGAGGGTTTCTTGCCGGGCATTGAGGAGCTGTGCCGCAAGCACGGCGCGCTGTTCATCGCCGACGAGGTGATGACCGGCTTCCGGGTCGCCCGCGGTGGCGCGCAATCGCTCTACGGCATACACCCAGACCTGACGACCTTCGGGAAGATCATCGGCGGCGGCCTTCCGGTGGGCGCCTTCGGCGGCCGGCGCGAGCTGATGGCCAAGGCTGCTCCCGAGGGGCCCGTCTACCAGGCCGGCACACTCTCAGGAAACCCGCTCGCCACGGCCGCGGGGATCGCCACGCTGCGCGAGCTCGCCAGGCCGGGGGTCTACGAACAGCTCGAGGGCACTGCCGCCCGCCTGGCTGAAGGGCTTCGAGAACGCTGTGCGTCCCACCGCGTCCCCGCCGTGGTCAACCGCGTCGGCAGCATGTTCACCCTCTTCTTCTGTGCCGAGCCCCCGTACGACTATGCCTCGGCCAAGAAATCGGACGCCGCGCGCTTCGCTCGCTTCTTCCGCGCCATGCTCGATCGCGGCGTTTACCTTCCGCCCTCGCAGTTCGAGGCGGCGTTCGTCTCGACCGCTCACGGAGAGCTGGAGATCGCCAGGACGCTCGCGGCGGCCGACGAGGCCCTTTCGGCATGAGCGTGCGGGCCGTAAGCCTGCGGGCGTATATTCTCGGCGGCCGTTGCGCGCCGCCGGACCTTTCTTGAGGCCGGGTTAAGGGAGTTTCATGACCTCGGGCGTGAACCCAGCACATAGCGAGCGAATCGACGAGTTGGCGCGGCAGGGCCTGTCCGCGCTGCCGGATCTCGACGCCGCACGGAAAGCGGCCGACGCGCTGGCCGACCATGAGGGCGACCGGGCTGGCTTCGCCCTCTGTTTGCTGACGCTCGAGCTCGCGCTGGCCGGCGATGAGGCTGCTCGCCAGAAGCTGGCCGCTCATGTCGACATCCTGCTCAAGGCCCTCTGCGATCCGGCTCTTGCCTCGACCCTGACGGCCGGCAATCCCGCCCTCGCCTCGAGCTGGGAGAAGGTTCGCCCGGTGGTGTCCGAGTTCATCGCCACTCGGACGCAGTCCCAGATGCAGGCGCAGCCACCGAATATGGCGCAGGTGCCGGCGCAGGCGCAGGTGCCGATGCAGCCGCAGATGCTGGTGCAGCCGCAGATGCCGGCGCAGGCGCAGATACCAGTGCAGCCGCAGATGCCAGCGCCGGCGCAGATGCCGGCGCAGACGCAGATGCCGGCGCAGGCGCAGATGCCGGCGCAGGCGCAGATGCCGGCGCAGGCGCAGATGCCAATGCTGGCGCAGATGCCGCTGCAGCCGCAGATGCCGGTGCAGCCGCAGATGCCGGTGCAGCCGCAGACGCCGATGCAGCCGCAGACGCCGACGCAGCCGCAGATGCCGGTGCAGCCGCAGATGCCGGTGCAGCCGCAGATGCCGATGCAGCCGCAGATGCTGGTGCAGCCGCAGACGCCGATGCAGCCGCAGATGCCGGTGCAGCCGCAGATGCCGGTGCTGCAGCCGCAGATGCCGGTGCAGCCGCAGATGCCGGTGCTGCAGCCGCAGATGCCGGTGCTGCAGCCGCAGATGCCGGTGCTGCAGCCGCAGATGCCGGTGCAGCCGCAGATGCCGGTGCTGCAGCCGCAGATGCCGGTGCAGGCGCAGATGCCAGTGCTGCAGCCGCAGATGCCGGTGCAGGCGCAGATGCCAGTGCTGCAGCCGCAGATGCCGGCGCAGCCGCAGATGCCGGCGCGGGCACAGATGCCAGTGCAGCCGCGAATGCCTGCGCAGCCGCAGATGCCGGCGCAGCCGCAGATGCCTGCGCAGCCGCCGCTTCCGGCCGAGCCGCAGGCGCCGATTCAGCCGCACCTGCAAATGCCGCATCGGCCGGCCGAGCTCACCGCCCACACCTCGCTGCGGCGCCTTGTCACGCCGGTGGATGTCATTACCGAGATTCAGGAAATCATCGAGGAGGCACCTCCGCCGCACATCGCGCCGCCCCCACCTCCGATGGTCACTTTGCAGCGATCCTCGGAGTCCGTGCCGCCCCCGCCGCCTGCGCCAAGCGAGGGCTCTGCCGAATGCGAGCAGATCAATGAGGAGACGAGCGCGTTTTGGGCCTTCGTAGAGAAGGAGCTCGGACGCACTCCCGATCCCGAGCGAGGCATCTTGCCTTTCGACACGCTCGCTGCCATGCGACCTGCGGATCGTGCCCGTCTCGCGCGCATCGCCCGCTCAGCCCTCGATCAGTTCCCGCAGTGCGCGCCTGCGCGCGCCCTTTCCGCGCTGCTGCTGCTCTACGTCGCGGTCCAGGAGAAAGAGCGCGGGTTGTTGGGGAGGAACCGCGACCGGCTCCGCATGATTCGCACGGCTCTCTCGCTCCTCGGCGACCCGACGGCCGCCGGGCAGGCTGCCGTTATGTTCGAAAACGACGGCCCCGCCACCCGGCGCTGCTTCGCGCTGGTCACCAATCTGCTGCATGGATACCTGGGGTTCTGCCTGCGCAACAACCTCGACCCGACGCGCCCCGAGGCCCAGGCTCGCTTCTGCTCGCAACTCTGATCACCGGGACGCCGCATGGAACGAGCCGGCGATTGTTCCTTGTGACCGAGCCCCTCGTGGCCACAGGCTCATCCGCTCGCGACCGAAGCCAAGGTACTGGACGCTTCCATGAGAATCGCCGTTCTCTACAACTTTGACTTTGCCCACTTGCCCGAAGGCGTCGAGCGGCGCTCCCAAGACGCCATCCTCGGGGTGCGAGCGGCCGTCGAGGCGGCGCTCCGCGCCCGCGGCGCACAGGTGAGCAGCATCCCCGTCGCCTCCGACCCCGCCGACTTCGTCCCCAAGCTTCTCGCCGAACGCCCGGATCTCGTCGTCAACCTCTGCGAGTCGTTCGCCGGCGACGCCCGCGGCGAGATGCTCGTCCCGGGGATGCTCGACCTGACGGGCCTCACCTACACCGGCTCGGGTCCGCTCGCCCTGGCGCTCGCCCTTCACAAAGACAAGGCCAAGGCGCTGCTGCACGGCTGCGGGGTGACGACGCCCGACTCCGCTCTGATCGAACGGCTCTCCGGCCTCGATCAGATGAGCATCGCGCTGCCCGCCATCGTCAAGCCGGCGCGCGAGGACGCCTCCATCGGCATCGACCGCCACTCGGTCGTTCGCGACATGAGCGAGCTGCGCCGCGTGTGCGAGAGGGTTCTGCGCGACCACCGCCAGCCCGCGCTCGTCGAGCAGTACATCGAAGGACGCGAGCTGAACGTCGCCATGCTGGGCAACCCGCCGCGCCCGCTGCCCATCTCCGAGATCGACTTCACTGGCCTCGACCCGTCGCTGCCGCGCATCGTCACCTACGCGGCCAAGTGGGACGAGAGCTCGCCCGAGTATCTGGCGACGCCGCCGGTCTGGTGCTCGTTGCCCGAAGAGATCGAGCGGTGGGTCGTTCAAGCTGCCGTCGCCGCCTTCACCGCCCTCGACTGTCGCGACTACGGCAGGGTCGACATCCGCCTCTCGCCCGAGGGCGTCCCCTTCGTCATCGAAGTCAACCCCAACTGCGACCTGAGCCCGGGAGCCGGCTTCGCCCGCGCGGCCGAGGCATCTGGTCTCGGATACGAGGATCTCGTCTGGCGGCTCGTTGAAGTCGCCAAAGAACGTGGCCCATGAACGTACGTCGCCTGACCCCGAACGACAGAGAGCCGCTCGCGCGGATGCTCGCCGAAATCCCCGCCTTCCGGCCGGAGGAGGTCGCCTGTGCCCTCGAGCTGGTCGATCTCGCCCTCGAGAGGCCGCAGCAGACCGACTACTACTTCCTGCTCGCCGAACACGATGGCCAGCTCGCCGGCTACATCTGCTACGGCCCGACGCCGATGACCGACGGCACCTGGGACCTCTACTGGATCGCCAGCTCCGAAGCCGCCCGCGGCAAGGGCGCAGGCAGCGCCCTGGTGCTCGCCATGGAGAAGGAGCTGCGAGAGCGCGGCGCCCGCCTCGTGCGCATCGAGACGAGCTCGCTCTCCGAGTACGGTCCGGCGCGCACGTTCTACGCGCGTCACGCCTATCGCCAGACCGCCGTCATCGCGGACTTCTACCGCGAGGGCGACGACCTGGTGACCCTCACCAAGCTCCTGGATCGGGCCTAGGTGGCTGGTGTTTTTCTGTAGACGATGCGGGCGGCATCTGAAAGATGCCGCCCCATGAGTCTTGGCCGTACGCCTGCTGGTGCTGACCTGT
>JBMNNX010000305.1:0-7416 GCA_050942745.1 Myxococcales bacterium
CCTCGACACGCTGCTCAACGGCGGCTTCGACCTGTGCGACCTGCTCAGCAGGAGTGGCCTCTGCGGCCGCTTCGACCGAAACCTCTTCAGCCTGAGCCTCGACAGGCTGCTCAACGGCGGCTTCGACCTGTGCGACCTGCTCAGCGGGAGCGGCCTCTGCGGCCATCTCGATCGAGACCCCTTCAGCCTGAGCCTCCGCAGGCTGCTCAACGGCAGCTTCGGCCGGCGCGACCTGCTCAACGGGAGCGGCCACTGCGGCCATCGCGACCGATACCTCTTCAGCCTGAGCCTCGACAGGCTGCTCGATAGCGTCTTCGACCGGCGCGACCTGCTCAGCGGGCGCAGCCTCTGCGGCCGCCTCGTCCGAGACCTCTTCGGCCTGAGCCACGGCGGGCTGATCGACCACAGCCTCGACCTGCGCGACTTGTTCCGCCTGGGCCTCAGCCGGCTGCTCGACCGCGGTCTCAACCGGTGCGGCCTGTCCGGCGGAAGCTTCTTCCGCGGCACCTGCCGGGCAATCGACCTGCGCTGCAGCCTCCTCGGGAGCTGCCGCGCTCGACGCTGCAGCCTCTACGGCGGGAGCAGCCTGCACTTCGTCGCTCTGCCACCCTGGGACCGCATTGGCCTGACCCGCATCGTCCGATTGCCATGCAGGGATCGCTTCGGCCGCCTGGCCGGCGGCGGGCTCACCGCTTTGCCAGCCCGGAAAAGCTTCGGGTTGGCCCGCCTCGCTCGTCTGCCACGCCGGAGCGGCCTGTTCGGCCTCGGCGACGGGCTGCTCTCCGGCAGCGTTGGCCGCGGGTTGTTCGACGCCCGCGAGCTCGGCGTCGACCGCCTGTGCGAGGTCGGAGAAGTCGGCCTCTGGCGCAGGGGGCGGGCTTGCCTCCGCCGTGGGCGCTGGGACTTCGGCATGTGCCGGCGTCCCATCGTCCGGCGGCTCGGTGAGCGCTGCTTCCACCTGCGGCGAGACCGCGGCGGCTGCCAACACCTCGGCGAAATCGGGTTGCCCGAGCGCGGCCTCAGCTTGCCCGGCAGGCTGAGCGCTGCTCGCGCCGGCGGACTCCTGGCCGTAGATCGAAACCCAGTTCTGGGTCGCTGCGTCCCAGACATAGCCCTGCGCGTACGCCTGCTCGTAGGCCGGGTCGATCCACTGCCCGGTCGTCATGTCGAAACCCGGCGGATAGTAGGTGCCGTCGGCACCCCAATGCGCCTGGGCTTGATAGTCGAAAGTAGACGCCGCAGCCGCGGTCGTCTCTTGCTGGCCCAGCAGGGCTCTCAGCTCACTCCACCGGCCTTCTTCCTCGGGGGAGAGTCCACCGGTGTTCCGCTTGTCGTTCAGGAAGCGGAACTCCCGCATCGCATTCAGGGTGTCGGGCATGAATCCACCGTCGCGCACAATCAAGTGCCAGGGCGCGTTCGGCGGGAATCCTACCATCCGCCGCGAGGTGCTCAAACTTCGGGGTGCCGTACGGCGCACTCTGTTCACCAGCCGTCAGCCGGAGTTCGCGGGAGCCGTCGTCCCGCTCCAGAGCGAGCGAGGGTTTGTGTGCCTTTCCGCCGCGGCGGACACCATGGTAGACCCTGAATGCTCATGGCCGCCATGCTGACCTTCAGCTTCGAGCAGGACGAGCGGATCCTGTTTATCGGCTTCGCCGCCGGCAGCGAGCTGGCGACGCCCGATGACCTCGACGAGCTCGAAGAGCAGATCACCTCGCGCTGCGAAGCGGGCCGCCAGCGCGTTCATTTCTTCTTCGACCTCGCGAACCTCGTTGTCGCCGCCGATCTCGTCGAGCACTTCGGCGCGCGCAAGCGCGGCCTGTGCGACCGGTTCGCGCTCAGTACCTGGCACTTCGGCGGCAACCTCGCCGAGCGCGTGATGACGCGCAACGACCTGACACGCAGGGGGCTGCGCCCCAACCTGTTTCGCACCCGCGAAGAGGCGCTCGAGGCGTTTCGCGAGGCGGAACGCGCCGCGGCTCGACCAAGGCCGCAAGCCGTACGCTAGGAGACCGGCCCGTCGGGCGATGGCGAGCTTGGGGCGACGTGCCCCGCGTCCATTTCGAAGGCGAAGGCCCCTTCGCGCGCTGCGAAAGGGCCTGCTCGATCGATCTGCCGGCGGGGGAGAGCCCCTGCCGCATTCTCGCGCTAGAGGCTGTTGGGCATCGACTGCGATTGGGCCCGTGGCCGCTGCTGCCGTGACGGTTGCTGCTGCGGCTGGGCCGGCGGGGGCGGCTGCGGGCCTTGCCCGGGTTGCTGGCCTCCGCGCTGCTGCTGCATGCAGGTCAGCAGCTTGCCAAAGAGCGTCTTCAATTCGAGGTCGTAGCTGAGGGCGCCCGGCGGGACCGGCGGCAGACCGTACAGCGGCGCGAGAGCGGGCATCGGCAGGCAGCCGACCTGGCCGAAACAGATGTTGCCGCTGGTCATCGGCGGCAGGGCGAAGGTGAGCGCGGCGAGCACCCTGGGGTCGATGGCGGCGGTGTCGAGGCCGTGCAGCTCCATGACGCGCTGCAGGTAGCGGCCGCGCACGTACTCGCAGTCCGGCTGGCGGAACCGCTCGATCTCCGCCTGCAGCGAATCCCCCTGCTGCGGCTCGGGCGGCGCGGGCTGCTGCTGCGGCGGTACCGGAGGCGGCGGCTGGTCGGGCGGAAGCTGCTGCTGCAACAGGGTCACGTGGTCGCCTTCGTGGACGATGACGACCGCCAGCGAATCGGCGTCGGCTGGCTCGCCCTCGCCCTCGTCCTCGATCTGGTACCAGCCCTCCGGCGTGTAGACCCGCTCGGCTGCCATCGCGCTCGCTGCGAAGAGCGCGAGCACCAGACTCCACGCGAGAGACTTCATGAGCCCGCCTCCGACCTGTCGCCGCCACGTCCCTTAGGTCAGAAGGTACGGTGCGCTCGATAGGCGGCAAGGCGGGCTCGCGCCGGGCTATTCGGCCGGCGGGCGCGGGCGCGAATGCTCGCTGTTCAGGCTGTCGGGGGCTCGTCCGCTTGCCTTTCGACCATTCGGCCTTCGAGCGGCTCGGCGGATTTGCTCAGCGACCCGCAGGCGCTGCGGCGACCGCGGCCTCGACGGCGGCCTTGAGGCTGGTGATGGCCTGCTCGACGAGCGCGTGATCGGCGAGCACCTCATCGGCCTTGGCGCGCAGCGCGAGCAACTCCGGAGTGCCGTCGCGCGCGCCCTCGGCGAGGTCCTTGGCGGGCGCGAAGGTCTCGGGGGGAACCGCGGCGCCCGGCTCGAACGACTTGAGGACCACCGCGGTGACCATCTCCTTCGCCGAGCCCTGTTCCCAGCCGACGAGGCGCTGGTCCTTGCGCGAGAAGTAGAGCGACACCTTCAACGTGCCCTCGATGCTCTGGACCGCCGCCCGGGTCATCGAGTCGAGGGCGGCCTGGCGCTGCTTCTCGTCCGACGCACCGGGCTTGAGCATGCTCGCGTAGCTGCCGAAGAACGCCGGGTCGGTTCGCGGAAGCTGGCGCAGCAGGTGCTCGAGCTTCAGGCTGCCGTCGACGCGCCAGGCGGGCTCCCCGGCGAAGACGGTCTCGCTCACCTGTGGCTCGAGCTCGTAGTCGGCCAGATACGCCAGCAGGGAGCCGAGAAGATCCTCGCCGCCGCGCAGCCCGATGCCGTTGACGCTGAAGCCGATCCGATACGGCTTGTCGGCGGGAGCGAGCTTCTTCTGGTCGAGCTTGAGCACGTTGTCGAGCGGGCCGCCGGGCGCGCCGGCCATGCGCATCGCTACCCATGCAGTCGCGCCGTCGAGGGTGAGGCTGCCGTCGAGCTGCATCGGCCGACCGAACGGACCGGGGCTCGAGCTCCGGGTCTTCATCAGGAGCCTGTCGGGCAGCACGGCGGCGAACTCGGCCGAGCTCGTCACCTTCGCGCCGGGATCGGGGCGCGCGAGCGAGTTGGGCTTGGTGGTGGCTTCGACAGAGGCGCGGTAGCTCGTCGCCGCGGTAAGCGTTTGGCGAAGCTTGCCGACGAGCTGCTCGGTATTCGGCTTCGACGGCTTGCACGACAGGAGGACGAGCAGCACCGCGAGGGCGCTGCAGCGGCGGTGATTGAGCAAGCACGTCATGGGCGAAAAGCCTCGGATGGACGAAGGTGAAGAGGGTTCGGCCCGCATTCGATCGCTGACGACTTGGCGAGCGGTCCGGGGATTGGCGGGCGCCGCCAAGGGAAAGCCGAGAAACCTCGAGCCGTGCAGAGAACGGATTCCTTACCCGTTCGGGCTGCGAAATCAATTCTGCTGGCTCGGGGACCGAAGCTCCGAGAGCCGGCGAATCGCTCGTGGGAGCGATTCTCGGTACCCGTTCGGGTAACCGGATCACTGACGGTAGTGAATTTGGGGCCGCAGCGCGTGCCGAGAAAAGCCCGGCCACCCTCCTCGAAGCGAATCGGACGACCTTATGCCGAGGCCGGGGCCGCCCTGCGCCGCCGCCGGCGCAGCGCGGCGAGCACCTCGTCCATCTCGCCGACCCTCAGCACGCGGCAGGCGACCGCGTAGACGATCCCACCGATGGCGACGCCGCCGATCGCGCGGACGATGCGCACCGGCAGGGCATCGGCCGAAATCGCCATCGACGCGAGCCAGGTATCCATCCCTTGCAGCGCGGTCCAGACCGCCGCGCCCATCACCGCCGAGGCGAGCGCGACCTTGGCCATCTGCGCGAACAGGCCCTTGGGCGCGACGTGCTCGCGCGTGGCGCGCCGGAAGGCGATGGTGAGGATGAGCAGGTTGACCATCGCGCCCAGCGAGATGCCCAGGGCGAGGCCGACGTAGCCGAGGTAGCGGAAGAAGGCGAGGTTGAGCGCGAGGTTCGTCAGCACCGCCGCGGCCGATCCGATGAGCGGGACGCGCGCGCGATCAAGCGCGTAGAAGGCCGGCGCGGTGACTTTGACTCCGGAGTAGGCGTAGAGCCCGACGGCATAGCCGGCCAACGCGACCGCGGTCGCTTGCGTGTCCTGTGGCGTGAAGCGGCCGTACTGGTAGATGAGCCGGATGATCGGCTCGGCGAGCACCACGAGGCCGACGGTCGAGGGGATGGCGAGGAAGGCGACATGACGCAGGCCCTGCGAGAGCCCGGCCTTCAGCCCCGCGATGTCCTTCTCGGCCGCCTTGCGCGCGAGCGTGCTCGTCGTGACCGTGGCGATGGCCACGCCGAAGATGCCGATGGGCAGGTACATCAGCCGGAAGGCGTAGTTGAGCCAGGCGTTGGCGCCGGGCTGCGTGCTCGCGAACTGGGTGTTGATGAAGATGTTCGCTTCGGTCGCCGCCAGGCCGAGCGTCGCCGGCGCCATCAGCCGCGCGATGCGCCGCAGCGAGGGATCGCGCCACAGGCCGCTGAAGATCGGGCGCAGCCGGTAGCCCTGGCGCCGCAGCGCGGGGAGCTGAACGGCGAATTGCGCGAAGCCGCCGATAAGCGTGCCTATCGACCAGCCGACGACCGCGGTCTTCGCCGGATAGCCGGCGAGCTTGAGGAAGACGCCGACGGCGATGGCCGACAGGTTGAAGAGCGCGGGCGCGAGGGCAGGGGTCGCGAAGACGCGGCGCGCGTTGAGCATGCCCATCATCACCGCGGCCAGCGACAGCGCGGGGAGGAAGGGCATCATGATCCGCGCGAGCGTGGCGGTCAGCTCGGCTTTGCCCGGCTCGTCGAAGAAGCCCGAGGCGAGCGCCCAGACGATTTGATCGGCGAACAGCACGCCGAGCAGCGTGAGCAGGCCGACGACTATCAGGATGGCGCCGACGACACGGTTGGCGACCGCGTGCGCGGCCTCGGGGCCCTGATCCTTCTCGACCTTGGCGAAGGTGGGGATGAAGGCCGCCGAGAGGGCACCTTCGGCGAACAGGTCGCGAAGCAGGTTCGGGATGCGGAAGGCGACGACGAAGGCGTCCGCGAAGTAGCCCGCGCCGAGCAGAGCGGCGAAGAGCTGTTCGCGAATGAGGCCGAGGAAGCGCGAGGCGGTGGTCGCGGCGCTGACGATGAGGGTAGAGCGCATGGCGCTGCGCGCAGGTGCAGGCGCTGCGCCAACCGCGGGAGCTTGCGCAGGCAAGGCGGCTTGGTCGCTGGAGGAGTCCTGGCTCATGGGTGTCGGAGGCTCGAAGGCGCGGCGATTCAACCACAGGGTGTGGCTGGCGAACACCGCCGAGCAGGCGTTCCGGTGGCTGGCGTAGTCGCGCGGCCGAAGAGGAAGGGAGGGACGGCGTTTCGGTGCGGCGAACGTGACGAGGAAGAGAGCGCCCGAGGCGAACGAGGTTGGGAGGGGCCGCCGTCTCGGCGGCCTGCGTCGCAGGGCGCAGAACAAAGCGATTCAACCGGGCGCGATTCCTCTGCGCGGAATCCTATCGGCGGGGCAGGCCACCTACCCCCCGCCCCCCCCTCCCGCACGACGCGCACCAACTTGCTGGGCACGAACGGCGCCCTCAGCGCGCCGTGCAGGAGGGGGCTTCTACTCGGGGCGGCTTATCGCTCCGAGGCAAGGATGAACGGCTGGAAGGGCAAGAGTTGGGAGGGCCCCGCCTTGGCGGCCTGCATGGCCGCGCGAACCGGCGAGCACCTCACTGCTGCGCCGCGCACCCGGTGCGCAGCCAGAGGACGCTCAGCTCGTCCTCGAATCGCCTCTCCCAACCCGCGCGCGCGGCGAGCGCCTTGGCGAGCGGTGACTCGGGCACGAGCAGCGCCCAACAGGCGCCCCGTTGCTCGACGGCCTCGGCGTCACCCTGGCGCTCAATCCGCAGGTACTCGCGGAAGAGGTCGGCCTCGAGGAACGGCTCGAGCCTTCCGTCGATGAAGCTGTCGAGCTTGCGGAAGACGAGATAGCCGCCCCATTCAAAGAAGTGGAAACCCGGCTTTCGCGCGTAGCCGCTCTGCTCGAGCTGGGCGACGCCGTCGATGGGAAAGATCGTGCGGGCCTCCTGGCCGACGCTCGCCAGGCGCAGCCCGCCTATCAGGCCGAGCGCGACGAGCGCGCAGACGGCCACGATGGCGTTGGTGCGCGGGCGGCGGAACATCTCGGTGCGCATGCGGCTGGCGAGCTGCCCGGCGAGCGGGGGCGCGGCGATGATCGCGAAGATGCTGAGCTGGCGCGACGCCCGGAGCGCCATGACGAAGGTCAGGGCGACGAGGCCGAGCTCGTAGGGGGAAAGGGGCTTTCGGCTGCGGGCCGCCGCGAAGAGGAACAGCAGCATCGCGCCCACGAGGATCCAGGCCGAGGGATCGCTCCAGGGCACCGGCGCCCACTCGTCGATGATCGTGAGGTCGCCCTGCTTGGCGAAGAGGTCGAAGGGCCGAATCCACGCCTTCCAGTCGAGCGGGGTGAGCGCGACGCCGAGGGGCCCGAGGAGGCTGAGCAGCACCGTCCGACGGGCCGGACTCTCCACGGGCCGCGACACGAATCGCCACTTGTGGAAGGGAA
>JBMNNX010000422.1:0-4199 GCA_050942745.1 Myxococcales bacterium
AGGACGAGGTCTTGGCCGGTCGCCTCGCGCACGGCGAGGTGCGCGAAGAGCATGTGGTAGTTCGTGACGACGATGTCCGCGCCCTGCGCCGCGGTCTTCGCGCGCTCGGCGAAGCAGTCGTCGCGGAAGGGGCACCCGTCGCCCTTGCACTCGTCGAAGCCGACGGAGAACCGCGACCAGACTTGGGCATGCGGGATGAAGGAGAGCTCCGAGGCGTCGCCCGTCCTCGTCGCCTCCGCCCACGCGAGCACATCATCGACCTGCCGCTGCTGGTCGTCGTAGTACGGGCCGCGCAGCTCTCCGCGCGCCTCGCTCTCTGCCATGCGGTCGAGGCAGAGGTAGTTGTTGCGCCCCTTCAAGAGCGCGAAGCTGAACGACCACGGCAGCACGCTCGCGAGCATCGGCAGGTCCTTGCGGACGAGCTGCTCCTGGAGCGCGATGTTCGCCGTCGCTATGACGACGCGCTTCTTCGCGTGGTGCGCGTGCCAGACGGCGGGCACGGAGTACGCCACGCTCTTGCCCGTGCCGCAGGGGCCTTCGCCGAGGGCGTGACGCCCGCCGCGCATGGCCTCGTCGACCATGCGGGAGAGCGCCACCTGGCCCTCGCGCATCTCGTAGCCGGGGAACCGCGAGGCGAAGAGCCCGCCGTCCCCGAAGACCTCGGAGAGGTAGTCAGTCATGGGTGGCTCCTCGCGTCGCGGCGCTCAGGCGAACGGATCGACCTCGGTCTCGGCGGCGGCGGGCGCGGCGAGCTCCATCTGGAGCTGCTCGACGAACGCGCGCGCCTTCTCCACGTGCGCGGCGGGCAGGTCCTTGATGCGCTGGACGCCGAACTTCTGGAGGAAGCGATCCACCGCCTCACGCGGCAGCGCCTTGAGCTGCGTGGCGATCGCCTGCGCGATCTTCGGGTCGACGGTGCCGTCGGACTTCTGGTCGTAGCTGTCGAGCGACGACGCGCCGCCGCCCTCGCTTTCGCCGGCGTAGAGCTTCGCCAAGTCGTGCAGCGGCAGCGCCTGGAAGGCCTTTTGCTGCTCGGCCGTGAGCTGGTGCTCCGGGAGGATCGAGTAGGTCGTCTTCGGATCCTTCGCGGCACCGTGGCGCTGGATCTCGAACGCCCACTTCTCGAGGCCGTACTTCTCGCGGACGCGGACGAGGTCTTTGAAGAACATCACGCCCTGCTCGAGGACCTTCACCTCCTTCGAGTCGAAGAGCGCGACGTTGAGCGCGACGCGCAGCGAGGGCTTGAGCCCCTGCGCCTTCAGCTTCTCGTCGAACTCGACGTACTTGCCGTCGACGAAGCACACCTCGCGCGGGTGCGGCTCACCGAGGAAGACGACCACCGCCTTGTCGCCGTCGTTCGCGAGCTTGAGCCAGAGGCTCCCGCCCTGGTCGTGCTTCTTCGCCATCTCTTCGGTCTGCTGCCACATGCTCGGTGCCATCGGTCACTGCTCCTTCTTCGGGTTGGGGGTCTCGCTGCTCGTCTGCGTTCGCTCGCGCCGGTACACGGCGAAGAGCGGGGTTCCGTCGGAGGCCTCGCCAGCCTCCTCGAGGTGGAAGTCCACGCCGGGGTCGACGACCTGCTCGATCTCCCAGCGGCGGAAGAGGCCCGGCAGACGCACGAAGTCGTCTTCTTCGTTGGCCGGGCTGGTGGTGGACGCGTGGTTCATGTCGGTGGGCTCCTCCGGGCGGCTGAGCCGCGCTTTGGGGGGCAAACGCGGCCCGCTCCGCTCGGGTGGGACAGCGAGGTCGAGAGGTGCTCGCGGAGCCGAGTGAGCGCGCGCTGGAAGCGCTTGCGGGCCGCTTCGTGCGAGAGCCCGAGGCGGTGGCCGGCTTCACGCTGGGTCTCGTCCAGCACCAGGACCGCGAGGAGCAGCTCCGCGTCGGCGCCCACGATCGGCTCGAGCCAGGCGCGGAGCACCGCGACGTCCTCGTCGAACGAGAGGCGTGGAAACTCCCCACCGGATGCCGCCCAGCGCTGGAGCGACGCCTTGTCGAACCAGCTCGCGCCGAAAATGTCCCCCTCGAGGTCGCGGAGCGGTTCGTTCGGCTCGCCCTCGAGTCCGTGGTTCACTTCGGCCCAGCGCCGCTTGCGCCGCTCCATCACGTCGCGCTCGGTGCTGCGGACCAACGTCGCGGCGACGCGGTGGACTGCGTCGAGGTCGAGTCGCTCGACGAGCGCGGTGAACGCCTCCGCGAGCTCGGCGACGAGCTCGTCGGGCTGATCGAGGAAGTGACGCAGGCGACGCCGGTACACCGCGTCGAGGCCCGGCCAAAGGCCGAGCCACAGCAGCGCGGCGGCGAGCTCGTGGTGCTCGCGTCGCTGCACCAAGGTCACGAGCGCGCCGAGGACGCGGTCCTTCTCGTCGAGGTCGCCGGACCTGCTCGTGAGGTGTGAGACGAGCTGCTTGGGCTCTTCGAACGCCGCGAGCGCGGGGTGCTGTTGCTTTGCCTGTTGGAACGCCTGGTGTGCCTGAAGAGTACGAACGGAACGATCGAGGCCCGCGTGCAGAGCCTCCCAGCTTGCGCGCATGACGCGCCGCCTTTCCGGCGGGCGTCAGGCGCTCTCTTGGTGCCGTAGTTAGGGCGTCGTGCGCTCGGTGGACTTGGAGGTGAGGGAGCGACCGCGGGCTACGCGGCCGTCGCCCTCGGGAGCGCGGACGTGGGCGTCGGTGTCGGCGTGCGCGGCGACGCGAGGACGTTGAGTGTCTTGCAGCGGTAGCAGGTGACCGCGACGGTGAAGTCGGCGCCGGTCACCGTGGTCTGCATGTCGCCGCGACGGATGGTGAGACCGTCGCGGTCGTGCTTGGCCAGGAGGGCCTGGCAGTGCTTGCAACGGCAGTCAGTGGTGGACGTGATACGCATGGGCTGCTCCTCGCTGCCCGCGGTTCATCCGCGAGCACGAGTGCAGCTTCCGGGGCGAGGGGATGGAGGAGGCCAGGGTGGGAACGAGGCCCGATTCCGGGATCGGTCTCCCCCATCCCCCTGGGTCGACTGGCGGCTCACTCCGAGGTCGGCGCCGGGCGACGACGCGCTCAACGACGCCTGGCGCTCAGCGGGAGCGGCGTGATACCGTCTCGGGGATGGCGCGCATGGACATCAAGGGCGAGCAGCGACCGATCCAGAAGGTGTTCTGCGACGACTTCGTCTTGCGCGTGCCGCACTACCAGCGGCCGTACGCGTGGAAGGCCGAGAACGCGCAGGAGCTCCTCTCCGACCTCTTGGCGTTCATGGGGGACGGCTCGACGAAGGTCGACGAGCTCGCGCCCTACTTCCTCGGCAGCATCGTTCTCGTGAAGGACGACGCGAAGCCCGAAGCCGACGTCATCGATGGTCAGCAGCGCCTCACCACGCTGACGATCCTGCTCGCGGCGCTACGCGCGTCAACGGGCGATGCTTTCGGGAACGATCTAACGAAGTACCTGTATCAACCGGGAAGCCTGGTCGAAGGTACGCCGGACCAGTATCGCATTCGCCTGCGCGACCGCGACGCCGAGTTCTTCAGGGAATTCGTGCAAGGCACGGGTGGACTGGCGAAGCTGAAGGCGCTGACCCGAGAGCTCCCCGATGCCCAGCAACGCATTCGCGAGAACGCGCTGCTGTTCCTGCGTGAGCTCGACGCGCTGCCGATCGAGCGACGTCAGCGTCTGGCGAGCTACCTTGTGCGGCGCTGCTACCTCGTGGTCGTGTCGACGCCCGACACCGACTCGGCGTACCGGATCTTCTCGGTGCTCAACAACCGAGGGCTCGACCTCTCTCACGCCGATATCCTCAAGGCCGACATCATCGGCAGGATCGACGGCGAAGCCTTGCAGAAGGCCTACGCAGCGAAGTGGGAGGAGGTCGAAGAAGAGATCGGAAGGGATCCGTTCAAGGATCTCTTCGGGCACCTCCGGATGATCTATCGACGCGCGAAGCTCGAGGGGACGGTCCTCGCCGAGTTCCGAAAGTACGTGGTGGAGAAGGAGCGAGACCCGAAGAAGCTGGTGGATGACGTCATCGTCGCCGGTGCGTGGGCGTACGATCAGATTCGCCGGTGCCGCTGGGATGGCGAAGCCGACGACGCGACGCGGGCGAAGATCGAGGAGCTCCTCGAGTGGCTCAAGCGCCTCGACAACGAGGACTGGGTACCCGCGGCCATCCGCATCATGCAGTCGAGCGCCGACGCCAAGACGGTGCTGGCGCACATGGAGGCGCTCGAG
>JBMNNX010000035.1:0-34190 GCA_050942745.1 Myxococcales bacterium
ACTCATCCGAGCAGGTCGAGTACCCCGAGGAAGCTGACGTAGCGGGCGACGAGCGCGATACCTTCCCCTCGGCATCTCGGCATCCGAGCTGGC
This sequence comes from Myxococcales bacterium, assembly GCA_050942745.1. Taxonomy (GTDB): domain Bacteria; phylum Myxococcota; class Myxococcia; order Myxococcales; family UBA5297; genus UBA10939. Next base: position 94 of record JBMNNX010000035.1, read on the forward strand.
CGTCAGCCCGTTCGCCAGCATCGGCGGGCAGGCGAGAGCGCGACACCCTCAACGGCTCGAACATCGCCGAGGGCTCATCCTCGAGGTCACCGCCGGCGAACCCGCCGGCGCACCGCTGGCACGCTCGTAGCCTTCGTGCTCGAAACCGCAACAAACGCGGACTCAGCTTTCTCGGAGCGCTCTTCCAGCGATGCGCGCGCCCGATGGGACGGGTGCCGGCGCTCGGTTCAGTCGCGGCCTTCACTCCTGGCGCAAGCCGTCGCGTTCGACGGCCCGGGCCCGGTCTTGATCGCGCAGGCGCTGCCGGTACAAGCTGCCCGGACCAAAGGCGGGGGCGGACCGCATGTCGAAAGCTTCGAGGCTCCGGCAGGTGCTCGCTGCGCTCTTCGGCAGGGATGAACAGCAGCGCGACTGGGCGTTCGATCAGCTCCGGCCCTTGCGAGGCGAGCCGTTGCAGGCACGGAGCCGTGACGACGCGCGGGCGGTGATCGAGGCCTTCGCGTGGAGGTCTCCGCCTCCGAGGAAGCGCCGGCCTCGGCCTGTCTCTGCGCTCTTCGGGCTCGTCCAACGCCCGGGTTCGCAGGAGGCGGCGGACACCTTCCGCGAGGCGGCCGCGCCGGCGATCGTCAAAGCCTGGTCGGCCCTGGAGCCGGACGAGCGCGGCGCTGCCCTCAAGGTGCTGGCGATGCTCGGCACGCGCGAAGCGCTGCGCTTCTTCGCCGCCCGCCTCCTCGAGGACGACGGCGCGAACGCCCCCGCCTTCGCCGCGGCGCTGAACGAGGCCGATCTGCAGACTCCCTACCTCGACGAGCTCTTCCCCGCGCTCGGGCAGGTGCTCGACCGTCCGGGCTCGAGCGCGGTGGCCGTGCTCGAGCTCGCCAATCGCCTCGCCGACGCCAACCGGCTCGAAATTCACCCGGCCGGCGCGCGGCTGGAGCGCCTTGGAGCCTGGATCCGCTCGCGCGAATCCTCCGATCTCCGTTGCGCTCTCGCTGCCGCGCACGCGCTCGCGCACCTCGACGGCCGGCCGGCGTCGGCGCTGCGCAAGGAGGCGCTCTTCCATCCGAGCCCCGAGGTGCGCCTTCAGGCGATCCACGCGAGGTGCCGTTGGGGCAAGCCGGGGGCAGAGCTCGAGCTGGCTCGCGCGGTGCTCGATCCTCGCGTCTCGAAGAAGGCGCGCGCGCTGCTCGAGGCGCTCGGCAAGTGGCATCTCGCCCCCGCCTCAGCGAGCGACCGCGAGCTGCTCGTGCGCGCCGAGCTGATGGCCTGGCTCGCCCACCCGATGGAGTTCGGCCGCCCGCCGCAGACGATGGAGCTTTGGGACCGCCGCTTGTTGCGATGGCCGCCCTCCGAGGACGAGCGCGAGCTCTTCCTGTATCGCTTCACCTACACCGACGAGCCCGGCGGGCCGGAGACGGGTGTGGGGCTGGTCGGCTCGATAACCGCCAGCCTCTCTGGCGATGATCGCCCCGATCCGGACGGCAGCCCAGAAGACGCCCTCGCGGCGCACTGCGCGTGGGAGCTTCAGCGGGCCGGTTCGCGCGCAGAGAGGCAGGCGCTCATCGCTTCGTGCCGCAAGCAGCTTGGCCTGGCGAAGCGATGAGCTTCGCGTGGCCAGGGGACCGGCGGGCCTACCGGCACTTGCAGAGCGACTCGGCGCAGGAGAAGGCCGTGCACTCGTTCTCGGTCTCCTGCAGCTCGCAGTCCTCGGGCGTCGCGCACCACTTCTCGAACGGGTGCGTCAGCTCGAAGAAGGGGACCATCAGCTCGCCCTCACCTTCCTGAAGGTGAAAGAGGCTGATCTGCGGTGAGCCCTCGACCCAGCCGCGGATGAGCGTCATGAAGAGCCCCATCTCCACGCCAGTTTCAGGGTCGACGTAGGTGCCCGTCAGCGTCACCTTCGAGGCGCGCGAGAGGTTCGGCAGCTCGCGCTTCTGGCGATAGGTGCCTTCGATCTCGACGATCCCCTCGCAAGGCTCTTCGTGGCAGCTCGCGACGTACTGGCCGTAGAAGCTGAGATCGGTGCGCAGCACGAGGAGCGTGAACATGCCCTTGTCAGGCGTGCGCTTCTCGAACAGGCGGAAGGTGCCGACGAGGGTGGGATCGAGCCCGCCCGTCAGCACTCCGATCCTCGTCGCCGCCTTGCTGAAGTCCGGGGCCGGGCCGCAGCCTGCCGCGGCGGCTGCCAGCAGGGCCACGGCGAGAGCTCGATGCATGCACACCCCTTTGCCGGCCCCAACCGTCTCTGGCTCTCCCTCGGCCAGCCGTCGGAAGCGGGTCTAAGCGAGGGCTCGCCAGCCGTCCTGGGCTTCTCCGGCTCGCTGCCGATCACGTTCGGGACGGCGCGAACCGCAGAGAAGGGGCCTGTTCGGGAAACGGGTCTCAACTCGGGAGGGCTGGCGTGCATCGGCGCTCCGCTCGCCTGCCAGCCGCCCTGGAACGCGCCAGCCCCGCCGAGGGCTCGCGCGGCCGGGGGCGCGCCTTGACGCTCCGACGAGCCCGTCGATAGGGTTCGCCCCATTGCAAAGGGGAAGAGCCGACATGGTCGAGCGACCGACGCAACTTGCCTTCTTGGCGCTGCTCGCTGGTGCCGCCCTGGCGACGGCGGCCTGTGGGGACGAAGGCGATCCGGCCGCGGGCGTTGATTCGGGCTCGGCCGCCGACGGCGCGGTCGCCGCGCCCGATGCGGGAGCCGCGAAGGATGCTTCGGTGGCGCCGCACGACGCCGGAGCGGCTGAAGACGCCTCGGTGGTCGAGCCGGACGCCGGAACGGAGGACGCTTCGGTGCCCGGGGCCGACGCCTCGGTCGATTCGGACGCGGGGGCCGACCCGTGCGTGCCCAACCCCTGCACCGACGTCGAGGGCCACCGGACTCGCTGCCTCTGGGATGGCGAGGGCGGCTTCGAGTGTCGCTGCGACGTCGGCTACCACGACTCCGAGGGCCTGTGTTGTCCGCCTCATTCCGCCAATCAGCAAGGCACGTGCGCCTGTGTCGCCGGCTACGTCGATGACGGCAGCGGCGCGTGCGTCGTCGTCTGCTCCGAAGAGAGCGTCGAGGGGCTCAACGGCTGGTGCCCCGCGGGCGAGGCGTGCGTCCAGGGCGTGTGCGTCGCCGACCTCTGCGAGGGCTTCGCTTGTCCGGCGCGAAGCACCTGTGTCATGCGCGCGAATGAGCCGTTCTGCCTCTGCGAAGAGAACCTGCACCTCTCGGGACAGCTCTGCTGTCCGCTGAATGCGAGCGAGGTGGACGGCGCCTGCGCTTGCGATCCCGGCTACGCCGAGCAAGCGGGCGTCTGTGTCGCGGACCCGAGCAATCCCTGCTTCCCGACCAACCCTTGTCGCGGCCTGCACCGCAACACGTGCGTCGCCGACAGCTCAGCCGCGGGCGGCTATCGCTGCGAGTGCAACCAGGGCTACGAGGAGCAGGGCGGCGCCTGCGTCATCTCTGTCTGGACGAGCTGCCCCGCAGGGCTCGTCTGCCGCGCTCAGGTCTGCGTCCCTCACGACCTGTCACAGGAGCAGTGCCTGGTCGATTCGGACTGCCGCGAGTTTTTCCCGGACGCCCCGACCTTCTGCAATGCGTCGGCCGCCGGCGGCATCTGCCTCGGGTGCATGCAGCCGAGCGACTGCCCGGGCAACACGCAGTGCACCGCCTATGGCACCTGCGCCCTGCTCTGCAACGACGACGGCGACTGCCCCTACGGCCGCTGCTATTCGGCCACCGGCTTCTGTGGCCAGACCCGCTGCACCGCGGACGCCGACTGCTTCAACGGCACCGTCTGCATCGACGAGGACGGCGATGGTCAGGGGCTGTGCCTGCGCATCCCTTGCGTCGAGACCGAGTGCTCCTCTACCAATCCGAACGGCACCTGCCCGCAGCCGGGGCAGGCCTGCCTCTACGGCGCTTGCGTCGATAGCTGCAGCCCCAACCCCTGTACGCAGGAGCTCAACAAGACCGTCTGCACCATCGAAGGCGGCGTGCCGACCTGCTCGTGCGCGCCGGGCTATGCCCTCGCCGCCGACGGGCGCTGCGTGCCGGAGGCCGCAGAGTGCCCGGCGGGATTCGACTGTCGCGACGGGGTCTGCGCCAACGCGTCGGCGCCAGGGTTCGTCTGCGCCGAGGACTCCGACTGCGGCCCCGGGCTCATCTGCTCGCCTGCGCTGCCCTCGGGCACGTGCCAGGGCTGCAGCGCGAGCGCCGCCTGTCCGGCCGGCCTCGACTGCGTTGCCGGCTACTGCCTCAAGCCCTGCAGCCAGCCCTCCGACTGTCACCCGGAGATGACCTGCCGCGGCTCGGGCTACTGCGGGCGGAAGACGTGCGCGTCACCAGCCGACTGCGCCGAGCCCTACGTCTGCGTCGCCGGCAGCGACGGCGGCACCTGTCAGCGTCCTGTCTGCACCGCTCCGTAGGAGCCGCGAGCGAGGACAGCGCAGCGCCAGCGGCCGGCGGGCGCCGAAGAAGCAGGCCGGTGGGCAAAGCGCTTGCTCTCCCGCCGGCCCGTTTTTCGCGCGCGCCTTCGATGTTCCGCGCGGTTCGACGCAACTCGCGCCCACACTTGCGGATAATCGCGCACGACCCCGCCGACGGAAGGAGTGCCCATGAGCTACTACGCCATCAAGCCTGGCGAGACCCTCGGTGAAATCGCTCGCCGCTTCAACACCACCGTCAGCGCGATTGCCCGGGCGAACGGCATCCAGAATCCCGAAAACGTCCCGGCGGGGATGAAGCTGGTCATCCCGGGCTGGGATGGGCTCGACTCCTTCGAGAGCGCCAGTGTCGACTCGACCTACAAGGTCAAGAGCGGCGACAGCCTCTACACCATCGCCCGCAAGTTCGGCACGACGCCCGACGCGCTCATGGCGCTCAACGGCATCCGCAATCCCAACAACCTGCAGGTCGGCCAGATCCTCAAGATCCCCGGCGCGGCGCCTTCCCCCGAGCCCGCGGGCAGGACCTACGAGGTGAAGCGCGGCGACAGCCTCTACCTCATCGCCAGGAAGCTCGGGACGACGCCCGAGGCGTTGATGGAGCTCAACGGCATCCGCGACCCGTACAGCCTGCAGGTCGGCCAGGTTCTCAAGGTCCCCGGCGCGGCCCCGGCTCCCGAGCCCGAGGGCAGGACCTACAAGGTGCAGCGCGGCGACAGCTTCTACACGATCGCCCGGCAGTTCAACACGACCGCCGAAGCGCTCATGGCGTACAACGGCATCCGCGATCCCAACAGCCTGCAGCCCGGGCAGATCCTCAGGCTCCCCGAGTCGACGACGCCCAGCCCGACCCCCGGCCCGTCGCCCGTCGAGCCAGGCGGCGCGCTGCCGAACATCGAGGACAAGCAGTTCACCTTCGAAGAGCTGTGGCCCGCCATCCAGCGCTACGCGGCGCAGTACCGGGCCGATCCCAAGATCGTGGCCGGCATCATCATGCAGGAGTCGACCTTCAAGAACTGGAGGGTGCACCACGACGGCACCGGGCACGGGCTCATCGGCCTCGACGACAACGGCGAGCTGCCGCGGTTCGAGAAGTGGTCGGGCCTTCGCGTGGGCCGCGGCCGCAACGCCAAGAGCATCCCGCCGGAGAAGCAGATCGAGTACCTGGCCAAGACCATCGGCGAGCTGACCGCGAAGCACGGCAGCGGCTGGGCGGCGGCTCGCGCCTGGCATCGCGGCGACTACTGGGCGATGAACGACGCGAAGGGCTATCGGTACGAAAGCTTCATCCGGCAGCACGTCGCGGCGCTGTTCTAGGCCTTCGGGGCGCAAGTCCTGGCCCGCCAGTCCTATGCGGCCGCCGCGCGTCGGCGCCCGCGGCCGGCCTTCGAGGCGATCGCGGGCGCTTCCGCGGTCCGTGGCTTTTCGTCGGCGAGCCTGCGCGCACCTCACGCGCTGGCGCAGGGGGCCGCGTTGAAGGACGCCAGCGCTCGCTCTCGGGCGCGCCCCAAAACTTAAGGCCCGAGTGACCGGCGCGAAGGTCGGCACTGGCCGGCGCGACGGTTGGTACTGGCCGGCGCAAAGGTCGGTCCTCCGAAAAGACGAAGGCGGCAAGGGTCGAAGCCCTCGCCGCCTTCTTAGTTCGCAGCGGCGCCGCTGCTAGTTCGAGTTGGCCGCCGGCTGCATCTCCTCGGCGAGCTGCTTGAGCTTGACGCTGACGAGCTTGGAGACGCCGGGCTCCTCCATCGTCACGCCGTAGAGCGTGTCGGCGATCTGCATCGTCTTCTTGTTGTGCGTGATGAGGATGAACTGGCTGATCTTGCTCATCTCGCGCACCAGGTCGTTGTAGCGGCCGACGTTGCCCTCATCGAGCGGCGCGTCCACCTCGTCGAGCAGGCAGAACGGGGTCGGCTTGATGAGGAAGATGGCGAAGATGAGCGAGACCGCGGTCAGCGCCTTCTCGCCGCCGGACAGCAGGTTGACGCTCTGTAGCTTCTTGCCCGGCGGCTGCGCCATGATCTCGATGCCCGGCTCGCCGCCCTCTTCGCTCTCGATGAGCACCAGGCCCGCGTGCCCGCCGTTGAACAGGCGCGGGAAGACCTGCTGGAACTTCTCGTTGATGGCGTCGAAGGCCTGCTGGAAGCGCTCCTTCGAGGTCTTGTTGATGCGGACGATCGCCTTCTTGAGCTGCGAGAGCGACTGCTCGAGGTCCTTCTTCTGCTTGCTCAGGAACTCATAGCGCTCGCTCAGCTCGGCGTGCTCCTCGATGGCCGTCAGGTTGATCTCGCCCATCCGCTCGACCTGATCGCGCAGGTCCTTGAGCTTCTCCTGCGCCTCGGCGCTCGGCGGCGGCAGGCAGTGGTAGCTCGTCAGCTCGTAGGTGAGCTCGACGGCGTGGCGGTCGCGGATGCTGTCTACGAGGTGCGTCAGCTCGAGCTGGTACTCGCGCTCCTTGAGCGCGCTCTCGGAGAGCCCGCTCTGCAGCTCCTCGAGCCGCTTGCGCACCACGCGCAGCTCCGACTCCTCGGCCCGCACCTGGGAGGCGAGCTCCTCGTAGGCCTCGCGCGCCGAGTGCTGCTCGGCGCCGAGCTGCTCCATCTCCTTGGCGAGCCGCTCGATGTCCGAGCGCGTCGAGCGCAGCGTCTGCTCGAGCTCGGTGCGCCGGTGCTTCGTCTGCTCCACGGTCGCCTCGAGGCGCGCGCGGCGCTCGGCGAGCTCGGCCCGGCTCGCCTCGGCGCGCGCGAGGGCGCGGTCGATGCCCTCGCGCCGCTCGAAGTCGGCCGCGACCTTTACCTGCAGCTCGGTGCGCTCGGCGTTCAGCTCGTTGACCTTGGCCCGCAGCGAGGCGAGCGCCTCGGACAGCTCGCGCACGCGGCCTTCGCGGGTCTCGCGCTCGCTCTCGGCCTGCGCGCTCTGGCCGGCCGCCGAGGTCTCCTCCGCCGAGAACTCGGAGAGCGCCCGCTGCATCAGCTCGACCTCGCGGTCGAGCCGCTCCATCCGCTCGCGCGCCTGGGCGAGGTCCTCGCTCGCCTTGTGCAGGTCCTTCTCCTGCTCGACGACCGAGAGCGCTTCGGAGTGCGTGTCGTTCGACAGGCCCTTGAGCGCCTCCTCGATGCGCTGGATGCGCTCGGAGAGCCGGCGGTGGCGCTCCTGGCAGACCTTGTACTCGGCCTCGGCGCGCGTCAGGTGCTCGGTCAGCTCGATGAGCTCGCGCTTCTTGTGCAGGGCGCCGACGCCGGGGCCCTCGAGCGCGCCGCCGCAGACCGCGCCGGTTGGCTCGATCACCTCGCCCTCGAGCGTGACCACCGTCTGCGGGCGCCCGGTCTTCGAGTAGGCGACCGCGGCCTGCATGTCCTGGACGATGACCACGTTGCCGAGCAGGTGGCGCACCAGCAGCGTGTAGTCGGCCTCGTACTCGACCATCTCGACCGCGGCGCCGACCACGCCGGGCACCGAGGTGTCGATGGGCTGCGGCTCGGCCGCCGCGAGGTCGAGCGGCAGGAACGTGCCGCGCCCTTCCTGCGCCTCCTTAAGGAAGGCGACGAGGTCGAAGGCCGCCTCGCGCGAGTCGACGACGATGGCCTGCAGCCTCTCGCCGAGGGCCGACTCGATGGCCCGCTCGGTCTCGGCCGGGGCGCGCACCACGTCGGAGACGAGCCCGAGCACGCCCTTGTCGCGCGCCTTGTTGCCGGCCTGGCTCATCACCGCGCGCACGCCGCGCCCGTAGCCCTCGTAGTTGCGCTGGATCTCCTCGAGCGAGCGCAGCCGCGAGCGGCGGTCGGCCAGCTCCTCGCGCATGGCGATGAGCTTGGCCTCATTCTCCATGAACTCGCGCCGCGCCAGCTCGAGCGACTGCTCCTCGCCGGCGCGCCGCTCCTCGAGGGCGAGCTTGAGCTGGCGGGAGGCGCCGAGCTTCTCCACGAAGGTCGAGCGCGCCTGCTCGATCTCGGCCGCGCGCTGCTGCAGCTCCTCGCGCTCGGCGCGGGTGCGCTCGATGCGTGCCTCGAGATCGGCCCGCTGGCGGGCCAGGTTTTCGAGGTGGCTCTTGCCCGAGGCGATGCGCGAGAGCGCGCTGACGAGCAGCGCCCGCTCATGCTCGAGCTTCTGGGAGAGCGTCTGCTCCTCGTCCGAGAGGGTGGCGAGGAGGTCGCGCACCTCGAGCATGCGCTTCTCGTCGTCGGTCGCGAACCCGTCGAGCGAGCTCTTCTGACCGACGAGCCCCTCGAGCTCGGCCTCGACCGCCTGCTGGGCGGCGGCGACCTCGGCGAGCTCGCGCTCGGCCTCCTCGATGCGCCGGCGCGCCTGCTCGCTCTCGCGACCGTAGCTCTCGAGGTTGGCCTGCCCGACCTTTAGGTCGTTGTCGGTGCGGTGGGCCTTCTCGGTCAGCTCGGCGAGCGCCTTCTCGTCGTGGGCGAGCTTGTCGCGCAGCCGCTCAAGGCTCGCCTCGGCGGCGACGACCCGCTCGGCCAGCTCGCGCTCCTCGCCCCCGATGCCGGCGACCGCCTCGCGCGCGGCGCGGGCGAGCGCGCTCAGCTCGAGGTAGCGCAGGGTCGCGGTGTGCAGCTCGATCTTGCGCATCTCTGCCTTGAGCCGCTTGTACTTCTCTGCCTTGCGCGCCTGGCGGTTGAGGCTGTCGAGCCGCTTGCCGAGCTCGCCGACGATGTCGCCAATGCGCACCAGGTTCTGCTCGGTGTAGTCCATCTTGCGCTCGGCGGCCTTGCGGCGGCTCTTGTAGCGCGTGATGCCCGCGGCCTCCTCGATAAGCGCGCGCCGGTCTTCGGGCTTGGCCGAGACGATGAGGCCGATGCGGCCCTGCTCGATGATCGAATAGGCCTTGGTGCCGACGCCGGTGCCCAGGAACAGCTCGGTCACGTCGAGCAGGCGGCAGGGGGTCTTGTTGATGAAGTACTCGGAGTCGCCGCTGCGGAACAGGCGGCGGGTCACCGAGAGCTCGCTGAACCCCTGGTACTGCACCGGCAGGAGCTGGGGGTTGTCGTTGGAGAAGGTGATCGTCACCTCGGCCATCGACAGCGGGGGCTTCGACTCGCTGCCGTTGAAGATGACGTCCTCCATCGACCGGCCGCGAAGGTGCTTGGCCGACTGCTCGCCCATCGCCCAACGGATGGCGTCGACGACGTTCGACTTGCCGCAGCCGTTGGGGCCGAGGACTCCGGTGATGCCCTCGTCGAAGGCGAAGACAGCCCGGTCCATGAAGGACTTGAACCCGCAGATTTCCAGCCGCTTGATGCGCATTTGGCTCTCCGAGCCCGCGAAGAACGGTTGGTTGGGCCCCGCAAAGCGCGAACCGCTCGCGGGGCTGGTTGAACTCCCGGCGAGCGGTCACTCGCCGTGTAGCATGTCCGCAACTGTCCAATCAAGGTCAAACACAGCCGGCGGTAGGGTCGCGACGCGGCCGCCACCACGGGTAGTGGAGGGGCGCGGTCGGGGACGTCTCGGGGCTGGTCTTTGGCTCATGGCAGTCGCTCCTGAAAACGAGGCGGTTCGGCAGGGTCTGGCGGCCGCTAGCCGTCGGGGGCCGGGGCCGCAAAGGGTGGCCGGGCCGGCCAGGAGGCCCTCCAGGCGCGGTCGCGCGGCAGGCGGTGCGCGAGGTCCGGGTTGCGGCGCGCGTCGTGGCGCGCGGGCAGCGCGCCCTCGAGCAGCCTGCGGCGGGCGGCGCGGTGCAGCTCGTAGACGAAGACGCCCTTGGGCGAGCCGGTGTGCAGATAGGCGTTGCCGCGCTTGCTGCGGCCCGCGGTCTGGCCGAGCAGGATCCAGTTAGCCGCGCGGTAGCAGGTGCCGCGGAAGCGGGTCAGATCGACGAAGGTCTCGGCGAGCACCACCGGGTGGTTCCAGCGCGCCTGCCAGTCGGCGCTGAGGCGCCGCAGGTTGAGCGCGAGCACCTTGGAGGCGAGGTGCGGGATGCGCACCCAGGGCGGGATGAGGAAGCGGGCGTTGTTCGCGACGAGGTGCAGGTTGCGCTGCTTGAGGCGCTCGTCCCAGCCGACGAATCGTTCGCGCAGCGGGACGTGGAGCGCGGCGCTGGTCCAGCCGAGCAGCGCGACCATCTCCTGGCCGAGGAAGGCCGCGTAGAGCAGGTGCTCGCCGACCATCGGCCTGTCGCCCAGGTAGTGGTAGCGGCGCATGAAGAGCCGCCATCCCGCGCGCTCTTCGGCGTCGATGGGGCGCACGGTGAGCGGGCCGAAGTCGCCCAGCGAGCCGTGCAGCTCGGTCCAGGAGAGCGCGATGAGCTCGGGCGGCAGCGGCGGCAGCTCGCGCCGGCCGTTTCCGGTGCGGCGCGAGGCGGGCAGCTCGATGAGGCCGCGCTGCTCGAGCCGCAGCAGCAGGTCGCGGCAGGCGACCAGGCTCGGCTCGCCGTTCTTCTGGCGCCACCCCCAGGCGTCGCAGACCTTGCGCAGCAGCTCGATGCGGCTGTCGGCGCGCTGCGCTTCGCAGCGGAGGAAGCGCAGATCCTCCTCGCGGATGTCGCGGTTGCGATAGCGCAGGAGCTGAGCGGCAGGTTGCATCGACGACCTTATGGCAAGAGACGGCGAAAAACGCCAGCGCAAAGTGGCGGGCGAGCCGGAAGGAGAGGGGAAACCAGGAGGTCAGCGGTCGATGCCGAGAGCGCCGCCGTCGCGGCGGCGGCGATAGTCCCGCCTGGGTGTTCGCTGGCTGCGTCGAAGGGGCGAACGAACGACGGGGTGCCGTAGATGCGCCGCGCGCGAGCAGGTGAAGGTGTCTCTCGGTCGGCTGTGTCGAAGGGGCGAGCGAACAGCAGGTTGCCGTCGATGTGCCGCGCGCGAGCAGGTGAAAGTCCCCTCTCCCGCGCTTGCACGGGAAGAGGGGATTTTGGGGAGAGGGCCGGCAGCGATCGTCCGATTAGGCTCGGTTGAATCGACGCTTGCGTCGGGCCTGAGGGACACCGCGATCTGCGTCCAGGCGAGCTCGAGGTGCCGTGCTCCCGATGCTTTCCAAGCGGCACCGCCCCGTTCTGCAAGAAGTCTGGTTCGTACGAACGTTCCGAGCCCCTCTCGAAGGCCAGCGCAGTGATTCCCTCGGTATCGCGCGGTAGGAGCGGGGCGGCCTCGCGCGAGCGGAAAGCCGCTGGGCGTGTACATCGTCGCTGGCGGGGAGCGGTGGTTTGCGCGGCTTCCATCGCCGACGTTATGGCAAAGCTTGTCGGAAAACGCCAGCGGAAAGTCAGCCGGCAATGGCGCGCGTGAGTCGCGCGAGATGCTGCGTGAAAATCGCGGCGGATGCCGATGTGAAGCGGTGCCTCTTCGTTCCATCGGCGAGGTTATGGCACCGCGCTTCGAAAAACGCCAGCGAGAAGTCAGCCGGTCGGAGACACGCGTGAGATGCGCGAGCTTGACGCATGAGACTGTTCGCGGATGCCGATGTGAAGCGGCGCGTCCTCGGCTCCATCGGCGAGGTTATGGCACCGCGATTCGGAAAACGCCAGCGGAAATTCAGCGCACGAAGTGCCGCCCGAAATCGATTCGCCGCGAGGTGCCGCCGTACCCCGCCTTGTGGCTACACCTCACAGAATGTCGGGAGGACGTCGCAGGTTGTGGGAGAACCTCACAGGTTGGTTGTCGGGAGAACCTCACAGGTTGTCCGGAGGACCCCAGAGGCTGTCCGAAGAACCAAACAGGTTGTCAGGATGAACCCTCAGCTCGCGCCCGCACCCGCGACGACCCTTCGACAACCTCGCAAGAAGCGACAAGCTCACTCGAACTCCCCCGGCGCGCCTATTCACCCGAAAACGCCGTTCGCCGTCCGTCGGGCCGGCCCTGGCGATGGCTATCGGCGAGAGCTGGATCTCAACTGGCCGCCGACCTGGGCTACACCGAGGCGTGCTCCGAGATATGAGAGCTGGATCTCAACTGGCCGCCGACCTGGGCTACACCGAGGCGTGCTCCGAGATATCCGACTGCTTCTGCAAACCGAGCGACGCGTTCTGCCCCTGAGAGGCTGGTCGCCCGTCGAATGCGCGTTCGAAAAGCCGGGCGTCGGTGGACGCGCTTCGGTTGATTCGGTTCAGGTCCAATCGTTCGCAGATCTCGCCGACCCGTCGTGTGCGGCCTCGACCTTCCGAAACTTCCCTCCAGCGAGACGGCCGCCGCTCGCCTCCGAGCCCACGCCCGCCTCCCGTCCCAACTTCGCCGCCGCGGTTGTCGACCCCCTATAATTGTCGGCTGCCAGTCGAAAGGAGGAAGCCAGGCGGGGTGCTGGAGGTGACCGGCGCGCCGGCCGGGCGCCCGGACATGAACAGCGACGCCCCCGTCACCTCGAGCTGGCCCGTCGTGCGGCTGCTGCTGCGGCTCGCAGTCGCCCTGAGCCTCGTCGGCTTCGCCTTCGTCGGCTACCTGTGGCTCATCTATCCGCTGTCGCCCGACGCCCGCTCTAGCGTGCTCGGCACCGTCGGCTTGGCGCTCGGCCTGGGCGGCGCCGTGGTGATGGCCTTCACCTGGGCCTACCTCCGGCCGCTGCGCGACGCGCTCGCCGAGATGGCGGCCGGCCGCGCGCCACTCGAGCGCCTTGCCCTCAACGCGGGCGCGCGGGCGGGCTCGCTCCCGTTGCTCGGCGCCATCCTCATTGCGCTCTTCTGGCTGCTCGGCGGCCTGGCGGTTCGCCCGACCCTCGACCGCGCTGGTCTCGCGAACGACGCGGTGAACGCGGGCCTCGTCGCCGGCCTGTGCACCGGGCTCATCTCTTCGCTGCTCTACTACTACCAGGCGGTGAGCGACCTCTTCTCGCTGCGCCTGCGGTTGCCGGCCGGCCCCTCTTCGTCGCACGGCGCGCCCATCCGCATGCGCGTGCTCATCACCAGCGTCGCCGTGCTCCTCGTCGGCGTCGCGATGGTCGGGGTCAGCGGCTACCTCAACCACCAGACCGCGCTCGAGCGGGCCGAGGTGGACGGCTGCAGCCGCGCGCTGCAGGGCCTGGTCGATCTCGACGCGCCCGCAACCTCCGTCGTGCAGGCGGCCTCCATCGCGTGCGGCGGGCCGGCCGCGTTGGCGATGGGCGAACGGGTGCTCGTGCCCTGGGAGCTCGAGGACCCGACGCGGATGAAGGTGGGCCGCGGGCCCAAGGGCACGCTGCTGCGCACGCCGCTGCAAAGCGGAGCGAACCTCTACGTCCTCGTTGCTCGAGCGCACCGCGAGCAGGCCTCCTCGGGGTTTGCGGGCCAGATGCTGCTGTTCACGCTCATCGCCCTGGTGCTCGCCGTCAGCGTCGCGCTCGTCGCCTCGCGCGCGATAACCGCCCCGGTGCGCGGGCTCGCCGAGGGCGCCGAGGCGGTCGCTCGCGGGGATCTGACCCGTGAGGTCCCGGCGCTCAGCGCCGACGAGATCGGCTCGCTCGCCCGCTCGTTCCAGGCGATGAGCGGCGGGCTGAGGCGCACGGTGGGCAACATCTCGCGCGCGGCCCAGGCGCTGAGCGAGCAAATCTCGCTGGTCGCCGGAGCCGGCGCCCGCGTGCGCCGCGGCATGGAGGCGCGGCGCGAAGGTGTCGGGAGGATCGCCGGCGAGATGGACGACATGGACCGCTCGGTCGCTTCGGTCGGCCGCGAAGTCTCCGGGCTGTCGGAGTACGTGGCGAGCACGGGCGCGACGCTCGCCGAGTTCTCGGCGGCGCTCGACGAGGTGCGCCGCCACGGCCAGGAGCTCGAGCGGGCGGTGCGCGACGCGCGCGTCGAGCTCAAGGCCCTCATCGCCGCCGCCGAGGCGACCCGCGGCGAGATAGGAAACTTGGGCGACGCGGCGCGCTCGACCCTGGCGACGGCCGGCCAGTCGCGGCAGACGCTGAAGGCGCTCACCGACACGGCGCTCGAGATCCAGCGCGTCGCCGATCTACTGGTCGAGGAGACCGAGGAGGGCGCGCGGGTGGTGGACGAGGGCGTGCGCGGGGTCGAGGCCATCCGCGGCGTGGTCGCCGAGGCGCGCCAGCGGGTCGTCGCGCTCGGCAAGCGCAGCGCCGACATCACCGCGGTCATCGACTTCATCGCCGACGTCGCCGGGCGCACCAACCTGCTGTCGCTCAACGCGGCCATCATCGCCGCGCAGGCCGGCGAGCAGGGCAAGGCCTTCGGGGTCGTCGCCGATCAGATCCGCGAGCTCTCCGCGCAGATTGGCAGCTCGACCAAGCGCATCGCCGACAACATCGCCGGCGTGGGCGTCGAGGTGGACCTGACGCGGGCGCTCATCGAGCAGAGCGACGAGCTGGCGGCGGTCGGTGTCGATCGGGCCCGCGAGGGCGGCCTCGCCCTCGGGCGCATCGCCGAGAGCGCGCGCCAGGCGCGCAACGTGGCCGCGGCGATCTCGCCGGCGGTCGAGGCGCACGCGGCGACCTCCGCGCAGATCGAGCAGCTCGCCGGCCGGGTCGTCGAGTTGGCCCAGGGCTTCATGGGGGCCGATCTGCTCGGGCGCGGCGGGCAGTCCATCGAAGCGCTCGCGCAGAGCCTGACGCCGCTGACCGAGCGGATAGGGCGCGCGCTCGAGGAGCAGAGCTCGGTCAGCCATCGGCAGGTCGAGAGCCTCGAGGAGATCAACCGGATGATCACGCGGATAAACCGCACCATCGCCCTGCACGGCGAGGGGACGGCGCGCGCGCTCAAGAGGCTGAGCGAGCTGGTCGCCTTGACCGATGAGGACAGCCGCGCGGCCGACGAGCTGGCGGAAGCGGCGCACGCGCTGACAGAGCACGCGGCCACGCTGCGCGAGGGGCTCGGGCAGTTCCGGATCTGAAATGGCGTGCGCCCGTCGTCAAGGCCAACGCCTCGCCGCGCGCGCCACTGGTAGGGGCGCATGGCAATGCGCAGTCGGGCGACTTCGGCAGCTCCCGGCGGCCGGCGCGAAGGCCAGCGGTCCCGAAGCCGCGTCGCCGTGTCCCCGACTTCGTGAAGGCGAAGCTGGAGCTCCATCGACATAGCCGAAGCTGGAGCTTCATCCTCCAGCGTCGTCGCGGTCACCCGCGCCGAGGATGCGCCTGCTCGCCGCCTGGGGCCGCGTCCAGCCCGCCGCGCCGGCTCCCGCGACGAGGCCCCTATCGTTGGAGCACCACGCACCTCTTAGGGAAGCCGAGCCCTTTTTTTCGGTCCCGGGTTTACAGAAAAAAGAAAAGCCGCTATGCAGCCGCCTTGACTGGAAGAGGAAGCTGTGAGCGAACCGAACAAGGCCCAAGTCATAAAGATCGTTCATCGCGGTACGGAGTATCGCTGGACCCCGCAGGCAGGGTTCACGACCCCCAGTGGCATGTCCGCTCCCACCGCGTTGCGCCCCTTGCTCGAAGCGCTGCTTGAGCCCGTACTGGCCGCCGAAGACGATTCGATCACGGACAAGGCGGTGCTCACCGAACGGGCCGGCCAGGCCAGACGCCAGAAGCAGTATGCGCGAGCCGAGAAGCTCGCCCGCAGGGCGTTGCAGATCGACTCGAAGTACGCCGCGGCGGGTGCGGTGTTCGCCGGCGTCATGCGCGATCGCAACCGGCCCGAGGCCGCGCTTTCCATCTGTGACAAGTTCGTCCGCGACCAGTGCGCCGACCTCGAAATCGAGCGGGCAGGCGCCTGCTGCGAGCTGCACCGCTGGGCAGAAGCCCTCAAGGCCGCCCAGTCTGCGCAGGCGCTGCTCGAGCGCGAGGGGCGTGACTCCAAGGATCTGGCGAAGCTCGTCGAGATGATCGAGGCGAAGCGGGTCGACTAGCCGGAGCGCCGGCCGCACGTCTGAGCCCCGGGGGCGCGCCGTGTAGAGGCCGGAGCGGGCCGAAGCTTCGACCTTCGGCGCCGCTTCGCCCGCTACTTGCCGCGGCCCTTGCCGCCGTTCTGCTTGCCGTAGAAGAGCATCGCCTCGCGGCCCGCCCGCGCGAGCGCTCGGTTGTTGAGCCACGCGGTCAGCGGTGAGGCGACCACCGGCACCGCGCGCCCGAGCCGCGGCAGGCCGCCGCGCTGCAGCAGGGTCATGGCCAGCCGCCCGAACACCCGCGGGCTCGCGCGCACCAGCGGGCCGGCGCCGTTGGCGTAGCCGAGCACGTCGAGCAGCTCCTGCTGCGCGCGGGCCGACTTGAGGTTCGCCTTGTGCAGCACCGCGATGTCCACGATGAGCGAGAGCTGTAGGTAGGCGACGAGGACGAGATCGAGCGGCACCGCGAAGAGCCCGAACAGCCCGCTGACAGCGCCCGAGGTGCTGGCGATGGCCTTCTTCGAGTCGGTCAGGCGCTGGGCGAGCTCCTTGGGCTGGGCCGACGGATAGGTGCGCTGCAGCTCGGCGATGCGCGCGCGCGCCCGCCCGACTTCGGCGACGACGAGGTGCGAGAAGCGCTGGCTGGCGATCTTCTTGAGCTGGCGCGGGCCGAGTGACGAGAAGCTGGGCACGTCTACCTCCCCGGAAAAACTACGGGCCGAGCGGCTGGTCTGCGTCTCGGCGGTACCTGGCGGCGAACTGCTCGATGCGCTGCTCGTCCTCGGGGGCGAGATCCAGGAAGCGCATGCCCATCCCGAAGCCCTTCTTGTCGGGGATGTTCACGATCTCGCCCTGGCACCGGATGGCCCGCTCGCCCGGCAGCAGCACGCGCAGCGAGGCCTGGGTGCCGACCGCGTACGGGATGGCGCGCTGGAAGAAGGCGCCGCGGCCCGAGAGGTTGGAGGTCAGGTGGATGAGCATCTCGCTGCCGACCGTGACCTCGATGGGGATCTCGATCGGATAGCGCGGCGAGGAGCGCCGATCGCTGGAATTGCTCCCCATGGCCATGGATTCCTCGAAGAAGCCCCCGTCGAGAAACGCCTCCTTGCCTAGCACGCGGCTGAGAAGGGGGTCAACGCGAGCCCAGGGAGAGAATGAGCCGTTCGCGAGCCCATCCGACGAGCAGCGTTGCACGCGCCGAAGCGCTTTCGGGACGCGAGGGGCTCGGCTATGTTGCCCGCGTGACTGAGGAGCCCAACGCACAAAGCGGAGCGGAGACCGACCCGCTGCTCGCGCCCCTGAACGACCAGCAGCGCCAGGCCGTGCAGTACGGCGACGGGCCGCTGCTCGTGCTCGCCGGGGCCGGCAGCGGCAAGACCCGGGTCATCACCCACCGGGTCGCCTGGCTCGTCGAGCGGCGCGGGGTCGCCCCCTGGCACGTCCTGGCGGTCACCTTTACCAACAAGGCGGCCGGCGAGATGCGCGAGCGGCTCGAGAAGCTGCTCGGCCCGGCGGGCGCCGAGGTCCACGTCTCGACCTTCCACGCGGCCGGCGCGACCATCCTGCGGCGCGAGGCCGAGCGGGCTGGGTTAACGCGCTCGTTCGTCATCTACGACGACAGCGACCAGCTTCAGCTCATCCGGCGCGCGATGAAGGACGAGGGCGTCTCGGACGACATCAAGCCGAAGACCATCGCCCAGCGCATCGACGACGCGAAGAACCGCGCCTGGCTGCCCGAGGATCTCGCCGTGGGCACGCACGATCGCCTCGGGCAGGCGGTGCGGCGGGTCTACGCGCGCTACCAGCGGCTGCTGCGGGCGGCCAACGCGGTCGACTTCGGCGACCTGCTGCTCGAGCTCGTCGTGCTCTTCAAGCGCCACCCCGACGTCCTCGAGCGCTACCGGCGCCGCTTCCAGCACGTGCTCGTCGACGAGTTCCAGGACACCAACCCGGTCCAGTACCAGCTGCTCAAGCTGCTGTGCCCCCGCGACCGGGCCAACCTGTGCGTCGTCGGCGACGACGACCAGTCGATCTATCGCTGGCGAGGCGCGGACCCCTCGAACATCCTCTCCTTCGAGCGCGACTTCCCCGGCGCCGAGACGATCAAGCTCGAGCGCAACTACCGCTCCGACGCGGGGATCCTCGACGCGGCCTACGCGGTCATCTCCAAGAACACCCGGCGCAAGGAGAAGCGCCTGTGGACCGACCGGCCCAAGGGCGAGCCGCTGCGCATCATCTTCGCCCCCGACGAGCGCGCCGAGGCCCAGCTCGTCGCCGCCCAGGCCCGCGAGCTGGCCGCGCAGGGCGTGCCGTACTCGGAGATCGCGGTCTTTTACCGGATCAACGCGCAGTCGCGCGTCGTCGAGGAGGCGATGCGCCTGTCGGGCCTGCCGTACCGCGTGGTGCGCGGGCGGGCCTTCTACGATCGCGCCGAGATCAAGGACGCGGCCGCCTACCTGCGCCTGGCGATCAACCCGCGCTCGGACGCCGACCTCGAGCGCGTCATCAACACCCCGGCGCGCGGCATCGGGGCGACCACGATGGAGCGGCTGCGCGGGTTCGCGCGGGCCGAGGAGCTGAGCCTCTACGAAGCGCTCGCGCACGCGGGCCACGTCCCGGGCCTCAACGCCGGGGCGCAGCGGCGCCTGCGCGCCTTTCGCGACCTCATCGACGCGCTCGCCTCCGAGGCCGCCGCGGCGAGCGACGCCGGGACGGCCGTCGAGCGGATAGTCGCCCGCAGCGGCCTGATCGCCGCGCTGCAGGAGGAGAGGACCAAGGAGGCCGACGAGCGGATAGAGAACCTGCGCGAGCTCGTCGGCGCGGCCGCCGAGTACGACCGGCTGCACGCCGCCGGCGAGCTGGTCGGCGCCGAGGGCAGCGAGGAGGGTCCGCTCAAGCTCGCGCAGACGCCGCTCGAGGCCTTCCTCGAGCAGATAAGCCTGGTCGGCGACGCCGACAGCGAGGACGACGGCGGGCGCGTCTCGCTGATGACGCTGCACGCGGCCAAGGGGCTCGAGTTCGACGCGGTCTTCATGACCGGCATGGAGGAGAGCGTCTTCCCGCACTCGCGCGCCCTGGGCGGCGAGGGCGGCCACGGAGACGCCGAGGAACTCGCCGAGGAGCGGCGCCTCTGCTACGTCGGCATCACCCGCGCGCGCAAGCGGCTCTGGTTCACGCTCGCGCAGCAGCGGGCGCTCTTCGGCAACCTGCAGTTCAACGACCCCTCGCGCTTCCTCGCCGACATCCCGCACGAGCTGTTCGACCTGGGCGCGCCGGCGGCCGCGGCGCAGCCGGACAGGCGCGAGCCCGGCGAGCTGTACGTCGAGCGCGAGGACGAGGTTGACCTGGGCGACGACGGGTTCGTCGTCACCGACGAGTTCGATCAGCGCCCGGAGTGGGAGCGCCGGCGCGAGATGGAGCGCCAGGCGGAGAAGCGGCGCGAGCTGGTCCGGCGCAGGCCCGAGGTGGCGGTGCCGGCGGTCGGCGCGCGCGTGTGGCACGAGCAGTTCGGCGACGGCCTGGTCATCGGCAGCGCGGGCGGCGGCGGCCCGAACGCGAGCGTCCGGGTGCGCTTCCCCGGGCTCGGCGAGCGGAAGATCGTCGCGCGGTTCCTCAAGCAGCGGTAGCGACAGTCGAGGGTCGAGAGTCGAGAGTCGAGCCGCTGTGTTACAGAGCAATCGCTGATCCCCGGTCACCCCGAGCGAGAGACCGGCCCGTTGGCCGGCTGTGGCCTTGAACTAACAGGGGGAGCTGTTAGTTAGGAGCGTAGCCTCCCGCGGGACGCGGGAGGCGAAGTCGAGGGGCGTGCTCGAGCTTGACGAGCCCTTCGACTCCGCTCCCGGCGCATGCGCGTCGGGAGCTACGCTCAGGGCGAGCGGGAGGGGCAGGGCTCGGAACCACGCGCACATGGGTCCTGACGAATGAACGAGCCGACAGCACACGCGCGCCGCGGCCCGGCGATCGTCTTGACGTTCGCGGTGCTGCTCTTTGTCGGGTTCAGCCTCCCGCACCTCTTCGACCCGCCCATCGGCACGCATAGCTGGCGCCAGGCGATAGCCACGTCGATGGCGCGCCTCTATTCGGAAGGGCAGCCTTTCCACCTGCCGCGCGCCGAGAACTGCGGCGCCGAGCCCGACGTCTTCATGGGCTCGGAGTTCCCGCTCTACGCGTGGCTGCTCGGCAGGTTCGGCTCGGGAGCGGGCATCCACCTCGCCGGCCGCGTGATGGGCCTGCTGTCGGTCGCGGCCTGGGGCTTCTCGCTGTTTGCGATCGCGAGGTACCTGCTGCGGCGCGTCCCCGAGCCCGCGCGCTCGGCAGGCGCGGCCGCGGCCGGTTGCTTCGTCGTCGCCTCGCCGCTCTTTCGCTTCTACGGCATCAGCTTCATGCCGGACCTGGAGGCACACGCCCTCGCGCTGCTGGGCATCGCCGTCTGGCTCGGTCCGCTTCGGGAGCGCGAGGCGGCGCCCGCGGCCCTGTCGCCGGCTCGCTTCTTCGCCGGCGCGGCGCTCGTCTCGCTCGGCTGCATGACCAAGCTCATCGCCTTGCCTCACCTCGCGCTCGCCGGGCTCGTGCTGCTCGACCGGTCGCGCTCGCGCGAGGGCGTCTCGGGATTCAAGTCGCCGCGGCCCTGGCTGTTCGGCGCGCTGCTGCTCGTCCTCGTCGCTGTGCCCATCTGGCTCTGGTACGTGCGGTGGGTCCCGGCGCTCAAGGCGAGCGACTGCGACGTCGTCTGGCTGCCCAAGGAGATGGACGACAACTGGCTGACGGCGACGCTCAAGAACAGCGAGTGGCGCTCGCGACTGTGGGAGTGGGGCGCGCTCGGAACGCTTGGCCCGCTCTGGATTGCGTGCCTTGCGGGCCTGCCGCTCGCGGCGATGGCTGGATGGCGCGGGCTGATCTTCGGCGTCTGGCTCGTCGGTGCCGCGGGCTCTTTCGTCCGGCTGGGCTGGCACTCGAAGCAGCACGACTACGACTTGCTCCTGCTGCTGCCGATGATGGCGGTGGGGTTCGGCCTCGCCTACTGCGGCGCGGTGCGCGCCGGGGCACGGGCGCTCTCGCGGCTGTCCGGGCGCGTCCCGCTCCGCGCGCGGCAGGCGGCGCCCTACGCTGTCCTCGCGGCCGTCGTCCTCGTCTTCGGGGCGCTCGCGCACGGCAAGTCGCGCCGGCACTTCGAAGCCGCGCTCGGCGAGGTCGAGCTCGAAACGGCGCTCGACAAGGTGCTGCCCGAGGACGAGCCCATCCACTATTTCGGCAATCGGCACGATCCGCGGACGGCCTACTTCGCGCATCGCAAGGCCCGCGCGACCGAGCCGTGGCTCTACTGCCAGAAGAAGCGCGTCCGGTACGACTGCGCCCTCGCCCCCGAGACGAACGCGAGGCTCGCGCCCTGCAACGAGCGGCCTCCCGCCGTCGTCTGGCCCGAGCGCTCGCTCGTCTGCGGAATCATGCGGCCGGACGAGCCGATCGCTCCGCAGCGCGTCGTCGCGCGGATCCTCGAGCGCGTCGAGCACCGCGTCGATCGGCCGCTGCCAGGCGCGGGCAGGGTGCTCGGGCTCGACGTGGCCGGCTGCGGACGAAGCCTCGACTTCGTCTGCGCGGGCAACCTGCCGGAGCGCACCTACTTCGACGTCTACGTGCTCGCCGACGGTCCAGCCTCCGGCATCGAGCTGCTGGTGGACGGCAAGCCGCTCGACTACCAGCCGAAGGCCGAGCGGTGGATCGCCGGCTCGGTCATGGTCATCAGGGCCGAGGCGCCGCCGTCCTGGTCGAAGGTGGAGCTGCGCTCGCCGCGCGCCGCGCTCGAGCTGGCGGGCGCCGGCCGCTCGGGCTCGTCGGGCTTCGCGCCCTGACTGAAAGCCGGGCGCACGGGCGGGCGGCGAAGGTAGGATGGCCGCCTTTGCAGCGGGCAATCCGGCCGGAGCAGTGAAGAAGGAAGCTGCGGCCTCTGTTTCCCCGTCCGCACAACCTACCGCCGCCAGCAGAAGGAGCACCTCATGAAGCGCGCCATCAGCCTGTTGCTCGCCCTCTTCGCCTTGGGGAGCTGCGCCGCGGCCAGCGCCAAGCCGCAGCCCGGGAAGGCTCCCGAGGCGGCGGAGTCGAAGGCGCCCGAGGCGTCGGCCGTGCCGCGCGTCATGCAGCTCGAGCGGCCCAAGGGCGGCGAGTGGTTCGGCCTCTACGTGCTCGGCAAGAAAGCGGGCTACGCCTTCTTCGACATCCGCGAAGGCGAGCTCGAGGGCCAGAAGGTGGTCATCGAGGAGAGCCGCGTGACGCTCAAGGCGTCGGTCGCCGGGGTCGAGACGATGCGCGAGGTCGGCGAGCAGCGCATCTACGAATACAAGGACGGCGGGCGCCTGCTCGCCTTCCGTGAGGAGCGCCGTGGCGACGGCGGTGAGGAGACGCTCATCGGCCGCTGCATGCCCGAGGGCATCTCGCTGGTGCGCAAGCGCCCGGGGCTGCCGGACGAGACGCGCAGCCTGCCGCCGACCGGGGAAGTGGTCGAGCACTCGGACGCGCCGCGCCTGGTCGCGCACACGCGCGAGAAGATCTCCGGGCTCACCATCGACCTCGACCAGACGCTCGAAGACAAGACGATGGTCACCGAGCTCGACTCCGAGGGGGCGATGATCGTCGCCGGCGTCGCCGTCCCGGTGGTGCGCACCCGCACGACCGAGGAGCGCAGCAACCTCGCGGTGTTGACCACCGTGTCCAAGGAGGACGGCAGGATCCTCGAGCTCAGGTTCGGCGAGGTGATGGTCGGCAAGGCCGAGGACGAGCAGCTCGCCAAGCAGCTCGACAAGGTCGACCTCTTCAACCTGACGCGCGTCGTGCTCGACAAGCCGATTCCCAAGTCGGTGCGCTTCGGTCCGGCCGAGGTCAGCTTCGCCATCCGCGGCTTGGCCAAGGAGATGCGCCGCGAGAGCTACCGCCAGAAGTTCACGCAGTCGGCCGACGGCGCGGTGGTCCTGACCATCACCTCCAAGGCGCCGACCGCGTCGGCGAAGCTGCCGGTGAAGTCGGACGATGAAGAGGTGCGCGAAGCGCTGCGATCGACGCTCTCGGTCGAGTCCGAGGCTCCGGCCATCGTCGAGCTCGCGAAGAAGGTCGTCGGCGGCGAGAAGGACGCCTGGGAAGCGGCGAAGCGGATCAACCTGTTCGTCAACGGCTACCTGACCAAGAGCTACGGCACCTCGAGCGACCGGGCGACCGACGTCCTCGCGGCGAAGAAGGGCGACTGCACCGAGCACGCGCTGCTCTTCACCGCGCTCGCGCGGGCCGCCGGCATCCCCGCGCGCCGCGTCGACGGCCTCGTCTACATGGATGCGGGCGACGGCGTGCCGGCGCTCTATTGGCACGAGTGGGCCGAGGTCTGGGTCGGCGAGTGGGCCGCCATCGACCCGACCTTCAACCAGCCGGTCGCGGACCCGACCCACATCGCCTTCGGCACCGAAGGCCAGAGCGACACCGCGGGCCTCATCGGCCAGCTCCAAATCAAGGTGCTCGGGTTCAAGGCGATCGACGGAGGGGGAGCGAAGGCGGCGACGGGCGGCAAGTAGGCCGGTTGGCCGGCCCGGCTACTCCACGACGACCGTCACCGTCAGCCAGGTCCCCTTGTCGCCGCCTTCCCACGGCTGGCTGTAGGAGAAGGAGATGGCGCTGCGGCCCTTTGCGAGCGCTTCGAACGCGAAGACCTCGGTGCCCGCGGCTCCGTCCAGCGAGGAGAGGGCGCCCAAATACTTCCGCTCGAGGAAGGCGATTCGCGCGGGGTCCTCGACTCTTGGCTCCTCCCACCGGTAGCCGGTCGAGGGGTTCGAGCAGAGCGCGACTTCGAACTCGTCTCCCGGCTCGACGCGCACCTCGCGAACCATCGACGGTTCGTTCCGAAGCTCGTCACACGAGACGTCGAGCGCTCGATTCGAACAGGCAGACAGCGCCAGGCCTACGAGGCAGAGGGCGACACGAGGTTTCATCGGGTCTTCTCTGTTCAGGTCGTCTACGCGGGCTCGGTGGCGGCGAGCTCGGCGCGGACCGCGCGCACGGTCTCGACGACGGCTTGATGCAGGTGCCCGTTGGTGGCGATGACGTTGCCCGCCGCCAGGTCTACTGGGCCGCCGTCGAGATCGGTGACAGTGCCGCCGGCCTCCCTCACGAGCAGCGTGCCGGCGGCGATATCCCAGGGCTTGAGCCGCACCTCAAAGAAGCCGTCGTAGCGGCCGGCGGCGACGTAGCACAGGTCGAGCGCGGCGCTGCCGATGCGGCGGACGCCGCGGGAGCGACGCACGAAGGCGTCGAAGAGCCTCAACGGCAGCTCTGGCTTCTCCCAGACGCTGTAGGGGAAGCCCGTCCCGAGCAAGGCGCAGGCGAGCCGGCTCTCGGAGGTGACCTGGAGCTTCTCGCCGTTGAGCCGGGCGCCGGCGCCGCGGCCGGCGTCGAACAGCTCGTCGCGCATCGGGTCGTAGACAGCCGCGGCGGCCAGCCCTCTCGCGTCTTCGACGGCTATCGACACGGCGAAGTGCGGCACGCCGTGCGCGTAGTTCGTGGTGCCGTCGAGCGGATCGATGATCCATCTGTATTCGGCGCTGCCTTCGACGTTGCTGCCCTCCTCGGCGAGGATGGCGTGCAGCGGGAAGCGCCGCTTCAGATACGCCACGATCTCGGCCTCAGAGGCGCGGTCCGCGTCGGTGACCAGGTCGATGCCGCCCTTGAGCTCGATGGAGCGCGTCCTCTTGAACCGCTCGCACAGCACGGCCCCACCGAGGCGGGCGACCTCGACGGCGGCGTCGAGGAGGGTGGCGACTTCGAGCGCTTCGTGCGTGTCCGTCATGGCTGACCTCGCGCAAGACCGCCGCGGCCCGCCGTGGGCAGCCAGCCGTCCTGTCGAGCGCCTCTCTACCTCAGATTGACGCCGAAGGCGGGCGGCATCGCGGGCACGGCGACGGTGGGCTTCGCCTTCCCGACGGCCTCGCGCGCCGCCTGCAGCGCCTCTTCGACGGTAGCGACCGGAACGAATCCGAGCCGCTCGGCCGGGCGCTTCTCGGCGCCGACCGCGAAGACCTTCTTGCAGCGCGCCAGGGTGCTCCAGCCCAGGTACCAGGAGAAGAACGGGTGCAGGCCGTGGTAGGCGTTGCGGCGTCGATAGGCGCTGACGAACTCGGGGCGGCCGGAGTAGAGCGCCTCGAAGCGCTCGGCCATCTCCCGGGGCTCGCGGGTCGCGGAGAGCACCTCGTTGTAGAAGCGCTGGTAGGGCAGGTGCCGGGGCTTGTCGAACCGCTCGACCAGCGGGGCGAGCAGGACGACCGCGCCCTCCTTCTTGAAGAGCGGCCCTCCCTTGTGCCACGCGAGGTGAAAGCCGAACGCCGACGTGGCGGCGAGCACCGGGTTGCCCAGCGATCGCGTCGCGTGCGGGGTCACCGAGGCGAGCCCGAGCACCACGATGTCGGCCTGCTTCTCGACCGGCACGTAGCAGCGCTCATTGAGAGTTTCGAGAACTCGGGCGTGAACCTTCTCGACCTGCCCCGCGAAGACGGCGACGGGCTGGTACTCGGCGCGAAAGAGCCGGGAGGCTCGGGCGCGGAGAGGCTCGGGGATGCGGGACCAGGCCTGCAGCGGCCGCGGGAGCGCGCCGTCGGCCTTCGCCTGGCGCGCGATGGGCGCGCTCCAGAGCCGCGTGTCGAGGGCGATCTCGACATGGAAGATCTCGAGCTTCTTCTCGAGCAGCCTGCCTATCCGCTGCATCGCCTTGTGCAGGCCCGAGCGCGGATCGAGGGCGTTGGGGCCCTCGCAGAGGTTCTTCGCGCTCCAGACCGCGCGCGCGGTCCGCGCCGAGGCGAGCCCGGAGACGAGCGGCGAGTAGCCGCCGTTGAGCGGCGTCTGTACCAGGGCGACGGAGATGACCAGGTCGGCGCCGGTGAGCGCGGCGTTCAGCTCGATCGGCTCGCCTTCGCGGGTCGAGCCGATGTCGGCAAAGCCGTCGAGGTCTTCGGCGTCGTGGCACGAGAGCCCGTAGGTGCCGAGGGGTTCCTGACCGAGGACGGTCGCAATCTCGCCCGGCCGATAGATGCGGCCCACGCCGCTGGCGCACAGCAACCGGACCCGCTCGGCAGGGAGGCCGCGGTCTCGCAGGGTCTGGACAATCTCCGCAATCGCCGGACCGCGCGGATCCTCGCGCAGCGGAGGTACTGGGAAGTCGGGGCTGTCGAAGACGATCAGGACCCTGTCCCGCTCGCTCACCCGCTCGGCCAGAGGCTTGCCGACCAAGGGCTCGGCAAGAGCGCGCCTCACCGCCGCGCGCACGGAGCGAAGGCAGGGTTGAGCCTGCGGTGGGTGGATCAGCGTGACGCCGTCAGGCAGCTCGGGCGTGACGAACTCGGTTCCGGCGAGAAGAATAGGGCGTGGCACGCGCGGATCATGCGGGAGTGCCATCCGGCGGGCAAGACCTTGAGCGGCGACAGTCGAGAGTCGAGAGTCGAGAGTCGAGGGTTGAGTGGCGAGAGTCGAGGTGCCGGCTGGCACGGGCAATGGCGAGCGCCGCTCGCGCGATTGGGCCAGCCACGGGTGATTGGGAAGGCTTGGCGCGGCGGCGATGGCGTGCGTTGAGGCCGCGCGGTTATTGAACCGCTGGGGTCAAATCGTCGAGGAGGATGGAGATGAGAGCTTTGCTGGGCGCGCTCACGGCGGTGCTTCCCGCGGTCGTCTTCGCACAGGTGCCACCGCCGCCGCCTCCGCTGCCCGTGGCCGCGCCGCACGATTCGCCTGCGGCCATGCCTTTCGTCGCGCCGCGCGCGGTCGAGGCCGATGACAAGAGCGCGCCGTCTGCCGCGGTTCAAGAGGTCCAGCCTCGGCCCGTCGAAGCCACTCCGGTAGCCCCGCCGCCGCCGTCCATTGCTCCTTCGGCGCCCGTCGCGCCCGCCCCTGTCGCGCCCGCAGCGGCGCCCCCGGCCCCGGCGCCGGTGGATCCGGCCCTGCTCAATCTTCCCTTCGTGGAGGCGCGCGAGCTCGGCCCCGATGGCGAACCGGTGGCGCCACCGACTTCGAAGCTTCCGTACGTGCAGCCGCGCGAGGCGGACGGCGCGCAGCCGGCCGCCGCCGAGCCCGAGCCCGCGACGCGGACGATCACGGTGAAGGTTCCGCCTCCTTCGAGCGAGGCACCTGCTGCGGCAGCTCCCGGACAAGAGGCCTCTGCCGAAGCGGCGGCTGGCGCACCCGTCGAAGACCTCGGCCCGGCTGGAGGCGACGAAGCCGAGCGCGCCTCCGCAGGTCCGGCCCAGGCGGCCGCGCCGGTGGAGGGCGCTGCCGAGGGCGAGAAGGCCGGGAAGAAGGACGAAGACGATGACGACGACGACTTCGTGAAGGGCGAGCTGTCGTCGGTGGGCATGACGCGGATGGAGTCGCGGAGCAACCACGTCTTCGTCGCCGGCGGCTACAACCGAATCGGCAAGGCGCACTACGTGCTGGTGCGCCCGCAGGTCGGCCTGGCGATCGGTGACTTCTCGCTGGGCCTGGGCGTGCCGCTCAACTTCGAGGTGTTCAACTCCGGGTATCCCAAGGATCCGGCCCCGGGCGAAAACCACGTCATCGGCGTGAGCAACGCCGGCTCGCTGCGCAAGGAGGATTGGGACGAGGTCGCCGACTTCGCCCAAATCCTCACCTACCTCACCTACGGCCGCAAAGAGGACCCGCTCTACCTCGACATCGGCCAGCGCCACTCATCGACCATCGGCCACGGCGCGATCATGCGCCGATACGCCTCGAACATCGACGTCAACCTCACCCGCGTCGGCGCTCAGCTCGACGCGCACAACGACTACATCGGCGTCGAGCTGATGACGAACGACATCGCGCGCTGGAACCTCATCGGCGGCCTCGCCTTCATCAAGCCGCTGTCGATCGTCGGGCTCGACTCGTGGTTCGCGCGCAACGTGTCGATCGGGGTGAGCGCGGTCGTAGACCGGGACGCGCCGACCTCGCTGCAGATGATGCCCGAGCCGCCCTGCCCGGTGCCCGGGGCCTGTGCCCCCGCCAACGTGACCAAGGTGGACGACGACAACCGGCTGGCGGCCAACCGCAGCGCGGTGGCGCTCGCGGGCATCGACCTCGAGCTCAAGCTGGTGAAGACGAGCTTCGCCGACATCAAGCCCTACATCGACTACTCGAAGCTGATGTACCGCGGAGACGAGGGCGAAGGCGGGGGCGGGCTGACCATTGGCGTGCTCGGCCGCTTCAACCTGGGCGTGGTCACCACGCACGCCTTCCGCCTCGTCGCCGAGTACCGCAGCCTCGGCGAAGGGTATCGGCCGGGCTACTTCGACACCTTTTACGAGGTCGACAAGTTCCTCGACGGCGGGACCGGAGGCGTCAAGCCGGGTGATGGCCGGGTCCCCCTCACCAAGCTGCAGGCCACGGTCGGCGCCGGCCGGCCGCCCAAGCGCTCGGGCTACTACTTCGAGGCGTCCTACGGCGTGCGCGAGGCCATCGGTCTTACGCTCGCGCTCGAGGGCCAGTCGGAGCTGCCGGAGAAGAACTTCATCGCCCACCTCGAGGTCCCGGCGCTCTCGTTCCTCAAGTTCTTCGGCACGCTCTACAAGCGTGGCTTCACCGAGATGTCGACCATCTTCGACCTCGACGAGCACGCGGTCGCCTTCGCCGGCGTTCGCCTGAAGGTGCTGCCCATCCTTTTCGTCAACGCGCGCGCCTTCAAGAGCTTCGAGCTCGACGCCTACAAGAGCGCCACTACGCCGCTCGGCACCTTGCAGTACCGCAACGTCACCGGGTACGCGGGCGACATCGAGCTCGGGTTCGAGTTCTAGATCCAACCGGCGAAGCGACCGCAGACCAGCAGCCATCGAAGCCCAGGGATTTCGCGCATGCGCCACGTCGTCTTCAGAATCGGGAGCGAGCGATACGGGCTCCCGCTCGCCTCGGTGCGCGAGGTGGTCGAGCCCGCCCCCATGTCCCGCGTGCCCTGTGCGCCCGAGCCGGTGCTCGGGATCATGAACCTGCGCGGCAGGGTGGTCACCGTGGCCTCGCTCGGCGCGCTGATGGGCATCGAGCCGGCGCCACCGGTCGGCGAGGCCGCGCCCCCGGGCAAGGTCGTCATCCTCGACCGAGGCCGGCGCGACCTCGGGCTGCTCGTCGGAGAGGTGGAGGGGGTCCACACCATCGGCGACATCGCCGCGGCGCCCGGGGAGGTCTTCCCCGCGGTGCGCGGCGTCGGGCGGCCGCAAGCCGGCGGCGCGGTGACTGTCCTCGAGCCCGAGGGGCTCGACCGCCAGATCGTCGCCCTCTTCAAGGCCCGCTAGCCGGCTCGGCGCCCCGGAGATCCGACGGAGGCCGGCGCCCCCGCGACCTCGCGCCTTCTGGCGCGAGAACGCGCTATCGAGCCGGCGCCACCTTCGCGTCCGCCGCCTTCGCGCGGTTTCCGAACACGAGCAGGATGCCCACCCCGGTGCAGACGAGGATGTCGGCGACGTTGAAGTTCGGCCAGGTGAAGCCGCCGTGCCAGTAGATGAAGTCGACGACGTAGCCGAGCCGCACCCGGTCGACGATGTTGCCGAGCGCCCCCGCGGCCGTCACCCCGTAGCCCAGGCGGCTGGCGAAGTCGGGGCTGCGCACCATGAGCACCAGCAACAGGAGCGTCAGCGCGCCGGTGAGCGCGAGCAGGATCGCCAGCTTGGCGCTCGGCGGCAGGAAGCCGCCCAGCCCGAAGGCCATGTTGCGGTTCTCGGCGTATACGAACGAGAGGGCCTTGGGGATGACCTCGAGCGGCGAGCCGGGCAGGCGGGCCTGCGCCCAGACCTTCGTCCACTGATCGATCCCCACCCCTAGGGCGATGAGGAAGAAGGCCTTCGCTATCGTGGCGGCGTCCATTCGCTTCATGTCGGCACCTCTAACAGGCGAGGCGTTATGGATTCGTCCACGAAAAAGCGCAACGAAAACGCGGACGGCGGCTCGCCGGTAGGGCAGTTTGCCAATAAGGTCGCAAGCTTGAAGGGGCAGCAAACCCCATGGTAGCTTTGCGCTCCTCACGGCGTAGCCGAAAGACGCCTTGAGCTGGAGGCGAGCCAAATGGCCAAGCGGGTACTCATCGTCGATGACGCGATCTTCATGCGAAACATGATCAAGGACATCTTCGCGTCCGGCGGTTTCGAGGTGGTCGGCGAGGCGGCCAACGGTCTCGAGGCGGTCGAGAAGTACAAGGAGCTCAAGCCGGACCTGACCACCATGGACATCGTGATGCCGTTCAAGAGCGGCATCGAGGCCACTCGGGAGATCGTCAAGGCGGACAGCAGCGCGGTCATCATCATGTGCAGCGCCCTCGGTCAGGAGTCCCTGGTGATGGAGGCCATCGAGGCGGGCGCCAGCGACTTCATCGTCAAGCCCTTCAAGGCGGAGGACGTCCTCGGGGTCGTCAAGAAGGTCCTCGGCGAGTGAAGTCGCCCAGCCTTCGGGCTAGGCCATGACCATCGACATGTCGAAGTACCTCGGGCTGTTCACGTCCGAGGCGAGCGAGCACCTCCAGCAGCTCTCGCAGGACCTCGTTCGCCTCGAGCGCGAGGGCAACCGCGAGGTCGTCGACTCGATGTTTCGCCACGCCCACTCGGTCAAGGGCATGGCCGCCTCGATGGGCTTCGAGCAGATCGCCACGCTCGCCCACCGGGTCGAAGACCTCGTTGACCAGGTGCGCAAGAAGCCCGAGGCGATGTCGGCCGAGATCGCCGACCTGCTCTTCGCCTCCACGGATCACTTGCAGGCGATGGTTCGCTCGGCGGGCGCCGGCGAGGCCGCCCCGAGCGCCTCCGCGCTCATCGAGCGCATCAGCGAGCGGCTCATCGCTCTGACCGGCTCGGCCCCCGCGCCGACGCGTGTCGTCAAGACGACCCTCTCGGCGAGCGCGCAGAAGCCCGCCGAGCCGAGCCCCCCGGCGCCGCCCACCGGACCCGAGCTGCCGCCGCGCTTCTCGGTGCGCGTGCGCATCGCGGGGAGCTGCCAGGTGCCGGGGGTGCGCGCCTTCCTCGTCCAGAAGAAGCTGAGCGCCCTCGGCAACATCTTCGACCTGACCCCTTCGCTCGAAGACCTGAAGGCCGGCCGTATCCCCGAGGGCCTGGTCACGATGCAGGTCGAGACCTCGGACCCCGAGGCCATAAAGAAGGCGCTGTCGGTCGTCGCCGACCTCGAGTCGATAGAGGTCGCCCGCATCGAAGCGAAGGCCGCGCCGCCCAAGCCGCCCGAGGCGCCCGCGGAGGCCGCGCGGGCGGTGGGCGCCGAGCCGACGCGCACGGTCCGGGTCAAGACCGAGCTGCTCGACTACTACCTCGACGCGGTCGGCGAGCTGCTGCTGTCGACCGCGCGGCTGCGCGAGGTGAGCAAGGGCGTCCCCGAGGCCTACCAGCCTGCGCTGCTCGAGGGCGTCGACCGGCTGCGCACCATCGTCAAGGACCTGCACAACAAAGTGATGAGCGCGCGCATGACGCCGCTCTCGCTCATCACCGACCGGCTGCCGCGGGCGGCCCGGGACATTGCGCGCAAGCGCTCGCGCGAGGTGGACCTGCTGGTCACCGGCGCCGAGATCGAGCTCGACCGCGCCATCCTCGACGAGCTCGCCGACCCGCTGCTGCACATCCTGCGCAACTGCATCGACCACGGCCTCGAGGCGCCCGAGGAGCGGGTGCGGCTCGGCAAGGGAGCCCGCGGGCGCTTGGTCGTCGCCGCGCGGCGCGACCGCGACCGGGTGCTCGTGGAGATAGAGGACGACGGGCGCGGGATGGACGCCGCGCGCCTGAAGGCGGTGGCCCTCGAGCGCGGCCTCATCACCGCCGAGGCGGCCGCGGCGATGAGCGATCGCGAGGCCTGGATGCTCTGCTGCGCGCCCGGCCTGTCTACCGCGAGCGAGGTGACCGACGTAAGCGGCCGGGGCGTCGGCATGGACGCGGTCAAGCGCGCGGTCGAGAACGTCGGCGGCACCCTGGACATCGACTCGACCCCCGGCCGCGGCACGCGCTTCACCCTGCGGCTGCCGCTGACGGTGGCGGTGGTCAACGTCCTGCTCGTCGGCGTCGGGCGCGAGGTCTTCGGGTTGCCCATCGCCAAGGTCAGGGCCGTCGTCGAGGCCGATCCCGAATCGCTCGAGCGCAGCCGCCGCACCCCGATGCTTCCCCACGACGGTGCGCTGCTGCCGGTGCACCCGCTCGGCGACCTGCTCAGGATCGAGCGGAAGGCCGCGGGGGGAGCTCGCCCCCACGTCATCCTCGACGCCGACGCCGGTCGCGTCGTCCTCGAGGCTGACCAGCTCATCGGCCAGGAAGAGGCGGTGCTCAAGCCGCTCGCGAGTCCGCTCGATCTGGTCCCGGGGCTGGCCGGCGTGACCATCCTCGGCAGCGGGCGGCCGATATTCATCCTCGACGTGCCGAGGTTGATGGGGTGAGAGTCGGGAACCAGGCAGGGGCGCATGGCAATGCGCCCGGCCAGGCAGGCCCGGGTCGGCAAGGGGCGCCAGGCAATGCGCCCGGCCTCGTGCCGGGCGCAATCTTCAGGCGCGCTTCCACCCTGGCGCATCGATCGTGTACGAAGGTGAAACCGACCAAGCCTTAGCAGTTTCAGCGAGGCACGAAGCCTTTCAGGAGCGCTCCCATGGCGAGCGAGACCGCAAGCCCCCAGCTCGACGAGCGGCAGCTCGACGCCCTGCGCGAGGTGGCCAACATCGGCTGTGGCCACGCGGCGACAGCGCTCTCGAAGCTGATGGGCGGGCAGCGCGTGGGCATCGAGGTGCCGCGCGCCGCGGTCATCGAGTTCGGCGCGGTCGCCGACCTCGTCGGCGGGCACGAGGCGCCGGTCGTCGGGGTCGCCAGCGAGATCACCGGCGGCTTGCAGGGCGGCCTCCTCTTCCTGATGCCGGTGCAGGCTGCCGGCCGACTCGCGGGGATCCTGCTCGGCTCGGGCGAGAGCGCGAGCGCCCTGGGCAGCGAGGCGCGGTCGGCGCTGTGCGAGGTCGGCAACATCCTCGGCTCGGCGTGCCTGTCGGCCATCGCCACCGCTTTCGGCCTGCGGCTCATGCCCTCGATTCCGCGCCTGGCGCAGGACATGGCGGGCGCGGTCGTCGGCGAGGTCGTCTGTCCGATGAGCGCCAGCGCCGACCGGGCGGTGGTCCTCGAGACCCGCTTCACCGTCGGCGGGAGCTCGGCGCTCCTCGGCCACTTCCTCATCCTCCCCGACGTGCTCTCGCTGCCGGCGCTACTCAAAGCCATCGGGCTGTAGGCATGGAGCCGGGGGGCGAAAACAGCAGGCACGTCGCGATGGGCGAGATAGCCGTGGCGCGCGCGAGCGAGCGGCTCGTCGCCCGCGGCGTCGGCTCGTGCGTCGTCGTCGCCCTGCACGATCCTTGCGCCCAGGTCGCCGGCCTCGCGCACGCGATGCTTCCCCGGCGCGGGATGGCGGGCGACAGGCCGACCAAGTACGTCGATGCCGCCCTCGAGCGCTTGCTCGTAGACATGGAGGCGGCCGGCGCCCGGCGCGAGCGCACGACGGCGCGGCCATGTTTCGGGCCGAGCCGCCCTCGGCCCCGTCGGCCATTGGCGAGCGCAACGTGGCGGCCGCCCGCGGCGAGCTGGCTCGACACGGCATCCCGGTCGTCGCCGAGGAGGTGGGCGGGAACGTCGGGCGCACCGTCGAGATCGAGGCGGCCACCGGGACGCTGACGATTCGGCAACTCGAGCGGACCTTCGCGATCTAGGGAAGGCGTCGATTCGCGCCCGTGGAAGCCGCCTCCGATGGCGGAGCTGGAGCTCCGCCGTCCAGCGCGGCGTCGATTGGGATCACCGCGGGTGCATCGCGCCCGTGGAAGCCACCTCCGATGGCGGAGCTGGAGCTCCGCCGTCCAGCGCGGCGTCGATTGGGATCGCCGCGGGTGCATCGCGCCCGTGGAAGCCGCCTCCGATGGCGGAGCTGGAGCTCCGCCCTCCAGCGCTTCGTGGCGGCGCGCGCGCAAACGCTGGCGTCAGT
>JBMNNX010000036.1:0-34127 GCA_050942745.1 Myxococcales bacterium
CGCGTTCCCGTGACCGCGCCGGCACGATGGCCGGCGCTCCGTTCTGAACCACCGCGTTCCCGTGACCGCGCCGGCACGAAGGCCGGCGCTCCGTTCTGCCTACCGCGTTCCCGTGATGGCGCCGGTACGAAGGCCAGTGCGCCGTTCTGCCTGCCGCGTTCCCGTGACCGCGCCGGCACGAAGGCCGGTGCTCCGTTCTGCCCCACCGCGTTCCCGTCACCGCGCCGGCACGAAGGCCGGCGCTCCGTTCTGCCTGCCGCGTTCCGAGACCGCGACGGATGTTCGACTGGAAAGCGATGTCCGCTACCAACCAACCCGCTGCCCTGCTATAAACTCCCCACTTTTCCAAGGGGTCGCACGTGTACCTAGGGCGCGTCATCGGCACCGTCGTCGCGACGGTCAAGTACGAGGGCCTCGAGGGGCGCAAGCTTCTCGTCGTCCAGCCGGTCGATCACGACGGCAATCCCACTGGCTCCTACGAGGTGGCGGTCGACACCGCGCAGGCCGGGCCGAACGATCTCGTCTTCCTGGTCGGCAGCCGCGAGGCAGCGCTGGCGCTGCAGCCCTCGTTCGTTCCGGTTGACTCGGCGATCGTCGGCATTGTCGACAGCGTCGACGCCAACCGGTTGCGGAGGGCGTCATGAGGCTGTGTCGCGTGCTGGGCAGCATCACCTCGACGGTCAAGCACGAGTGCTACAAGGGCCTCAAACTGATGATCGTGCAGCCTGTCAACGAACAGGGCGCCGACACCGGCAAGAGCTTCATCGCGGTCGATAAGGTGCAGGCCGGTGAAGGCGACACGGTGCTCGTGATGAGCGAGGGCAACGGCGTGCGCCAGCTCTTCGGCGTGCCCAAGATGGCCGACCTGCCGATTCGCAGCCTCATCGTAGGCATCGTCGACCAGCTCGACGTGCCGCCCGCCACGGTCTGAAGGAGGCCGGATTCGCGATGCCGCAGATCCTCACCCCGCGCTTGCGCTCGCAGATGGTCCTCTACTCGCGCAAGCTGCATCAGATGGGCTGGGTGGCCAACCACGACGGCAACCTCTCGGTCCGCCTGCAGGGTGAGCGGCTGCTGATCACCGCCACCTCGTACTCCAAGGCCGACATCGACGACGCAGCACTGCTGGTCGTCGACATGTCGGGCAAGGTGCTCGAGGGGCGGCGCAAGCCGTTCTCCGAGCTCGAGCTGCACATCGCGGTCTACAACGCCAGGCCCGGCGTGGAGGCGATCGCCCACGCTCACCCGCCGTACGCGACGGCGATGGGCCTGTCGGGATCCTCGCTGATGCTCGCGGCGATGCCCGAGGTGGTCGTCTCGCTCGGCGCCGGCATCCCGACCGCGCCGCTGTCGATGCCCAAGACCCCCGAGGGCCGTGAGCGCGTCGCCGAGCTTGCCCGCAAGCACAACGCGATGCTGCTCGCGGGCAACGGCGCGCTGACGGTAGGCGACAACCTGAGCATGGCCTACCTGCGCATGGAGCTGGTCGAGCACTACGCGAAGATCGTGACCTTGGCGCGGCAGATGGGCCCTGTGCGCGAGCTCGCCCCCGAGCAGGTCGAGAAGCTGCTCGAGGCCAGGCGCAAGGCCGGGCTAGAGCCCAACCCCGAGGCCGAGCGCAAGGCGTGCAAGTAGTCCGCGGCCACGCGTCAGAAGGTCGCCGAGTGCGCTGCGACGACCGCCACTGGTCACTCGTTCGCCTCGGCCCGCGCCCTGACTGATGCGTTCCGCGTTGGGGCGCCTTTGCGCGAGGCGCTCCAGCCCGCGCGAGCCGCGGCAACGCCGCTTCGACGCCGCGCCAGCCAGAGGGGCGCGCCGTCGCAGTTGCAGCGAAATCGCCTACCCTCACGCTCTCGCCGGGGACCGGCGCTTCGGCGCTCAGGAGAGAGCGCCCGAAACCTGAGGAGCCCTCCAGTGCAAGAGGGCTACAAGGGCCGCTCTGCTGAAGGCCACACGAGCGGAAGGCTCATAACTCACAAACTCAAAAGCTCATCACCAACAACTAACAACTCTCAGACATCAATGATCCCCTTGCGGATCCCCTCCGTCACCGCCTCGACGCGATTCGTCACCTCGAGCTTCTGATAAATGTGCTCGAGGTGCGTGCGGATAGTGGCCTTCGAGACGTTGAGGATCTGCGCCGCCTCGTTGTTGGAGATGCCCTTGGCGATGAGCTGGAGGATCTCCTTCTCGCGCTCCGACAGCGGCCGCGGCGCCGGCTCGGGCGCAGGCGGCTGGGCCGAGGCCTCGGGCGTCGCGCGGAAGTGCTTGAGCAGGTTGCGGGCGAGGTTGGGCTGGATCACCGTCCCGCCGGCGCGCACGTCGCGGATAGCCTCGACGATCTTGTCGGCGGTCGCGCCCTTGAGCAGGTAGCCGGAGGCGCCGGCCTTGATGGCCTCGAGGACCTTGTTCTCCTCGTCGAAGATGGTGAAGATGAGAATCTCCACCTTCGGCCAGCGCGCCTTGACCTCGCGGGTGACGTCGATGCCGCTCATGCGCGGCAGGCCCAGGTCGAGCAGGATCACGTCGGGGTTGCAGTGCGGCAGCTCGTCGAGCGCAGCCTCGCCGCTCATCGCCGTGCCCACGATCTCGATCTCCGGGGCCGCGTCGAGCAGCTTGAGCTGGTTCTTGAGGATCTTCGGCTGGTCCTCGACCACGAGGACCCGGATGTTCGAGTTGGCCGTCGCTTCCATCGTCGCTCCTGCGCTCATCACGCCAGGCCTCTGGCCTCGTGGCCGGCGACCGGAATGGTGAGGGTGATGCGCGTCCCGTGTCCCGGCGCGCTGTCTATCTCGACGTCGCCGCGCACCTTGGAGGCGCGCTCGCGCATGTTGATGAGTCCGTAGTGCCCGCGCTTGGTCGGGCCGGTGTCGAAGCCGACGCCGTCGTCCGCGATGGTGAGCCGCATCTGGCTGTCGTCGAAGCTCAGCCGCACGGTGATCGTCTTCGCCTGGGCGTGCTTGCGGGCGTTGTTGAGCGCCTCCTGCAGCACGCGGAAGATAGTGAGCTGAGCGTCGCTCTTCATCGGGCGCGGCAGGCCGCTCTTCTCGAACTCGAGAGCCATCTTGCTGCGCTCGCCGAAGGTGCGGCAGTAGTCCTCGATAGCCGGGACCAGCTCGAAGTCGGCCCGCATCATCCGCAGCGAGCGGCGCAGCTCGTCGATCGACTCCTCGGCGCAGGCCTTGAGCTCGTGAATCTCGCGCTTGAGCTCCTCCTCCTTGGCCATGCCCTCGAGGAACTCGGCCTGGATGATCAAGGAGGAGAGCGAAGCGCCCAAGCCGTCGTGGATCTCGCGCGAGAGGCGGTTGCGCTCCTCGATGACCGCGAGGTTCTGCAGGTCGCGCTCGAGCGCGACCACGTCGCGGTGGGCGGCCTCCTCGCGCTCGTTCAGATAGACCATCACGTAGACGATGATGAAGTTGAGCGCCGAGTACCAGACGAGGATGAGCAGGTCGAGGAAGCCGAGCTGCCGAGTTCCCAGCGTCTGATCGAGCTTGGCGACGATGGGCAGGGTCAGCAGCGGAGGCAAGATGGCGAGCGGCTTGGGGAAGAGGATCACGAAGAGCGTCGTGAACATGAGCTGCGTCGCCAGCAGCGGGCTCTTCAAGCCGCCCGAG
Source organism: Myxococcales bacterium (assembly GCA_050942745.1). Classification (GTDB taxonomy): domain Bacteria; phylum Myxococcota; class Myxococcia; order Myxococcales; family UBA5297; genus UBA10939. Next base: position 3,618 of record JBMNNX010000036.1, read on the forward strand.
ACCTCGATCAGGTAGACGAGGACGAGCAGGTCCAGGCACAGCGTGACGAAGGTCGCGCCCCGCCCGACCACCGGGTGCTCGACGACCATGAAGTTCGCGATGCTGTAGCCGAGCATCGCGAAGTAGACGACGAAGCCCATGTGCCCGCCGATCCCGAAGGCTTCGCTCCAGGTGGGCACGGCGAGCAGGCCGAGGCCGATCGTGAGGAACGCGAGGCGCGTGTAGAAGAGCGTCCGGGCGCGGGTGACGAACTTGTCGTGCGCCCATGCGACGTCCGGGTCCTCGCCGCCTGCGTCCAAGCCGCGCGCCGCGAGCGCGGCATGCGCTGAAAAGCGCCGGTCGACGAAGCCGACCTCCGGCAGGGGCTGGGCCGCGCTGTCTTCGCGATTCACGGCGCGGATTCTAGCATCAGGCTGAGACTTCTAGGAAAACCGGCGCCATCTTCCGCGAACCGCACCGGGCCGCTCCTCCGGCTTCAAGGCTTCGGCGCCAGGGCCCGCGCGTAGGCGGCTACTCGGTTTGATGGCCCGCATCGGCGATCTGGGCGAGGCAGTGCTCGCGCGCCTGCGGGTGCTTGGAGAAGACGTGCTCGAGGCGGTCGGTGCGCTCGCCCGTCGCTTCGTCGAAGAGCGGAGTACCGCCCGCGTACATCGTGCCCTCGGGATCGCCGTACTGGTTGAGGTTGCGTTCCTTCAGCCAACGGTCAACGCAAGCCTCGAGGGGCGCAGCTTCCTGCGCTGCTCCAGGCGAAGCGGACCCGTCTCCGCTCGAAGCGTCCGGCCGTGCGGCCGGCTGCGCCTCCGCCGGCGCGGACGGCGGCTGCGGCTCGCCGGGCGCGGGCTGACCTTGTCTAGCCTCCCGACAAGCGACCGAAGCCAAGAGGGCAAGACAGAGGACGAACGAACGGGTCATCGACTGCTCCTTGGACACGCCGGCAAGCTCAGAGGCAACGAGTAGATGGCTTAGGATACGCGACCGAGGTTCGACGTGCCGAAAGTCCACCTGCCGCCTGCGTTGGAGCGCTTCTGTGATGGCCGTCGGGAGGTCGAGGCCGCGGGCGCTACGCTGCGAGCAGTGCTCCTCGACCTCGAGCGCCAGTATCCCGGCCTCGCCGAGCAGCTCTTCGACGAGTCGCACGCGCTGCGCCGGTACATCTCGGTGCTCATCGGCGAGCAGGACGCTCGTACGCTCGGCGGCCTCGACGCGCCGGTCGGCGAGGACGCCCCGATCACCCTCCTGCCCGCCATCGCCGGAGGCGAGTCGGCGCTGCCGCTGCCCGATGAGCGAGGCTGCGCGCGGCTTGAGCGCGGCCACTGGCTGCAGCCGGCCATCGAGCACTGCGAGAGGGCCTGGCCGTCGGAGGCCTGCGGGCTCGTCTTCGGCAAGTCGAAGGCCGGGCTCCGAATCGCGCCGGTGCGCAACGCGCTCGCCGCCGGGCGAGCCCTGAACGGCTACGAGATGGATCCTGTCGAGCTGCTCGCCGAGCTCCGGCGCGCCGAGCGAGGCGGCGAAAGGCTCATCGCCATCTACCACTCGCATCCCTGCGGCTCGCTCACTCTCTCTGCAGCCGACAAGGAATCGGCCCTCGGCCCGGGCCACGAGCCTCTTTGGCCGGGAGTCGCCTACCTCGTCGTCGGCGTGAACGAGGGGCGGGCCACCGGGCTGCAATGCTTCGAGTGGGACGGGCGCGACTTCGTCACCGCGCTGTCCGCGCCGTGGGAGGCTCGCTGAGGCCGGAGCTGCCGAGCCGCTCTCCTGCCCTCCGGGCCCGAGGCGTTTCGGCCGGGCGCCCTGTCGCCACCGCGCGACAGACCGCTTCGCGAACAGATCGCGGCAACCGCGCGGGGCGGCGCATCCTCCCGCGATGTGACCGACCTCTCGCTCAGTGAAGCTGCCGGTCGAGCGAGAGCAACGGCTTGCCCTCCAGGTCGGTGACGCCGATCTCCCGAAGGAACCGCAAGATCAGCTCCCTCTTCAGCCGCTCCTTTTGGACCCGGGGGCCTTCGAACGGCAGCCGCGCTCCGGCCATCGAGCCGTGACCGCCAGCCGAGCCGCCATAGTCTTCGCAGATCTCGCGCACGAGCCGGCCCGCGTTCATCCGCCGGTCGTTCGTTCGCACCGACAGGAAGAGCTGGCCCTCGTAGCTGCCGTAAGCGAGCGACCACTTCATCCCTTCGAGCGAGACGAGCCTCTCGGCGATCTCGGCGACCATATCCGGCGAGTAGATCTCCCCCAGGTCCACCTCGACGGCGATCTGGTGCACGCGGGCGCGCTTGTAGGCCTGCTCGTAGAGGCGGAAGTAGCGCGCGGGCAGCGCCGGGTGCTCTATCTCGGCGAGCGCGGCCTTGTCGGCCCTCGGGAAGAGGTAGAGGTAGCTGTCGATGTCGATCTGGAAGGTCTGGCGCCCCAGGTCGCGGGTGTCGGACTTGATCCCGTAAAACAGCGCGGTCGCCACCTCGGGCGTCGGCTCGAGCCGCGCCGTGCGCAGGTAGTCCACGAGGATGCTGCAGGTGGCGCCGTACGAGCGACCGACGTCGGCGAAAGGAACCCGCGCGCTCGCCTCGCGCGGCGGGTGGTGGTCGATCACGATGTCCGGGCCGTAGCCCGGCGGCAGGCTGTGGTTGCCGACCGAGGGCTGCGTGTCCACCAGCGCGAAGAGGTCGTAGTCGTCGAAGTCGATGCGCGACAGCGGCGTCACCGGCACGCGCAGCACGCGCAGCATCGCCTTGTTCTCCGCGCGCCCGACGATTCCGCCATAGGTGATCCTCGCGGGCACGCCCGCGCGCGCCTCGAGCAAATAGGCGAGCGCCACCGCGGATGCGAGCGAGTCGGGATCCGGGTTGTCGTGCGTCAGGATCAGCGCGCGCTTGCGCCCCTGGGCAAGCTTCAGCAGGCGCCACACCTTCTCGGTGGTGGGCAGGTGCGAGACGAACCCCGTGGGCCGCTGCGGCTGAAGGGCGGCCGGGCCAGCTCGGCCCCTCCGCTCCTCCCGATGGAAACGCGCTTGCCCGACGCCTGCCTGCTTGACGCCCGGCGAGGCGCCGTTGCTCGCCGAGCGAGCATCTCTCTCCGGCATCCTGACGGCCAGCTGCTCGGGGAGCCGACAGCCGCGCTTCCCCGATCAGATCCTCCTGCCCCAAGAGTGGGGACACTGACAGAGAAAGAACAATCGGCGCGAAGCAGGTCTGCTGGTCACTTGCCCGCTCGGCGCTTGGCTGGCTTGCGGGGCCGCGACGGGCGAGGCGAGAGCAAGGAGCGCAGCTTCTCGAGGTTCTCGCGGTACTTCTTCGGCTCGGGCGTCTCGAGGATGCCCAGCGCCTTCTCCAGGCGCGGGTCGGTGAGGATGGGCGCGAAGCCCTGCAAGCCGATGAGGCCTTCGCCTATCTCCTCGTGCCTGTCGACCCGGCTGCCGAGCGGCTTCTTGCAGTCGTTGAGATGGACGGCCTCGACCAGCTCGATCCCAAGGGTCCCGTCGAGCGAGCGCATCGTCTTCGCGTAGCCCTCGGGGCTGGCCAGCTCGTAGCCGGCCGCGAAGAGGTGGCAGGTGTCGAGGCAGACCGCGATGCGCTTCGAAGCCTTCGACCGCTCGAGGATTCGGGCCAGGTGCTCGAACTGCCAGCCGATGCTCGCCCCCTGCCCCGCGGTGGTCTCGAGGAGCACGCCGGCCGTGCGCGCGCCCGACCGCCCGATCGCCTCGTCGAGCCCATCGGCGATGAGCTCGATCCCGCGGTCGAGATCGGCGTTGCCGCCCGGGTGCAGGACGAGCCACCGGATGCCGAGCGTCTCGCAGCGGGCCAACTCGTCGGCGAGCCCGGCGACCGACTTCTCGCGCAGCTCCGGCTCTTCGGCGCCCAGGTTGATGAGGTAGGTCGCGTGCGCGACGACCGGGATCCCAGTGCGCGCGGCCGCCTCACGGAAGGCCGCGGCCTCGCCCGGGTCGAGCGGCTTGGCCTTCCAGCCGCGCGCGTTCTTGGTGAAGAGCTGGATGCTCGACGCGGTGTCTTCGACCGCGCGCTCGAAGGCCTTGGCAAGGCCTCCGGCGATCGACTCGTGGGCGCCCAGGATCATGCGTTCGCCTCTCGGCTCTCGGGTGGCGCGCGTGAGGGAAGCGCAGGCGGGCGCTGGATGGCAAGCCCCAAATGCGCCCCGCTACTCGCCCGAAGCCTGAGACAGGCGCACGACCGGCTCGTGGGCCTTGAAGAACTTGAAGGCGTTGTCCAGCGAGTTCTCCATCGCCTCGAGCAGCAGGTGGCCCAGCGAGGAGACCGGCAGCCGCAGCGCGTCGTAGTAACGCTGGCGGTCGGCCGCGTGGATGATGACCGGCTGGTAGCCGCGCTTGAGGAGGACGAAGTTCGACAGCAGGCGCGCCACCTTGCCCGAGCTCTCGTTGAACGGGAAGGCCTGCATGAATTGCCACTGCACCATGGCCGCCTGGTTGAGCGCGTGGTTCTCCCGGTACTCGGCGGTCGTCGTCGCGTCGACCAGCTTCTCGAGCAGGCCGGGGATCTTCGCGGGCGGGGCGATCTCGTGGAAGTAGGAGCGATGCAGCGGCACGTCCTTGCGGTAGACCGCCTTCTCGCGCCCTTCGATGCCGGCGCCGAGGATCTCGTAGATCTTCTTCATCAGCGTCACCGAGATCTTCGACTTCTTGCTCTGCGCCTCGGCGCGCACGAAGTCGAGCGCGGCCTTGTGGTTGCGGATCTCGGTGAAAACCGGCATCTGCGACGCGTCGCTCGCCTTCGCGCGCGGGTCGAGCGCCCCCAGTAGCTCGGCGCTGGTGAAGACAATCCCTTCGAGCGCGTTCTCGTGATAGATGAGCGACAACTCGAACTTGGACTGGAACTCGAGCGCTTCGACCGAACCGGACCTCAACCGGTCCTTGAGCGCTTCGGTGCGCTCATCGACGCCCAGGTAGCGGGTCTTCATGGCGAGAACTGCTCCTGTCGAGGTGCGCCAGTCGCTTGCGGCAGGCCTGCTGCGAGAACCAACCGATCAGGACCTAATACCTTGGAACTCTAAGCGTTTATCGCACACGGTGTCAACTTCCTTACCGTCCGGCCGCCGCGGGCGGTGAGCGGCCGGCTCCGGAGCGCAAGGGCGGGCGCCTGCAGGGGCTAGAGGTCGACGAAGAAGACCTTGCAGGCCTGATCGATGAGCTCCTTGCTCAGCGCCGGCGGGGTCTGCCGATAACGCGCCGCGTCCTTGACGAGCCCGACGATGTCGCGCGGGTGGCAGGCGCGCAGCGACATCGCGCGGGGCTTGTAATACTTCTCGAGCAGGTAGGTGACCGCCTGGTCGACGTAGGGGATGCCCGAGGCATCGCACAGCCGCTTGAAGATCTCGCGGTACTGGGGCTCGGTCGGGTTGCCGACCTCGATCTTGTACTTGATGCGGCGCAGGAAGGCCTCGTCCACCAGCTCCTTCGGGTCGAGGTTGGTCGAGAAGACCACGAGCTGGTCGAAGGGGATCTCGAACTTCTTGCCCGTGTGCAGCGTGAGGAAGTCGACCCGCTTCTCCAGAGGCACGATCCAGCGGTTGAGCAGGTCGGTCGGGTGGACCTTCTGGCGGCCGAAGTCGTCGATGAGCAGCATCCCGCCGTTCGCCTTGATCTGGAACGGCGCCTCGTAGAAGCGCGCGGTCTCGGAGTAGACGAGATCGAGCGTCTCGAGCGTCAGCTCGCCGCCGACGATGACCGAGGGGCGGCGGCAGAGCTGCCAGCGCTGGTCCATCTCGAAGGCCCCGCGCCGCTTGCCCGGCCCGTTGCCGTAGTCGAGGGGGATGGGCGAGTGGTTCAAGGAGTCGAAGACCTTGATCACCTGCCCGTCGATCTCCAGACAGTGCGGGATATAGGCCTCGCCGCCGAGCATCGAGGAGATGGCCTCGGCGAGCGAGGTCTTGCCGTTGCCCGGGGGCCCGTAGAGGAACAGCGAGCGCGAGGAGTTCACCGCCGGGCCGAGCTTGTCGACGATCGATTGGTCGACGACCAGGTGCGACAGGGCGATCTCCAGGTCCTCCTTGGAGATGACCGGGTTTTCGGCGGTCTGGCTGGTGATGAGCGCGTTGTACTGCTCGATGGGCACCGGGGCCGGGCCGATGTAGGTCGAGCGCTCGATGGCGTCGCGGGCGTACTCGCGGCCCTTCTCGGTGAGGATGAAGTCGACCGTCGCACGCCCGTAGCCCTTGCCGCCGCGCATGTCGCACAGCTTCTCGCTGGCCAGGAAGTCGATGACGTTCTCGACCACGCCGGTCCAGGGCAGCCGCAGCTCGGAGGCGATCTCCACGCCGGTGCCCATGCCCCGGTAGTAGAGGAACTTGATCGCGATTTCGGCCAGCAGCGCCAGTCGCAGCCCGCTCTCCTCGATTGACCTGGGCTCGGGAGGCGCGATGTCCAGAATCTTGGGGTTCTCGAGGTTGAAGGGGTTATCGCGCACGCCAAAATCCTCCGGCCGCCCGTTGCGGCCGAACGAGCTCCATCATCAGAAGTAGGTAAGCCATTCCTTGTACTTCGGTTCCTCGCCGCGGGTCGCCCGGAGGTAGGTCTCCTGCACCATGCGGGTAACCGGGCCGACCGTCCCGTCGCCGATCTTCCGGTCGTCAACCTCGCGCACCGGCGTAATCTCGGCCGCGGTGCCGCACAGGAAGATCTCGTCGGCGAGGTACATCGTATCGCGGGTGAACGGAACCTCGCGCACCTCCTTACCCGCATCGCGCAGGATGCGCAACACGCTGTGGCGGGTAATCCCCTCGAGCACAGGCGAGGAGAGCGGCGGGGTGTAGACCACCGAGTCGCGCACGATGAAGATGTTCTCCGCGCTCGCCTCGGCGACCCAGCCGTTCGAGTCGAGGAGGATCGCCTCGTCGTAGCCGGCCAGCTTGGCCTCACGCTTGGCGAGCGCCGAGTTGACGTATTGGCCGGTGATCTTGCCGCGCATGAGGCTCGCGTTGACGTGCATACGGGTAAACGAGCTCACCTTGGCGCGGATGCCCCGCCGCAGCCCCTCCTCGCCCAGGTAGCTGCCCCACTCCCAGGCGATGATCGCCACGCGCACCGGATTGATCGCGTCGAGCCCCATCCCGCCTTCGCCCATGAAGGCGAGCGGGCGCAGATAGGCGGACTTCATCCGATTGACCTTCAGGATCTCGAGGCAACACTCGAAGAGCTGCTCGCGCGAGTAGGGCAGATCCAGCATGAGGATCCGCGTCGAGTCGGCGAACCGCCGCAGATGATCGGCGAGGCGGAAAACGGCCGAACGGCCGTCCGCGCACTGGTAGGCGCGGATCCCCTCGTAGACCCCGAAGCCGTAGTGCAGGCCCGAACACAGGACGTGGACCTTCGCCTCGTCCCAGGGCACGAAGCCGCCGTCGAACCAGATCTTGTCGGTCTTCTTCACCGGCGCGCCGCTGACTGTCTGTGCCATTGCCATCTCCTCCTCTTAGAGCTCGCTTGGCAGCCCGCCTCCCTAGAGAGCTCAAACTGCCCCGGCGGCGCGAAAGGTGTCAAGGATAGCGCACTGTTGACCGGACAGCGTTTCCGGGGCGCGCTGCGCCTCCGGTCGCCAGCTTGACAGACGAGTTTGGCGCGTGGTTCCCTGCTGGGCCGCACTGGCAGATGGCCGGAAAATCGAATCCAGGAGGAACCAGGATGAAGTTCGCGAAACCATACGCGTTTGCAGCATTGGCGGTATTGCTGAGCGTGGCGCTGGGGGCCTGCGGCGACGACCCGCCCGACAACAAGGATCCACAGCAGCAGACCGACGCGGGCAACACCGAGTGTGATCCGGCCACCGATCCGGAGTGCATCCCCGAGGAGGAGCCCTGCGATCTCGACTCGGACTGCGGCGATCCGCGCCACTACATGTGCGTCGATGGCGCCTGCAAGGCGGCGTGCACGACCAAGGCCGACTGCTCGAGCCACCCCGAGTACGACGGCGAGGCCTGGCCCGGCTGCAGCGGCCCGCTCGGCTGCGCCTGCGACGAGACGCGCTCCTGCAAGCCGACCGCCTGCACGGCCGACAGCGAGTGCGGCACGCTCGTGTGCAAGGCCGGCCAGTGCGTCGAGCCGGACACCAGCGCCGACGCCTGCGCGATCTTCCCCGACTACGCGGTGATGCGCGCCGGGCAGCCGGTCACCTTCCGCGCGGTCGCTTACAAGAACAAGAAGCCCGTCTCCCTCGGCGCGAACGCCTTCACCTGGACCGCCCTCAACTCGGCCGTCGAGCAGGTCGACGGCGGCACCTTCAAGGGCAAGGACCCGACCGGCGGCGAAGCGACCGAGGCGATCAAGGCCGAGGCCAGCGGGGCCTCCTGCAAGGCCAAGGTCGTGGTCGTCGGCGACATGGGCACCAACAAGGCTCGGGTGTTCGTCATCGACGAGATGACCGGCCGCCCGGTGGCCGACGCGACCGTGGTGATCGACGGCGGCGCAAGCCGCATCACCCTCGAGGCCGAGGCGAACGTCCCCGGCAGCTACGTCACCACGACTGACCTGCCGGCCAAGCCCGTCGTCAGCGTCTTCCACCATGACTTCCAGTACGTGACCCTGGCCGGCGTCTCCAAGACCGACCTGCTCGTGCCCATCCGCCGCAACGCCACCATCAAGAGCGGCGGCTTCAAGGGCAACTTCAAGAACCTGCCGACCGCCGCCATCTCCGCGGGCATCGCCGGCGCCTCGATCGCCGGCAGCTTCACCGACCTCGAGGTCGACCTGCTCATCGGCGAGCTCGAGGAGACCACCCTCCAGCTCGGCAGCCTCGAGCTGCCCAACGTGCCGCTGCCCTCGGGCGTGGTCATCGGCAACAAGACCGAGTTCCGCGCCTTCAGCGCCCCGGGCGTCTGCGACAACGAGGACCAGGTCCTCTCCGGCTCCTGCGGCACGGTGGCGGCCTGGGGCCTGATGGGCACTATCCCCGTCGCCGCGGTGCTGCCCATCGTCAACGACTACATGGCCGGCAATGGCGTCAACATCGGCAAGGCTCTCGCCGCGATGATGCCCCACCTCAGCTCCTTCAAGAGCGCCCTCGCCCGCGACGTCTCCTTCACGCTCAAGTCCGGCGCTCCCGACTTCTCCACCTTCACCACGCAGGACTTCGAGCCCACCGTCGAGCTGTCGCTGCGCCAGACAGTCGAGGTCCCCCTGCTTCCGAGCGGGCTCGACGGCGCGATCGTCCTCTCGGGCGCCCAGGTGCTCGGCCGCGGGCTGGTTCCGCTCGGCCTGACCGCCGGCACCGACACCAACGACGAGTTCACCACCCCCGACGGCAAGGTCATCGGCATCGACGTCGGCGCGAACGACGAGGTGAGCTACCACAACGACGGCAAGCTCACCCTGCGCATGGCCCCCAGCCACAGCGGCATCGAGGGCTCGGAGTACGTGGCCATCACCCTCGCGCTGTCCACCAGTGGGACGCTCGCCGACGGCGCGCTCGCCACCACCGGCCTGGTGAAGTTCCAGGAGTCGATGCCGCACACCAGCACGGTCAGCTACGGCAACGCCGCCTTCCTCGGCTTCGGCGACGGCGGCGACTACAACTACCGCACCGGCGAGTTCACCGGTGCCAAGCTCGTGTCGGGAGCGTCGATCAACCGCATCGTCTTCCTCGGCCCGAACATGAACCGCTGGATGGTCTACTTCAAGGAGGCCAACTTCTCGGTGCCCTTGCCGCCCGAGGGCTTCGAGGACCGCACGATTGCCAGCGGCGCCCCGCGCGCCACGGGCAGCTGGCGCTCCCCCTTCATCGCCCAGGCGATCGCGCTCAAGGACGGCGTCGACATGGACGGGCTGTTCGAGTTCGACGACGTCAACGCGAACCAGATCGCCGAGAACACGACCGCGTTCTCGATCTACGAGCTGATGACCGACGTCACCTTCGTCGAGCCGGCCGACTGCTACGGCGGCTGCTCCGTGGCGACCGGCGAGGTCACCTTCAAGGTCCTGGTGACCGGCCATGACTCGAGCAAGGGCTCGGTCCAGTTCCAGGCGGACGCGGAGAAGAAGACCGGCGCGATCGGCGCGGACCGCCTGGCCAGCGCCACCTTCTCGCTCGGCGCCGGTACCCACACCATCACCGCGCGGCTCGTCGACACCGCGGGCAACCCCATCGACCCGCCGGTCCAAACCACGATCAACGTGGTAGCCGAGTAGCCGGAAGCTGAAGTCAGCAGCACCCGCGGGGCCGGTCAGGCGACCGGCCCCGCTTCTTTTTTTTTCTTGCCGCCTCGAGGGCGCAGCCGCCCGGCCGCGCCCCGCGCGCTACGGCACCAAGACCACCTTGCCGAAGTGGGCGCGATCGACGAGCAGCGCGTGCCCGCGCGCGGCCTCCTCGAGCGGCAGCGTCCGCTCGAGCACCGGCTTGAGCTTGCCCTCGCCCACCAGCCGCGCGATCTCGAACAGGTCGCCCTTGCTGCCGGTCGTCGAGCCGAGCAGCGAGATGCGCCGCCAGAAGAGCACCCGAATGTCGAGCCGCGCCTCGGCGCCGGTCGTCGCCCCGCAGGTGACCAGCCGCCCGCCCACCGAGAGCGAAGCCACGCTGCGCTCGAAGGTCCGCGCCCCGGTGTGCTCGACGGCGACCTCCACGCCTCGGCGGCCAGTCAGCCGCCGCACCTCGGCGAGGAAGTCCTGCTTCTCGTAGTTGATGACCTCGTCGGCGCCCAGGGCGAGCGCCTTGTCGGCCTTGGCGGCGCTGCCGACGGTGGCGATCACCCGCGCGCCGAGCAGCCGCGCGATCTGCACCGCGGCGCTGCCGACCCCGCCGCCGGCCGCGTGGACGAGCACCGTCTCCCCGGCCTTGAGCGCCGCGCGGCGCACGAGCATCTCCCACGCGGTCTGGAAGACGAGCGGCAGACACGCCGCCTGCTCGAACGTGAGCTGGGCGGGCATGGGCACCAGGTTCTGGCGCGGCACGCAGACCATCTCCGCGTAGCCGCCGGGCACCTGCTCGCCGAGCAGGTGGTACTGCCGGCAATGGTTGTCGCGCCCCGACAGGCAGTCCTGACAGGCCCCGCAGGAGAGGCCCGGGGCGACGAGCACCGCGGCGCCCGGCTCAAGGTCGCTCACGCCCGGGCCGAGCGCGTCGACCGTGCCGGCGACGTCGCTGCCGAGCACGTGCGGAAAGCTCAGCCTCAGCCCCGGCCAGCCCTCGCGGACCCAGACGTCGAGGCGGTTGAGCGCGCAGGCCTTGACGCGCACCCTCACCTCGCCCGCCTTCGGCTCTGGGGCCGGCAGCTCGAGCACCTCGAGCCGCTCGGGACCACCGTGGCCGCGGATAGCCACTGCTCTCATCTCGCCTCCGTACGCTGTGTGGGCTGTTCGCGCGGCGATTGTGCGAGCCGCGCCCTCCCCGGTCAAACCTGCCGCGATCGCTCGGGCCTTCGCGCCGGCGCGGCGGGCGCGCCCGAAGGCCCGCCTTCGCCGGCCTGTCGGCTTCTCGACGCCCTCCAATTACGCGAGCGAAGTAGGCCAGACGACACTCGAGCGCCGGGCCGCGGCCGCCTCGGCGCCGGGTGCCCGGCACCCCAGAGCGCCCTTCCCGATGCCCCTCAAGTCGCCTACCTCGCGGAAAGCCTTTCGGTTTTTTCGATTGCCCCCGGGGGTTGGCATCTGCTAGAAGGGGCGCCCTTCACCGGCCAGGAACCCGCGGAGCCCGTTGCACGGCCCGAATGCCGGCGGCGGGCTGCTTTGTTTCCTAGCGCACGGTAAAGATTTTTGAGCGGCGGCGCCGAGCCAGCGGGCGAGGGCCCCCGGACCAGGAGGAGCAAGTGGAGTTCTTCACCAGCGTGCTCGCGACGGCCGATTCCGGTTCGCTCGCGCACCAGGCGCTCAGAGGGCTGTTCGCCCAGGCGGCCGAGGGTGGTCAGGCCGGCGGGATCTTCGCCTCGCCGATCTGGCTCATCCTGATGATGGTCGTCATCTTCTACTTCCTCCTGTGGCGCCCGCAGAGCAAGCAGGCCAAGGAGCACCGCGCCATGCTCGCGGGGCTCAAGAAGGGCGACGCGGTGGTCACCACCGGCGGCATGGTCGGCAGGATTCATTCGGTCGCCCAGAAGTTCATCGTCCTGGAGCTCGCGCGCGATGTGCGCGTGCGCGTGCTCCCCAGCTCGATCGCCAGCAAGGCGCCCGAGGGCCTCTTGGAAGAGGCCGAGCCCAGGCAGGACGAGGCGAAGTCCAACAAAGAAAAGGACAAGGAGAAGTAGAAAGCCCGCCCAAGCGTTTGGGGGAGTGGCATCTATGCTCGTTCCGGCGGCCCGAGGGGGCCTTCGGAGCGGGCCCCCGCACGGTCAGCGGGACGGCGGCGGCTCGCAAGGGGAGTTCGATGGATCGCGTCTTCTACTGGAAGGTTGGCCTCATCACGGCGGTGCTGCTCGTCGCAGGGTGGCTGCTCGTTCCTACCTTCTATTATTTCAAGCTTCCTCCTGACGAACGCAACCAGCCCGAGAAGCTCGAGGCTGTGCTGCCGAGCTGGGCGCCCGGGGCCAAGACCCGGGTCAACCTGGGCCTCGACCTGCAGGGCGGCATCCACCTCGTGCTCGGCGTTGACACCGACACCGCGCTCAAGGCCAAGGTGTCGCGCCGCGGCGACGAGATCGTCGAGTACGCCCGCGAGAAGGGCGTCAAGGAGCCTCGCGCCAAGGCCGAGGGCATGAAGGTCGTGCTCAGCGCGGCCAGCCCCGAGGACCTCGACAAGCTGCGCAAGCTCGTGCTCAGCGACTTTGGCGACATGCACCAGGTCGGCTCGGGCGACGGCACCTTCGCGGTCGCCTACCAGAACGACGTCGTCGGCAACCTCAAGAGCGAGGCGGTCGCGCAGGCGCTCAAGGTCATCGCCAACCGCGTGGACCGCTGGGGCGTCACCGAGCCGGTGATCCAGCGGCGCGGCGACGACGCCATCCTCGTGCAGCTGCCCGGCTTCAAGGACCCGGCGCGCGCCAAGGAGCTGCTCGGCAAGACCGCCCAGCTCGAGTTCAAGATCGTTGACGACGAGGGCACCTACTTCCAGGAGCTCTACGAGAAGGTCAAGAAGGAGCTGCCCGAGGGCATCACCGTCCAGACCGAGACCGAGGGGCGGCGCACGCACGAGTACCTGGTGGTGCGCGGCGCCAAGGTCTCGCTCGACTTCGAGCGCGCCGAAGGCCCGGGCGGCACGGTGCTCAGCCCCGCCTACCTGACCGCCACCGGCGACAACGGGCGCCAGGCGCTCGAGCACCTCGTCAAGATCGGCGGCGTCGCGATGCCCGAGGAGCGCGAGATGGGCCTGGAGTGCATCCCCTCCAAGCTCAAGAGAAACGCGTGCGAGGGCTACCGGACCTACCTGCTCAAGAGCAAGGTCGAGCTGACCGGCGACGCGGTGGTCGACGCCCGCGCGCTGATGGACCAGAGCCCCGGCGCCGGCGGCCGGCCGTATGTCTCGCTCACCTTCGACCCCTCGGGCGCGCGCGACTTCGAGCGCGTCACCGGCGAGAACGTGCGCCGCCGCATGGCCATCGTGCTCGACCAGACGGTCAACTCCGCGCCGGTCATCCAGTCGAAGATCGCCGGCGGCCGCGCCCAGATCACCCTCGGCTCGCTCAAGCCCTACCAGGAGCTCGTCGACGAGGCGAACGACCTGGCGCTGGTGCTCAAGGCCGGCGCGCTGCCCGCGCCGGTGACCATCGGCGAAGAGCGCACCGTCGGCGCCACCCTCGGGCCCGAGCTGATCCGCAACGGCAGCCTCGCGGTGGCCGTCGGCATCGTCCTGGTGCTCATCTTCATGGTGGTCATCTACAAGTACAGCGGCCTGGTGGCCAACGTCGCCCTGGTCCTCAACGGGCTGCTCATCCTCGCGGCGATGGCGACCTTCAACGCGACGCTGACCCTGCCCGGCATCGCCGGCTTCGTGCTCTCCCTGGGCATGGCGGTCGACGCCAACGTGCTCATCAACGAGCGCATCCGCGAGGAGCTGCGCCTTGGCAAGACGCCGCGGGCGGCGCTGGAGGCCGGCTACGGGCGGGCGTTCTGGACGATCTTCGACTCGAACCTCACCACGCTTATCGCCGGCTTCGTGCTGCTCAACTACGGCTCGGGCCCGGTGCGCGGGTTCGCGGTCATGCTGATCGTCGGCATCCTCGCCTCGATGTTCACGGCGATCTTCGTGACCCGAGTCATCATGGACTGGCTGCTCATCGGCCGGGGCTGGAAGAAGATTTCGGTCTGAGCGAGGTCGCTCGTTCCCGGGCGCGGCGGGGCGAGGCCCCGCCGGCCAGGGCAAGGGAGAGCTTCACATGCAGTTGATTCCTGACAACCTTTCGATCGACTTCGTCGGCAAGCGCAAGCTGTTCCTCACGCTGTCGGGCCTCGTCTGCCTGGCCATCCTCGTCGGCATCGCGGTCTTCGGCTTCAACTGGGGCGTCGACTTCGCGGGCGGCTCGGAGATCGAGGTCAAGTTCGCCGGCAAGGTCGAGGCCTCCGACATCCGCAAGACGATGGAGGCGGCCGGCTTCGAGGACGCCCTCGTCCAGGAGATCGGCGCGGCCGACGAGCACTCGTTCCTCATCCGCGTCGGGCGCGTCGCCCTGATGACCGATGGGGACGCCGCCAAGGCCAAGGCCGCCCTCCAGTCGAAGCTCGGCGACCAGATGGTCGACCTGACCTTCAACCCGAACTACGGCGACCAGTTCCAGCTCAGCCTCCAGAAGGGCACGACTCCTCCGGCGCCGGAGCAGGTGCGCCAGGCCATCGAGACGACCGGCCTGCACGTCAACCGCATCGACGGCCACTCGAGCGGCTACACCATCATGATGAGCGGCATTTCCGAGAAGGTCAGCTCGGCGCTCAAGGACGCCAAGGGCACCATCGGCATGCCGGACGCCGAGCTGCGGCGCGTCGAGTTCGTCGGCCCGCAGGTCGGCCGCGAGCTGCGCAACCAGGGCATCCTCTCGGTGCTCATCGCCGCGCTGTTCATCCTCGGCTACATCGCCCTGCGCTTCGACACCCGCTTCGCCCCGGGCGCGGTCGTCGCCCTCTTCCACGACGTCATCATCGTGGCCGGCTACTACTTGGTGACCCGCCGCGAGTTCAACCTCACCTCGGTCGCGGTGCTGCTGACCATCGTCGGTTACTCGGTCAACGACACCATCGTCATCTACGACCGCATCCGCGAGAACCTACAGAAGAAGACCGGCATGGGGCTGGCCGCGCTCACCAACCTCTCGATCAACGAGACGCTCTCGCGCACCATCCTCACCGGCACCACCTCGATGCTCGCGGTCACCGGCCTGCTCATCTTCGGCGTCGGGCAGATCTGGGACTTCGCGGCGGCGATGGTCCTCGGCGTCCTCGTCGGCACCTACTCCTCGATCTACATCGCCAGCCCGACGACCATCTGGCTCGAGGAGGTCTTCGCCAAGCGGCGCGGCAACACGCCGGAGGCCAAGCCGGCCGCCAGCGCCTAGAGGCACCCGGTGCTCCCAGTGGGCTCGAGCAACCTGTGAGCGGCGCGGTTCCCGGGAGGGGACCGCGCCGCGCTTTTTGGACGGTACCTGATGGCCGAGAGCGAACGCGAAGAGCTGGCAGCCGTCGCAGCAGACCTGCGCGGGCACCTCGAGTGGCTGCGCGAGAGCGGCACGAGCTCGCTACCGAAGCCGGCGCCTGTCGAGCCCGCGGCCCCTTGCAATTCCACCGCGGCGGGCGCGGCCGGCGGGCCCATCCTCTCGCTGCGCGCGGCGGTGCGCGCCTCGGTCGGAGCCGGCAGCCCCCAGGCGGCTCCCTCGGCAGCAGCGCCCTCCAGGCCCGTCGTCAGGCCGCCCGAGCGCGGCGCGCCCATCGCCCCACCTCCGGCCGCCTCCGCGCCGAGGCAGGCGCCAGCGCCGCAGGCGCGATCGGTCGCCGCGACCGGCCGGCGCATGCTCGAGCAGATCCGGGCCGAGCTGGGCGACTGCCGTCGCTGCAGGCTGGCCGCCGGCCGCATGCACCTCGTCTTCGGCGTGGGCAACCCGCGGGCCCAGATCGTCTTCGTGGGCGAAGGCCCGGGCGCCGAAGAGGACCGGCAGGGCATTCCCTTCGTCGGCACGGCCGGGGAGCTGCTCACCAAGATGATCGAGGCGATGGGCTTCACCCGCGACGAGGTCTACATCTGCAACGTCGTCAAGTGCCGGCCGCCGGGCAACCGCAACCCAGAGCCCGACGAGATAGCCGCCTGCGAGCCTTTCCTGATGGCCCAGCTCGCGAGCATCCAGCCGAAGGTCATCGTGACGCTCGGCAAGTTCGCGGCGCAGACGCTGCTGCGCGACTCGACGCCGATAACGCGCCTGCGCGGCAACTGGCGCGAGTACTGCGGCATCAAGCTGATGCCTACCTTCCACCCGGCCTACCTGCTGCGAAGCCCGGGTGAGAAGCGCAAGGCCTGGGAGGACCTCAAGCTCGTCATGAAGGAGTTCGGGCGAGAGCCCGGGAGCGCGCAGAAGAGGTAGCCCCGCGCCCTCGCGCGGGCCAGCGGCTGAGTAGGTTGGGAAAGGACGCCGTGAGAACCCCCGCGAAGACGATTTCGCTCGCCCTGCTCGCCCTCGCCACCCTGGGTGCCGGGCGGGCGAGCTTCGATCCGCCCAAGCAGGCCGCGCCGCTGCCGGTCGCGCTCGTCGAGCTCGACGGCTCGGTCAACCCGGGCAGCGCCGACTACCTCGTGCGAGCCATCCAGACCGCCGAGGAAGCGGGCGTCGCCGCGGTCGTCATCCGGCTCGACACCCCGGGCGGCATGCTCGAGTCCACCCGCGAGATCGTCAAAGCCCAGCTCGCCGCGCGCGTGCCGGTCGTCGTCTGGGTCGGCCCTTCCGGCGCGCGCGCCGGCTCGGCGGGCGTCTTCATCACCGTGGCGGCGCACGTGGCGGCGATGGCCCCGGCGACGAACATCGGCGCCGCCCACCCGGTGCAGGCCGGCGGCGGCGAAGAGCCCGACGAGACGATGACCGAGAAGGTGACCAACGACACGGCCGCCTGGGCCCAGGGCATCGCGGCGCAGCGCGGGCGCAACGGCGAATGGGTCGCCGACGCGGTCCGCAAGAGCGTCTCGGTCCACGCCGAGCAAGCCCTCGAGCTTGGCGTCATCGACCTCGTCTCGCCCGATCTGCCCTCGCTGCTCGAGGCTATCGACGGGCGCGAGGTGAAGACGGCCGCCGGCACCATCGCGCTGCGCACGAGCGGCGCGCGGCTCGAGCCGCTTCGGCCGACGGCCCGCGAGCGGCTGCTCGACGGGCTCGGCAACCCGAACATCGCTTTCCTGCTCCTCGGACTGGGCGTGCTCGGGCTGCTCGCCGAGCTCTACCACCCCGGCACGCTGTTCCCCGGAGTGCTCGGCGCGGTCAGCCTGGCGCTCGGCCTGCTCGCCACGCGGATGCTGCCGGTCGACACCGCGGCGATAGTCCTCGTGTTCGTCGGCGCGGTGCTCGTCGCCGCCGAGTTCTTCGTCACGAGCTGGGGCCTGCTCGCCTTGGCCGGCGCCATCTGCCTGGGCGTCGGCGGCTTCCTGCTCATCGATCCCTCCGAGCCCGGGTTCCTCGTGGACCGGGACTTCGGCGTGCAGTGGAGCCTGGTTCTGCCGATCGTGCTCGCGGTGGCTGCCTTCGCCGCCCTCGTCGTCTGGAAGGTGGCCGTCTCGCGCACCGGGCGCCAGCTCACCGGCGCCCTCGGCCTCGTCGGCGAGGTGGGCGTCGCCGCTGAGGAGATCGGCCCCGAGAAGGGAAAGGCCTTCGTACACGGCGAGCTGTGGGAGGCACGCTCGGCCCGAGCCATCGCCAAGGACGCCAAGGTCAAGGTGGAGCGGGTCGAGGGCCTGGTCGTCACGGTGGTCGAGACAGTCGACAGTCGTGAGTCGAGAGTCGTGAGTCGAGAGTCTTGATTGCCGCGATTCGCGGCTGAGGTGCCTGGCTTTGCGCCCGGGTTGACGGAGGGTGAAGTCCCGGCTGCCGGCTCCTCGCATGGCTGCTGCGGCGCGGCGCGCCCGCCCGGGATTCGACCGCGGGCTCTCAGATAATGCGGCGCGGTCGGCCCCGGCGCTGGTGGTCAGGGGCTGTTTCGGGGAAGAATCCGACGTCCTGCTCGGGAGGAACCATGTTCATCGCGCAGATCGTCATCCCCCTCGTCATCGTCCTCGGCATCCTGTTCGCCGCGGTGCGCATCATCAACGAGTACGAGAACGGCATCGTCTTCCGGCTCGGCCGCTACGCCGGCACCCGCAAGCCCGGCCTCAACCTCATCATCCCGATCATCGACCGGATGGTGATCGTGGACCTTCGCACCCTCGCCCGCGACGTGCCGCCCCAGGACGTGATCACCCGCGACAACGTCTCGGTGAAGGTCAACGCGGTCATCTACTTCCGCGTCATCCAGGCCGAAAAGGCCATCATCCAGGTCGAAGACTACCTGTACGCCACCAGCCAGCTCGCGCAGACGACGCTGCGCTCGATCCTCGGGCAGGTCGAGCTGGATGACCTCCTCTCGGAGCGCGAGAAGATCAACCGGCACCTCCAAGAGGTGCTCGACAAGCAGACCGAGCCCTGGGGTGTCAAGGTCTCGAACGTCGAGGTCAAGCATGTCGACCTGCCGGCCGAGATGCGCCGGGCGATGGCCCGGCAAGCCGAGGCGGAGCGCGAGCGGAGGGCCAAGGTGATCGCGGCCGAGGGCGAGTTCCAGGCGTCGGCCAAGCTCGCCGAGGCCGCCCACATCATCGGCGCCGAGCCCGCCGCGCTGCAGCTTCGCTACCTGCAAACGTTGGTCGAGATCTCCTCGGACAAGACCGCGACCACCATCTTCCCCATCCCCATCGACCTGATGAGCGCCTTGGTCAAGAAGCTGGAGAAGTAGGCGAGCTGTCGCTCGCCCCCTCGATCGCCTTCTGGCAGGATGCTCCGAAAGATCGGAAGGGCCCACCTGTCCACCGGGCCCGCCAGTATGGCAGGGTGCGCGCCCGCGGGGGCAAGGCCCCCCCGGCGCCCGGCGTCCTCCTGACCCGGCACCCCTGCCCACGAACCTTCTCCCGCCAGAGCCGAGCCCCTTCTTCCCGCAATTCGAGAGGAGACCTGTATGACCATCGACACCTACGGCCTTGACCGCGTCGTCCGCCCCGCCGGCGTCCTGCCGCAGCGCGCCGAGGTCCTCGACCCGTCACTCCCGGTGCGCGAAGGCGAGCTGCTCATCGACGTCGAGCAGCTCAACATCGACGCGGCCTCGTTCCGGCAGATCGAGAAGCAGGAGAACGGGGACATCGAGGGCATCAAGGCCCACATCCGCGAGATCGTGGGAACCCGCGGCAAGATGCACAACCCGGTCACCGGCTCGGGCGGAATGCTGCTCGGCCGCGTGCGCGAGATCAGGAAGGGCCACCCCGCCGAAGGCCATCTCCAGGTCGGCGACCGCATCGCCACGCTCGTGTCGTTGACGCTCACCCCGCTGAAGCTCGAGCGCATCGACGCCGTTCACAAGGAGATCGAGCGGGTCGACGTGAAGGGTCACGCCATCCTCTTCGCCTCGGGCCTGTACGCGAAGCTTCCCGCGGACTTGGACGAGTCGCTCGCCCTGGCCGCGCTCGATGTCTGCGGCGCGCCCGCGCTCACCAAGCGACTCGTCAAGCCCGGGATGCGAGTGCTCGTCCTCGGCGCCGGCAAGAGCGGCGCGCTCTGCTGCGCGCAAGCCAAGGCCAATGGCGCCCGCCAGGTGCTCGCGTTGGACATCTCCGAGCCTGCGCTCGAGCGGTTGAAGAACGCAGATCTCGTCGACGGCACGCTCGTCGGCGACGCGACCCGGCCGGCGAAGGTGCTCGCTGCCGTCACGGAGGCGACCGACGGCGAGCTGTGCGACTTCGTCATCAACTGCGCAAGCGTCCAGGAGACCGAGCTCGCCAGCATCCTGAGCTGCCGGCGGCACGGCGGGGTGCTCTTCTTCAGCATGGCCACCAACTTCACCGCCGCCGCCCTCGGCACCGAAGGCGTCGGCAAGGACGTCACGCTCTACATCGGCAACGGCTATGCCGAAGGTCACGCCGAGCTGACGCTCGAACTGCTTCGCACGCATCGCGGCCTGCGCAAGCTGTTCGAGGAGAAGTACTCGCGCAGGTGAGCCGCCCGCGGGTGACTCGAGCCTCCACTCACCCCGAGCATCGAACCGGTGTATTGTCGGGCTGAACGGCGAATCGCCGGACCCTGCCGCGCGCGAGTCGCCACTTCCCGTGCTTGCGCAGGAAGCGGGGACTCCGGAGAAAGGGCCGCGCAGAACCTCAACGCCGCCCGCCTCAGGCAAGTCGCACGGTCCGCCGCCGCCAGCGCAGCTCCAGCCGAAGCCCTACGGTCCCTGGTCCTTCCCTCTTCATGAGCGACACTTCGATTCCCCATCCCTCGCCCGACGGTCCATCGACCAAGCTCCGAATCGAGCCCTCACGAGCGGTGCTCGCGCTCTCCCTGCTCGTCGGCCTCCTCGCCCTCTTCTGCGCGGGTTTCGGCCTCTTCAGCTCGGGCGGACCCGAGCGCTCCACCTTCACCTCGATCCACGGTCAGAGCGTCCAGATCTACGGCCAGGGTCTCTACAGCCGCGACTCGGTCTTCAAGGCCGCTGGCAATCGCGGGACCGACCTCGTCACCCTGGTCATCGGGATCCCGCTCCTGCTCGGCGCGGCCCTGCTCTACCGCCGCGGCTCGTTGCGCGCTGCCCTGTTGCTGAGCGGCATGCACGCCTACTTCCTGTACCTCTACGCGACGATGGCGCTGGGCGCGATGTACGGCCCGCTCTTCCTCGCCTACGTCGCCACCTACTCGGCGAGCCTCTTCGCGCTGATAGGGCTGCTCACTCGGTTGTGGCCGCTCGCGCCCCGCTTCTCGCCCGCCCTGCCACGCCGGCGCATCGCCGCCTTCATGTTCTCTTCCGGCTTCCTCACGCTCGGCGTCTGGCTCGGGCCCATCCTCGGCGCCCTGGTGGCCGGCGAGCCCCCGGCACTCCTGCAGCACTACACGACGATGGTGACCGACGCCCTCGACCTCGGGCTCATCGTTCCGACCGTCTTCATGTCGGCGACGCTGATCGCCCGCCGCCAGCCCACCGGCTACCTCATCGCCTTTCCGCTGCTCCTCATCGTCGCGATGCTGTTGCCAATCATCGCCGCGCAGACCGTGCTTCAGCTCTCGGCGGGAGTGACCTTCAGGCCGCCGGAGATCATCGGCCCCATCGCCGGGTTCCTCGTCGCCGGGTCGCTCGGCGCATGGATCCTGGTGCTGCTCCTGCGCGACTTCGGGCGCACCGCGGCACGCTGAGCTCGGTCAGCGCGAGCGCGCCTTCTTGGCCCCGCCGCTGAACAGCGGCCGAGCGCTCTCAGCGCACCTCGACCAACCCGATGGTCAGCTCCTCGCGACCCGGGTCCGCGTCGATGGCCAGGTAGTGCAGGTCGCTGCCGTCGAGCCGCATGCCGAAATCCACGCCGCCGCAGCCGGAGACGACCGTGGGCACGTCCGCCATGCTCGAGAACCGAAGGGTGTGCAGGTGCCCGTTCAGCAGCAGGTCGGTCCCGCCGGACGAAAGCCGCGACATCACCTTCGCTCCCTCGGTCCGGCTGTTGAACCCGCCGTCGCGCAGCCCTTCGTAGTCGAACGGCGGCATGTGCATCGCTGCTATCCGGAGCCTGGGGCCTTCCTCGCCGAGCCACTCGGCCATTCGCTGATGCACCCGCTCGTCGATGGTGCCCGACGCGCTGTCCACGAGCACGAAGCGCGCGCCGCGGTAGTCGAACGCGACGTTGATGCGCCCGAGCGTGCGCTGGAAGAACGCCACGTCGCCCATCGCCTCGTGGTTGCCGATGACGGTGTACCAGGGCGCGTTCAACGCCTCGGCCGCGGCGAGGAAGTCCTGGATTTCGTCCGGCTGGCCCCTGCTCGTGTCGTCGCCGGCGAAGAGCACGAATTCGATCGCCGGATCGGCGTTGATGCGCTCGCGCACCCGCGCGAACCGATCGAGCCCGCCCTGAACGTCGCCGACCCAGGCGAAGCGGAACGGCCGCGCTCCCGTCGCCTTCGGGCGGGCGACGGTCACCTGCCGCTGGCCTCCCGCGGGCACGAGGACGTCGAACGCGATCCGCTTTTGCCCGAGCCGCCGAACCGCGAGCGGCGGATCGGTCTCGACGTCCTCGAACACGTTGGCGAGCTCGACGACCACCTTCTGCTCGGCCGAGGCTGTCGAATCGAAGGTCAGCCTCACCTGCGGTGCGTTGGCGCGAAAGCGCACGCGCAGCGCCTCGCGGTCGATGCTCTCGGCCACGCCGGGCTCGATGTGCGCCTGGATCTCGCCGAGGTCCGCCCGGCCGATCTCCTCGAAGTCGCGCGTCGTCCGCTCGGCCGTCGGGTCGAGGCAGGCGGAAGCCAGCAAGAGGACGCCTGCCGTAAGCGCGCGGGCTCTCACCATAGCCTTGCCTCCACCGCGAGCGTGGTACGCACGCCGGTTCCCAGCCGCACCGACGGCAGCAATGCCCAACCCTCGGCGAGCGTGATGCGCCCTTCGAGCTGGACCATCCCGATGAACCCCGCCAGGCCGCTCGAGATCATCAGCCCTCCCGGCAGCTCGTTCTTGCGCTGGCGATAGACGATCTCGAAGCCGGCGCGCTCGAAGAGCTGCAGCCCCATGCCGATGTCGAGGACGAGTAGCGGCAGGCCGTCGTCGAGCAGCGCGTCGGCGCCGTCGTAGCCGTAGGCGTCGATGCCCCAGCCCAGCCGCGCCAGGCCCCAGGCGTTGCGCAGCGAGCGCGCGATGAAGCCGAGGTCCACGCGGCCCTCGAGATAGAGCTCGCCGGTCGTCACGTGGAAGCCGTCGCCCGGAAAGCGCTGATGCGCCACGCCGAGGATGAGGTCGAGCGCGGTCACCGTCTCGGGATTCGGCCGCGCGAGCTGAAGACCGAGCAGCGCACCGGCCGCAGCGTGGCTCGAGCCTTGGGGATGCCAGGAGCCCCAGGGGCTGAAACGCAGCCGCTCGCCGCGCCAGTCGAGCCGCAGCGACATGCCGTGCTGGAAGTCGAGCTTCGAGGCAAACAGGCCGTCGTAGCCACCCGACAGATAGAGCCCGGCGGCCGGCCTCCAGCCCGAGGTCGGAAAGCCTTCGCTGCCGTGAATTGAGCCGGCGAGGTCGCCCAGCCACGAGACCGAGATGGCGCCGAGGCCGCCGATGGTCGGGATGACGTAGAGCGGCGCGAGCTGGTTCGCCGCGCCCGTCGAGGCGAGCAGCGCGAAACCCGCGACGAAGCTGGCGACGCCCACGCCCTGCGTCGCGAGGAGATTGCGCGCCGCTTCGCGCTCGCCGAGCACGAAGTGGCCCGAGCCGTGGAGGAGCAGACCAGGCAGGACCGCGGCGCCTGCGGCCAGCGGCGAGCCGGGCGTCGGGGGCAGCAGCTCGACGCGCTCCTCGGCAGGAGGAGGTGGCGCGTCGGGGGCTGCGGTCAAGACTGTCAGCGCGAGGACGGCGACTGCGGCGGACATGGCGGCGAAGCTAATCGAGGAGTCCCGCGGGCTCAATCTCCTCGCCCGAGAGCGCTCCGAGGCCGAGCGTGACTGTCTCCGAGAAGGTCCGCCGACTGCCGCAGAGCCACCGCGCGCGAGAGTGCCATCTGGCTCCTCGGCACAAATGCCGTTCGGCCTGAGCGTAGCTGCCGACGCTTGCGTCGGCAGCGCAGTCGAAGGCCTGCCCGATTCCGTCGCGGCCCCTCGACTCCGCTTCCCGCGTTCCGCGGGAAGCTACGCTCCTAACTAACAGCTCCCCCTGTTAGTTCAAGGCCACAGCCGGCCAACGGGCCGGTCTCTCGCTCGGGGTGACCGGGGGCGGGACCTCGCACGTGCCAACCCCGTTCGCCCCTCGACTTCGCCTCCCGCGTTCCGCGGGAGGCTACGCTCGTGATGACCGGGGTGGGGCTCTTGCTCGGCCACGTCGTGGCGGGCTCGTTTCCGAGGCGGCCAACCACTCGACCCAGAAGCAACGCCGCCCAACCCCCTGGGGGAAATGGGGCTGGACGGCGTCGTGTGAGGCGGGGCGAGGGGGGGCGGCTCGCCCTCGGCTCACGTCTTCGCGAAGGCTGCTGCTCGTCGCTCTAGAAGTAGTTCCACACGAACCCGGACAGGACGATGTGGAGGTCGTAGCCGACCCCGTACCTGCTGAAGTGGTCGATCCAGAGCACGAAGATGCCCTGGCCGTGGGAGTCCGATTGCTCGGCTATCTGCAACTCGTCCCAGTCCATCGAGCCGTCCTCGCCGACGCCAGGGCAGTAGAAGAGCGAGGCGGCCGAGTTGGCCTTGCGGACGAGGCGCGGCCAGAGCTCGAGCTTGGCCGGGGTGCGGAAGGCGGTCCCGCTCGGCCCGAACGTCACGACGACCGAGCGCTCGCCGTTCACCTCGACGAGCTCGGCGAGCATGCTCACCACGCTGTCGGAATCGAGCGCACCGGCAGGAATGGTGAGCCTGGCGACGCCCTCGATCTCGACGACACCGCCCTCCGCCGCCTTGATGAAGCGCGAGGCCGACCAGCCAGAGGAAACGAAGACCTCGGCTTGCTTTCCGCCTCCATTTCCTTTCCCGTTTCCGTTTCCGTTCCCGGGCTTGGCGCCGGCCTGCTGGGCGCCGAGTAGCAGAAAAGCAGCGAACGACGCGACGGCCAGATTTCGCAACCGGTTCATGGCGACCTCCGTGTCTGGCCTCTTCTGCAGCGCCTGTGCCTGTCCGCTCTCAGAGGGAAGACGGCGGCCGACGGTGGGTCAACCGCTGTGTGCCGGGGCGGCGGCGACCCCATCGCCGGACCGAGCGCTCGCCAGGCGGTCTCGGATGGCTTCGGCGCGATCGACGGCCCCGATCTCGGCGTACAGGGCGAGCGCCTCCTGCAGGTAGAAGCGCGCCGCGCTGCCTTCCGCCAGTTGCGCCAGCTCTTCGAGCGCCTCGGCCGCGCCGAGCTTGACCTTGGCCTTGACCAACTGCTGGACCGCTTGCCGCAGGTACGCCTCGGCGACGCTGCGCCGTCCCTGGGCGCGGGCGATGATCCCCAGCAGCTTGTGGGCATCGCCGAGCCCGGCGACGTCGCCGAGCCGCCCGAAGACCTCCTGCGCGCTTTGTGCGTCGCCCTGCGCCTCTGCGTACCGCCCGAGGGCGGTCAACAGCCGGGCCCGGTGGCAGCGCACCATCGCCCCGAGCCGGATCTCCGAGGCGTTCGCCGCCATCTCCAGCACCTCGCCAAAGACGACGAGCGCCTCCTCGTGCCGCCCCAGCTCGTCGAGGCTTATCGCCACGTTGTGGGCCAGCAGCGCGAGGCCGGGCGCGTCCTCCTCGAGCATCGGAGAGGCGGCCGCGTATGCCTCGAGCGCGCGCTCGCGCTGGCCCTCCACGTTGAGGACGAGCCCCAGGTTCATCTCGCACCGTCCCTGCAGCGCCCGCGCTCCACATCGCCTGGCGAGGTCCGCAGCCTGCGTCCACCAGGCGCGCGCCCCCGCGAGATCGCCCTGCTCGAACGCGAGCGCGCCGCGCTCCTTGGCGACCCGCGCTCGCCGCGCCTCGTCCGCGCCGACCCGCTGCCACTCCTTCTCGAGGACGCCCGCGGCCAGATCGAGGCTTCCGCGCTGCCAGAACAGCCTCGCGAGCTCGACCGCGGCTTGCGTCGCCTGCTGCTCGTCGCGCGCCTCGCGCCAGGCCGCGAAGAGCGTCGAGGCGGCCTCGGTGGGCTTGCCCAGCGCGAGCTGGGCGCGGCCGACGATGGTCTTGAGCTGCGTCGAGTCGAGAGAAGCGGCCCGGGCGCGGTCGAGCCCGCGGTGGGCCTGCGCGAGCGCGTCCGCGGGCTGCCCCAGATCGAGCAGCCGCTCGGCGAGGACCGCGTGCGCGCCCGCCGCGGCGGCCGGATCGTCGCCCTCGGCTCGGTGGACGACGGCCTGCGCCTCCTCGCCGCGCGTCTCGAGCGCCGCGGCGATCGCCGCGTGCAGGCAGCGCCGCCTCGCCGCTACCAGCCGCGCGCGCAGCGCCGGCGCGAGCTCCTGGTCGTGGAACGTGATCCGCCCCTCGCTCTGAGTAACGAGCCCGGCGGCCAACGCCTCGGCGGCGACCGCGCTCGCGCGCGCCGGGTCCAAGCCGGCCGCCGACGCGAGCAGGTCCAGGTCCGCGCTCCCGACGAGGCTGAGCACCGCGAGCAGATCGGCCCCCGCAGGCGAGAGCCTGTCAACCCGGGCCAGCAGCGCAGAGGTGTCGGGCCTGCCCGACAACGCGAGCAGCCTGGCCGGCACGCCACCGGCTTCGGCGGCGAGGCGCTCGAGCAGAGGGTGGTCGTCCGCATCGGCCGGTCGCAACTGCGCGAGGAGCTTCTTGGCGTCGAACGCCGGCAGAGGACCGACCGGAAGCTGCTCGACCGCGCGCGCCCCCGCAACCTTCGATGTGGCCGTGGCGACCAGCAGGCCGCCGGCCTCGCGCAGCGCGGGCACCGCTCTTAGCAGCGACGCGCGCGAGGGCGAGTCCACGTCGTCCAGGCCGTCGAGGCAGACCACGAAGCGCCCGCCGCCCGATCGCGAAGCGAGCGCGCGCGCGGCGAGCGCCGGCAGGCCGGCCGTATCGCCGGTCTCGAGCATCCGAAGCCCGGCGGCGTCGCCGGCCAGCTCGAAGATCGCGGCGAGCAGCGAGCCGGGGCCTTGTCGGCCAGCGGGGAGGTCGATGACTGCGAAGCCGCGCGCCCGCGCGCGCCGGCGCATGGCGCCGAGCAAGGCGGACTTCCCCATCCCCGCGCCGCCGACGAGCAGAAGCGCCCCGCCCTGCCCTTCGGCGAGCTGCCTGAGGTGCCTGTCGATCGCCGCGAGCTCGGCCTTTCGGCCGATGAGCCCCGGCTCCGAGGGCACCGCCTCGGCGAGCGCGCGGACCCGGACCGGCGCGAGCAGCCGGCTCTTTCCCTTGGCCGGCAGCGGCGGCAGCGGCTCGAGCACTAGGCCCGAAGCGTCGGTGTCGAGCTCCTCGGCGACCGCGGCGTCCACCACGACTTCGCCCGGCGAGCAGGCCTTCTGGAGCCGCGCCGCGGTGTTCACCGGGTCGCCGATCACCGTGTACTCACAGCGCGACTCGGCGCCGACGATCCCGGCGACGACGAGCCCGCGCGCGATGGCGCAGGTCGCGCGGACATCGACCCCGGGGTACTCGCGGGCCACCTCCTCGGCCACCTGGCGGATGCCCTGCTGCAGCTCGAGAGCGGCGGCGACCGCGCGCTGGGAGGCCTGCTCGACCGCGCGAGGGGCGCCGAAGAGCACCAGCGCGGCGTCGCCCAGGTACTTGTCGATAGCGCCGCCCCAGCGTCTGGTCACACCGGCTACGAGCGCGAAGAAGCGGTTGACGACCGAGACGACCTCCTCCGGATCGAGCCGCTCGGAGAGCGCGGTGAAGCCCGCGAGGTCTGCGAAGAGGATGGTGACCTCGCGCCGCTCCGCGAGGGTCGGAATCGCCTCATCGGTCAGGGACGACCCACCGGCGACGCCATGCTCGAGGCGCTCGGCGAGCCCTTCGGGCACGAACTTCGTCAGCATTCTCGCGAGATCCGCCTCCAAGACGCCTCCTCTGCCGACCGCAAGTTGCAGGCAATGCGCCAATGGCGCGCGGCTTGCTGACGGTGCTCGCGAGAGCCCTGCCCTGGAGGCATCGATGTGCCGAAGACCCGCGCTGTACGCGCTCGCGCTCGCGCTCGCCCTGACGCAAGGATGCAAGCGCTCGCCCGAGACGCAGTCGAAGCCAGCATTCGAGCCCGAGTCCTGCTGCGTCGCGGCCAAGCTGCCGACTGAGGCGGCGAAGAGCGAACCGGTGCGTGGAGGCACGCTGCGCGTGCGCATCAACACCGAGCCCGCGCACCTGGGCTACCTCATCGAGCCGGACTGGTGGCTGTCGCGCATCGTGCTTCACAACGTGAACGAAAGCCTGGTGCGCCCCGACCCGCGCGACCACCCGCGCTATCAGATGATCCCCGAGCTCGCCGAGTCCTGGGAGGAGAGCGGCGACCACCTGCGGTTCACCTTCCACCTGCGCGAGGGCGTGCGCTGGCACGACGGGCGACCGTTCACCTCGCGCGACGTGAAGTTCACCTTCGACAAGCTGCTCGACCCCGCCGTGCGGGCCGGCGCGCTTCGCCAGGGGTTCGCGGACCTCGAAGCGGTCGAGGCGCCGGATGAAAAGACCATCGTGCTGCGGTGGAAGCGCGCCTACCCCTGGGCGCTACGCCAGCTCGGCAGCGTGCCGATCTATCCCTCGCACGCGTTCGAAGGCCTCGAAGGCCAGGCGTTCAACGAGGCGCCGTACATGCGGGCGCCTATCGGCACCGGCCCCTATCGCTTCGAGAGCTGGGAGCGCGGCAGCGCCATCACGCTGGCGCGCAGCGACGACTACTGGGGTCGCCCCGGCCACGTGGACCGCATGGTCTTTCGAGTCGTCGAGGAGGAGAACCTCGCGCACCTGCTGCTGATGCGCGGGGAGATCGACATCGACCTCGCGCTCTCGCCGGAGCAGTTCCTCGGGGCGATCCGCGAGCCGAAGCTGCTCGCCCGCTACCACCGCTTCGCCTTCTTCGACGCGAACTTCAGTTGGATAGGCTGGAACCTGCGGCGCGAGCCCTTCACGGACCCAAAGCTGCGCCGCGCGCTGGCGATGCTCTTCGACCGCGAGTCGGTCGGGCGCACGTTGCTCGGCGGCATCGCGCTGCCGGCCAACTGCGTCTTCTTCCACCAGGGCCCGCAGTGCGATCCGGAGACCCACCAGCCGGCCTTCGATCCGGCCCAAGCCGCGGCCGCGCTGGAGGCGGCGGGCTGGCGCGACACCGACGGCGACGGGGTCCGCGACAAGAGCGGGCGCCCCCTGCGGTTCGCCGTGCTCGTGCCCGCGGGCAGCGCGCTCAGCGAGCAGATGATGCTGGCGTACCAGGCCGGGCTGCGCAGCGCGGGCGTGGCGATGGACGTCGAGCGCGTCGAGTGGGCCGTGCTCACCGAGCGGCTGCGCGAGCGCGACTTCGACGCGTGCACGCTCACCTGGTTCGGCGAGCTCGAGGAGGACCCGACCCAGCTCTGGCACTCCTCGCAGGCGGCAGAGGGCTCCAACCTCGTCGGGTACGCGAGCCCGCGCGCCGACGAGCTCGTCGAGGCGATTCGCGCCGAGGCCGACCCGGAGAAGCGGGCGCTGCTCTTCCGTCGCTTGAACGCGGCGATAGTCGAGGACGCGCCCTACCTGCTGCTCTTCCACATGCCGCGACGCGGGCTGGTGCACCGCCGGCTGCGGGGCCTCTACGAGTCTCCGCTCGAGTCGATCCAGTACCGGGATCTCTGGATCGACCCGGCCTACGCCGATCGCTGAGGGAGGGCTCGCGTGGTGCTGCGCCTGGCGGGCCGGCTGCTGTCCTTCGGCGCGACGCTCCTGGCCATCAGCCTGGTCACCTTCCTTCTGTTGCGGCTGACGCCGGGCGATCCCGCTGCGCTCGCTGCGGCCCGCGGCCTGCGCCCGGGCCAGATGAACGCCACGGCCGCCCAGCGATTTCGCGCAGAGCTCGGGCTCGACCGTCCGATCGGAGAGCAATGGGTCGCGTGGCTTCGCCGCTCGGCGACGTTCGACTTCGGGACCTCGTGGCGGACCGGCCGGCCGGTGATCGCGGAGATTGGCGAGCGGCTCCCGGCCACTGTTGGCTTGAACGCGGCCGCGCTGCTCTTCGCCTGCCTGGCGGGGATCGCCGCCGGGGTCCTCTTTGCCGCCCGCCGCGGCAGAGCCCTCGACCGAATCGGCGCCGCTCTGACCTTCCTGGCGCTCGCCATGCCCAGCTTCGCGCTCGGCACGGCGGTGCTGCTGCTCTTCGGCGGCGGCAAGTACTGGGACCTGATTCCGGTCCAAGGCCTGCGCTCGGAAGGCTTCGAGGCAATGCCGCTGGCGCGCCGGATAGCCGACCTCGCCTGGCACGCGGCGGCTCCCGTGGTCGTGCTCGCCTACGGCTCGCTCGCCAGCTTTTCCCGGACCGTGCGCGCCGGCATGGTCGAGGCGCTGCAGCAGGACTACGTGCTCGCGGCGCGCGCCCGGGGCCTCTCCGAGCGCGCGGTGCTCTTCCGGCACGCGCTGCGCAACTCGTTGCTACCGCTGCTCTCGCAGGTCGGGCTCTCGCTGCCGGCGCTGGTGAGCGGATCGGCGATCATCGAGCGCCTCTTCGACATCCCCGGCGTCGGCCACCTGCTCTTCGAGGCCGTGCTGAGCCGGGACTACGCGGTCATCATGGGCGTCGTGACGGTCGTCGCCGTGGCGACGGTGAGCGGGATGCTCCTGGCCGACCTGCTGAGCGCGCTCATCGATCCGCGGCTGCGGAGTCGGCGATGACGAGCGCTCCCGCGCGATGTCGCCGCGCCGGCCGCTGGGCACGCTTCGGGCGCTCGACGTCGAACCTGTCGGCGGTCGCCGCGCTCGGGGCCTTGCTCGCGCTCGCCGCGGCTGCCGATCTGCTCGCCCCCGATCTCGCCGAGCCGAAGGCGGCCGCCGCGCCGTTCGCGGGTCCGAACACGCCTT
>JBMNNX010000037.1:0-33847 GCA_050942745.1 Myxococcales bacterium
GCCTCGGAGTCGAGGGGCCTGCCCGCCGGGTTCCTCGCGCAGCCCGGCTCCCCGACTTCCCCGCCGACCTCCCCCCGGTCCGCCCGAGCGTAGAGGCGACCAGCGGGAGCCTCGGAGTCGAGGGCCCGGGTCGGCTCGTTGCCCGCCGCGTTCCTCGCGCAGCCCGGCTCCCTGACTTCCCCGCCGGCCTCCCCCCGGTCAGCCCGAGCGTAGAGGCGACCAGCGGGAGCCTCGGAGTCGAGGGCCCGGGTCGGATCGTCTCCCGCCGCGCTCTCCGCGGAAGCCCGAGCTCCCGCCCCTTGGATAAGGGCGGCGAGGAGGGCCTCGAGCCGCTTCGCCGCAGCGCGGACGATTAAGTCGTCCGACTCGGCGCCGAGCAATTCGCGCGTCCTCGGCCGCAGCCGCAGCGATCCGAGCTGCGCGCGCAGCGCGGCCCACGAGAAGGGCGAAGGCCGGACCGTCAGATCCACGCCTTCGCCCTCGAGCTCGACGAGGCAGTCCTCGCCGAGGCGCAGGGCGCGCTCGGCGAGGACCACGGTGTCGTTGATAGAGAGGCGCGCCTCGTCCCAGTCAACGACGAGGCCGAAGGGGACGAGGCCTCGCGAGGGATGCAAGAGGGTCAGCAGCCTGCCCTCTTCGCTACTTCGCGCCACCGCGGCGTGCGCGAACACCGCCTTGAGGCTTCCGGCCAGCTTCACGCCGAGTAGCACGAGCCGGCGGTCGAACCTTCGCGACCGCAGCCGCAGCGGGCTGGACATCCTCGCCTTCCTTCTCCCTCCGCTCCTTCTCCTTGAGCGCCTTGAGCACCTTGTCGGCGGTGATCGGCATCGAGTCGATGCGGATGCCGCAGGCGTCGTAGAGCGCGTTGGCGATGGCCGCCGGGGTCGGGATCATCGTGTGCTCGCCGATGCCGCGCGCGCCGAGCGGCCCGTCGAGCTGCGGGGTCTCGACGTAGAACGCCTCCATCTTGTCGGGGATGTCGAGCGCGGTCGGGATCTTGTAGTCCATCAGCGAGGCGTTGCGCGGCCGGCCGTCCTTGCCGTCGATGACCAGCTCCTCCATCACCCCGGTGCCGACGCCCTGCACGATGCCGCCGAAGGTCTGGCCCTTGATCATGCCGGGGTTGACGACCTTGCCGACGTCGTAGCAGGCGACCAGCCGCTCGATGCGCAAGTTGCCGGTCTCAGGATCGACGGTCAGCTCCACGCCCTGCGCGCCGAAGGTCCACTTGGCCACCGGCTTCGAGCACTGGCTCGTCTCGGGGTGCAGGAAGAGCAGGCCCTCGGGCACGTGATGCGCCGAGGTCGCCACCGGGCCGCCGATGGTGTGGCCGTCGGGGAACTGGTAGCCCATCACGATGGCGGCGAGGGGCAGCGACTTCTTGGTCTTCTTGTCGATGACCTTGCGGTCCTTCAGCTCGAGCCGCGAGACCGGCGCGCCGAGCGCCTGAGATGCCGTCTCGAAGATCTGGCGCTTGAGGTCTTCGCACCCGCGCAGCACCGCGTTGCCGGTCGCCCAGGTCTGGCGCGAGGCGACGGTCTGCCAGTCGTAGGGCGAGAAGTCGGTGCGCGGGCGCATCCGCACGCGGATCTTCTCCAGCGGCAGGTCGAGCGCCTCGGCCGCGTACTGCGCCGCGACGGTGGCCAGGCCCTGGCCGTAGTCGATGCCCGAGATCAGGATCTCGAGCATCTCGTCCTCGGCGAACTTCATGATGACCGACGAGGACGCGTTGTTCGGCATGGCCGGCGCCTTGACCGCGCAGGCGATGCCCTTGCCGTGGAAGGGCTTCTTCTTGCCGCCGGCGCGCAGCTTCAGCGCCTCGTCGACCTTCGCGATGCACTTGTCGACGCGGCCCGAGCTCTTCTCGAGGAGCTGCCCGGTGACGGTGGTCTTCTTCGGGCCCAGGCAGTTCATGAGGCGGAAGTCGACCGGGTCGATGCCGAGGCCGCGGGCGACCATGTCCATCTGCTGCTCGAGCGCCCAGTGGATCTCCTGCATGCCGAAGCCGCGGTAGGCGCTGCCGACAGGCTTGTTCGTGTAGACGCCGATGCTGTCGCCCCAGACGTTGGGGAAGTGATAGGCGCCGCCGCAGGTGTAGCCGGCCGCGCGCACCACGTTGACGCCGTAGCCGCCGTAGCCGCCGCAGTCCCACAGGTAGTGGAGCTTCTGCGCCTGGACCTTGCCCTTCTTGTCGACGCCGGTCACCAGCGTGGCCGTCAGGCCCTGGCGCACCACCGTCGCGTAGAACTCCTCGGCGCGGGTGGCGGCCACGCGCACCGGTCGGCCCGGGGCCTTCATCGCCAGCGCGACCGCGATGGGCTCGAGGTTGATGCCGGCCTTGCCGCCGAAGCCGCCGCCCACGGTGGGCACGACCACCTCGACGTCGCCGTGCGGCAGGTTGAAGCAGTGGCACAGCAGGTGGCGCACGGTGAACGGGCTCTGCGCCGAGGTGTGGACCTCGACCTTGCCCGACAGATCGACGCGCGCCACCGAGATGTGCGGCTCCATCGGCACGTGCTGGACCTGCGGCACGGTGAAGGTGTTCTCGAAGACGTGCGCGCACTTGGCGAGCGCGCCCTCGTAGTCGCCCTTGCGCACCTTGAGGTGGTTGCAGATGTTGGTGCCGGGCTTGGGCGTGATGAAGGACTCGACGTGGTACTTGCCGAGGTCCGGGTGGACGAGCGGCGCGCCCGGCTTGATGCCTTCGACGACGTCGAAGATGGCCGGCAGCGGCTCGTAGTCCACCTCGACGAGCTGCGCGGCCTCGTGCGCGGCCTCCGGGGTCTCGGCGGCCACCGCGGCGACCAGGTCGCCGACGAAGCGCACGCGGTCGATGGCGAAGACGGTCTGGTCCTTCAGGTAGATGCCAGTGTGGAACGGGAAGTCCTTGCCGGTGGCGACAGCGCGCACGCCGGGCACCTTGAGGGCTTTGTCCACACGCACCGCGAGCACCTTGGCGTGCGCGTGGGGCGAGCGCACCACCTCGGCGTAGAGCATCCGCGGAAACTTCAAGTCGCCCGTGTAGAGCGCGGCTCCGGTCACCTTCTCGAGGCCGTCCACACGCGGGACGGAGGTACCGACGATCCTGGTCTCGCTCATGCCGTCCTCCTCTTCGACTGCGCGCGCATCGTCTTCGCCGCGTCCTGGATCGCGTCGAGGATCTGGCGATAGCCCGTGCACCGGCACAGGTTGCCGGCGAGGGCGGTCTTGATCTCCAGCTCGGTCGGGCTCGGGTTCTCCCGCAGCAGGGCGAGCGAGGTCATCACCATGCCCGGGGTGCAGAAGCCGCACTGAACCGCGTGGTGCTTCAAGAAGGCGCTCTGCAGCGGGTGCAGCTTGCCGGCCTGGCCGACGCCTTCGATGGTGGCGACCTCGTGGCCGTCGGCCTCGGCGGCGAGGACCAGGCAGCCGTTCACGGCCTTGCCGTCGAGAAGGACCATGCAGGCGCCGCATTCGCCCTCGTTGCAGCCTTCCTTGGCCCCGGTGAGGTTGAGCGTGTCGCGCAGGAACGAGAGCAGGGTCTGGTGGGCGTCGACCTCGTGCCGCTCTTCGACGCCGTTGACGCGTACGGTGATGGTGTGGCGCATGGTCCCTCCTTACGCGAGCGCCGCGAGGCCGCGGGCGGTCAGGACACCCACCATCTCGCGCCGGTATTCGGCGCTCGCGCGGGCATCGGTGATCGGGCTGCAGGCGAGCCTGGCCGCTTCGGCCGCGCGCGCGACGGCGCCCGGCCCTTCCTCCTCCAGCAGCTCCTCGGCCGCGCGCGCCCGCAGCGGGGTCGGGGCGACCGAGACGAGGCCGACGCGGTACTGCGGGGTGCCGTTGCCGCCCTTGGCGACGAGCACGGCCACCGAGGCGAGGTCCATCCCGCGGCGGCGCGACTGGCGGTGGTAGCTGCCCTGGAAGCCCGCCGACCTGGCCGGCAGGACGATCTCGGTGACGAGCTCGCCGTCCTCGAGCGCGCTCTTGCCGGGCCCGAGGAAGAACTCTTCAATGGGGATGACGCGCGAGCGGTCCATGTTCGCCGCGACCACCTTCGCCTCGAGCGCGAGCAGCGCGACCGCGGTGTCGGCCGCCGGCGAGGCGTTGCAGATGTTGCCGGCCAGGGTCGCGCGGTTGCGCAGCGCGTAGGCGCCGACCTGGGAGGCGCACTCGACGAGCACCGGATAGCGCTCGCGCACCCGCGGGTGCTCGCAGATCGCCGTGAGTGTGACCGCCGCGCCGATGGCGACCCCGCCATCTTCGCTCTCGCGGATTTGGTTCAGCTCGGGGATCGGCTTGACGTCGATGACCCGCGACACCTTCCGGCGCGTTCGCATCTGCGCGATGAGGTCGGTCCCGCCTGCCATGAATCTGGCGCCGGGCTGCTCGGCCCACAGCGTCATCGCCTCGCCGACGGTGCGCGCCGCGCGATACTCGAAGCGTGGCAGCAACATGTGCGCTCCAGCGTGAGAGTTGGACTGAATGAACGGCTTCCGATGATGAGGCCGGCCGGACGCGCCCTGCGCCGGCCCGCCGAAAACGGGGAGTGATTGTCGTCAGAAAGAGTGCTTGTGGCAACACGGCTGGGTCATCGGACAGTCGCGCCCGAGGGACGGCGCCCGGGGCCTGCCGCGCTGCCGATGGCCGCCAGCGCGAGCAGGGCCTCGGGCGGCCGACGAGCCCCGGCCCAGGCTTCAAGGCCGGCAGCGGCGCCTAGGCCGCCTGCCCGCTTGAGCGCCGCTCCTCGCGCGCCCTCTTGACCCGGTGGACGAACGCTTCGATCCGGTTGCGCACGTGGGTCGTCCCCAGCCCGTCGAAGACGAGCGGCATCATCGGCACCTCGCCGATCTGCGCCTTGAGCGCCGCGTGGACGGCGGTGGTCGCCGTCCCGACCATGCAGTTGAGGCAGTAGACGTTGAGGATGCCGTCGACGTCCTTCTTGGCGAAATCCACGTGCTTGGCGACGTTGAGCCGCAGCAGCGTGTCGGAGGGCCGCAGCAGCACCTTCTCGGTCGAGGAGACGACCTCGTCGACATCCGGCTCGAGCAGGTTGCGCAGCAGCCCCTTGAAATGGCGCTGAACCTGCCAGAGCTCCATGTTCTTGATGGCGTTCGCGGCCCACGAGTAGGTGTTCTCCCAGAGCTCGCGGTGCCGCGGCAGCCGGCCAGGGACCGGGTCGCTGGGGCGGGTGGCGGCGACGTCGATGATCGTCGGCGCGAGCCAGACCTCGCAGCCGAGCTCCTCGAGCAGCTCGAAGAGATCGCCGTTGGCCGCAGGGTTGACGCGCGTGTAGACGTCGCCGGCGATCCCGATGACCGGGCGCGTGCCGCGGGCCCTGGTCTCGACCCTCTGGAGGAGCCAGACCGCCTCCATCAGGCCGTCCTGGGCTCGGCCGGCCGTCTGGGCGTCGACAAACAGCTCGAGCGCGCGCGCGTAGGCCGCGTCGATCTCGCCCTTGCGGACCTCGTAGGGGCGCAGCTCGTGGCGCAGCCGCAGCAGGTACTCGATGGCCATCACGCCGCGGCCGAGGTTGAGCACGAAGCCCTTGCCGAAGCGCTCGCTGAACTCGGCCGACCCGGCGCCCGCAACCCTCACGTCGGCGCGCCCGATAGTGTCGAGGTAGCGCTGCACCGTGGGCGCGTACTGGCTGATAAGGCACGAGCCGTCGGAGGTCGGGAAGAGGTAGACCGCGCCGGTCGGCAGCTCGCCCTTGCGTGCGAGAAGGATGACGTCGCCCGCGATCATCTGGAACGGATGGCACTGCTTGCCGCCGGACAGCTCGATGGCGGCCTCGGCCGCAGACCTGTCGGGTCGCGGGAGCACGCGCACCGAGGCGCCCTCGGCGCGCAGCGCGCCGGCGAAGGCGTGGGCGTGGTCCGAAAACCAGGGGATGATGTACTCGCGGCGCAAGGCGCTGCTCTTCGGCCGCGGGGGCGCGCGCCACGGCTCGGAATCGACCGCGCGGTCGCGCCGGCGCTGCTCCAGCCAACGCAGCGCGCGCTGCGCGAAGGCCTCGACGCGCGTGTCGAGCCCGGCGTCCGCTCGGTGCTCGTCGAGCTCGAGAAAGAGTGAGGGCCGGTCGCCCAGCTCGCCCTCGACCAGCGGCAGGGTGAACGAGTCGGGTCCGCAGCCGAAGTTCCCGATGACGACCGGGAAGAGGTTCTCGCGCTCGCGCAGAGCCCTTGCGGCGCGCAGCTCCCGGCGGCTGAAGGACCAGGTGATGCTGCCGCACTCCTCGGGCAGCGCGCCGCTTCCCAGGTTGAAGACCTGGTCGGCGTGCACCACGTCGAAGCCGGCGCGGGCGAGCTTGGCGGGGAGCGCGAGGTTGATGAACCGATCGCCGCAGTTGTAGGGCTTGCCGACGAGGACGGCGACCGGACGCTCGGGGTCCGGGACGACTGTGAGCGCCCGCTGGGCGAGCCGGAACGACTCCTCCGCCTCCGCGTAGGCGGCCTCGATCTCGTTGGCGCGCCGGCCCAGCGCCTTGGCGATCTCCTCGACGAGCGCGTCGCGCTCGCGCGCCCCGAGCCCGGGGAGCAGGCCGTAGGTCACCAGCGGCAAGTCTGGGAAGACCGAGCGGATCATCGACGCGGCGTGCTGGATGTACGGGCACACGAGGCCGTCGCCGACGCGGTCTATCGCCGGAATGAAGAGGCGGCCGGCGCCCGCCCGCGCCAGCTCGGCGACGTGCCCGAAGAGCAGCTTGACCGGCAGGCAGGTCTCGGCGGGCAGCCGCGCGAGCCCGGCGTTGAGCTTGCTGGTCGAGCTGGGCCCGGAAGTGACGACCTTGAAGCCGAGCGCGCCGAAGAAGGCGAACCAGAACGGGAACATCTCCCGGAAAAGCAGCGCCTCGGGGATGCCGAGGACCTCATCGCCCTGCGCCGAGCGCACCAGCGCCCGCAGCATCGTCTCCTTCAGCTCGGTGTGGTCCCTGCCCGCCTTCTCGCCTCCCGCGGCCTCGGCGTAGCGGCCGCAAAGATCGCCAAAGTAGAAGCGGCCAACGGGGGTCTCGAAGACGTTGACCTCGCAGCGGTTCTCGCAAAGCCTGCAGCGGAGGCTTCCCGGCTTGATCTCGGAGCTGACGACGAAGCCGCGAAACGCGCTCGCGAAGGGCCTGGCCTCGGCGCGATCGGCCGCCAGCAGCGCGGCGCCGATGGCTCCCGACAGCCCCGGCGCCGGATGGACCGCGACCTCGGCGGCAGCCAGCCTCCTGCGGAAAGCGTCGACGACGGCGGCGTTCCTCGCCACGCCGCCTTGGAGCACGATCTTCGAGCCGGGCCTGCGGCCGCGCGCGACGCGATCGAGATAGTTGTCGACCACGGCCTCGCCTATCGCCCGCAGCAGCGCCGGCAGCGGCGAGCCGCGCTGGACGTGGTGGACGAGGTCCGACTCCATGAAGACGGTGCAGCGGCTGGCGAGCGGAAGCCCTTCGGACGCCGAAGTGGCGAGGCGCGCGAAGTCCGAGCGCAGATCCACGTCGAGGCGCGCGGCCTGCTCTTGGATGAACGACCCGGTCCCCGCCGAGCAGGCGCGGTTCATCTCGAAGTCGCGCACGAGCCCGCGCTCGTCGAGGCGGATGAACTTGGCGTCCTGGCCGCCGATCTCGATGACGGTGTCGGCGTCCGGCACGCAGGCCCGGGCGCCGCGCGCCTGCGCGGTGATCTCGTCGACGACCACGTCGGCGCCGACGAAGTGGCCCGCGAGCCGGCGGCCGGATCCCGTGGTGCCGACAGCGCGGATGCGGACGGGGTCAAAGCGCTCGCCGAGGAAGGCGAGCGCCCGCCGCACGGCCTCGATGGGCTTGCCGGCGGTGAAGGTGTAGACGTACGCCGCCACGCGCCCGTCGGCGGTCACCAACGCCGCGTCGGTGCTCACCGAGCCGACGTCGAGGCCGAGGAACAGCTCGCCGTCTTTCGGCGCGTCCGCGGCGACGACGTACTCCTCGAGCGCGCTGCGCTGCCGCTCGTTCGCCTGATCGAGCTTCCACCCGGAGAGCGAGACGACCTGCGCCTCTTCCGCCCCCTGGCGCGCGGCGGCCTTGGCGAGTTTGTCAAGCCCGATGGCCTGTCCGCCTTCTCGCGCGAGCAGGGCCGCGCCGAGCGCGCCCATGAGGTGCGGCTGCTCGGGCCGGATGACCTCGGCGTCGGAGAGCGCGAGCAGCTCGCGAAACGCGCGCACCACCCCGTCGTTGAGCGCGACGCCGCCTTGGAAGACGACCGGGCGCAGAACGGTGCGGCCCCGCACGAGCGTGGCGATGAAGTTCCGGGCGAGCGCGTAGCAGAGCCCGGCGACAATCTCGTCCACCGGCGTGCCGCGCTGCTGCAGGTGGATGATGTCCGACTTGGCGAAGACCGAGCAGCGGCCGGCGACGGCGGGCACCCGCGCTGCCCCGGCAGCGAGGCGCGAGAGCTCCTCTATCGAGAGCCCGAGCCGCTCGGCCTGCACGTCGAGGAAGGCCCCGGTGCCGGCCGCGCAGAGCTCGTTCATCGCGTAGTCGAACGGCCCGTGCTCGTCGACGAGGATGAACTTCGAGTCCTGCCCGCCGATTTCGATGACCGAGGCGCGGCCGCCGGCGAGCTTGGCGGCGGCGGTGCCGTGGGCGACGATCTCGTTGATGGTCCCCACGCCGAGCAGCTCGGAGACGATCTCCTTGCCGCTGCCGGCCGCCAGGGCGCCAGCGACGCAGCTCACGCCGCGCGGCCGCAAGAAGCCGTCGAGCAGGTCCCTGCAGAGCTGCGCGACGGCCTCGCGGGAGCGCCCTTGCACCCGCCGGTAGCTCGACCAGAGGAGCTTGCCCTCCGCGTCGATGGCCGCCGCATCCAGGCTGATCGATCCCAGGTCGAACCCTACGAAGATGCTCTCCATTCCAGACCCTTCCCTCGCGCGAGCGCACGCGGGCCAATAAGGTGTCGGCTAAATACCACTCGCCGGCATCGCACGCTGCAAGCAGACAGGCCCGCCGCGCCAGGCTCGCCGGGCTCAGAGCCGGCCGACCGCGAGCAGGCTCATTCCCCAGCGCGGCCGCAGTCGGTTCTCGACCGAGGCGACGAGCGGCGCGAAGAGATCGTAGGCCCGCAACTGCAGCGGCGGCACGGCGCGCCTGCGCAGGATGCGCCCGTTGAAAAACCACCCGGGCACACCGAGCACGTTCATCGCCTCGAGCGACTCGACGGCAAAGCCGCAGCCCTCGAGCAGCCCGCGCAGCGCCCTCTTCGTGTAGCGCCGGTAGTGTCCGACCGCCTCGTCCATGCTGCCGAACAGCGCGGGCGAGGCGGGCACGAGGATGACGAGCCGCCCACCGGGCCCGAGGACTCTCTTGAAATTGAGGACGGCCTCGCGGTCGTCGACGATGTGCTCGAGCACGTTGGAGAGCAGCACCGAGTCGAACCGGTAGTCCCTGAGCCTCTCCCAGTCGGCCTTCTCGACGCCTGAGAGGTGGGGCACGACCTGCGGCATGTGCGCGAACAGGTTCTTGAGCCGGTCGTAGTAGAAGCGGTCCATCTCCAGCGCGACGACCAGGTCGCGGCCGGGGGCGATTTGCCGGGTGATGGTGCCTATCCCCGCGCCGACCTCCAGGACGCGCTGCCCGAGGTGGCGCGACAGCTTGCGCCCAAGCCAGGCGTTGTAGCGCGGCGCGCCCTCCTCCATGCGCAAGAGCGTGTTGTAGCCCTCATGGCGGTTGTCGGCGTCGTTGACCATCGTGGCGTAGCGGGCCAGAGCCGCTGCCCGCTGCATCCGGCGCGAGAGCCGCTCGGGCTCGGGGCTGCCGGCGACGGTGATCGGCACCTCGTGGATGCGAAAGAGCTGGGCGGCGAGCTTGACGGCTATCTCGGCGTCGATGCCGCCGTTGACCGAGCTGAGGGGCATGCCCTTGAGCAGGCCGGCCCGGAAGGCTTTCAGGCCCGTGCCTGAGTCGGCGAGCCAGAGGTCGGTCACGACGCTGGTCAAGAGCGACAGCGCCAAATCGGCGACGTGGCCGTAGAAGCTGCCGACCGGGCGGGCGGCCCCGTCGCCCAACTGGCCAAAGCGCACGCCGTAGACCGCGTCCGCCCTGCGCTCGATGAGCGGCTCGAGCAGCCTCGGATAGTCGGAGGGCCGGTAGGCGGGATCCGGGTCTTGCAGGACCACGATCTCTCCGCGGCACTCGCCGAGCGCGGCCTTGATGGCTGCGCCGCGGCCGCCGAAGACCGCGAGGGTGCGCACGCCCAAAGCCGCGAGCTCGACGCGGTCGGACTCGGCGAGCCTTCCTGCGGCGATCACCTCGTCGACCACCTCGAGCGCGAGAACCTCCTCGAGCAGGCCGCGCAGCCCCGCCACCGAGGCGCGGTTCTCGACAGGCACAATCACCGTTGCGAGGGCCATGGCGGCGACTGCTCTAGCACGCGCGAGGTTGGCTGGACAACGACTCGCCCGACCTTATGGGGCGACCGCGACCCCGAGGCCAGTCGCGACCTGGACTGAGCTGCGCCCGTCGCGCCGCTCTTCGTCGATGCGGTAGAGCCGGCCGCCCGAGGCCCAGAGATAAAGGTAGGAGCCGAGCCGATACCGCCCCTCCGCGAGCAGGTAGAGCTTCTCGGGGGCGTGGCCCCACTCGAAACCGCGCAGCGCGGCGAAGGCGGCGAGGTCGAGGGGACCTGCGCCGAGGTTGGCGACGAGCGCCGCGTCGTACCTCGAGCGCCCCCGGCCCGACAGCGACGCGGCCACCGAGAGCGGGCCGACGGCGAGCCGCGCCTCGCCGCGCCAGGAGCTCGAGGTGCCGAGCGCGGCGTCGGCCTTCGGCTCGAGGGCGCCGCCCGCGAAGTAGAGGTGGCGCTCTATCGGATAGGCGATGTCGAAGTACTCGGGCAGGTAGGGGCTCTTCGCCCGGCGCCATTCGGCCTTGAGCGAGAGAGCGGCCGTTCCGAGGGCGACGTCAGCCAGCAGGCCCGCGTGCAAGCCGAATCCCGTGCCGCGCCCGTTGGCGTCGAAGTACGGGGCAAGACGCGCCTGCCTGCTCCGGAGCACGGCGAAGTCTATGCCCAGGCCATAGACGAGCGCCCGCGCCGAGTCGCCCCGCGCCGGCGCGCTCGGGTCGGCGAAGAACGCCGCGCTGACGTGCAGCCGGTCGTTCTGGTCCCCCCAGAGCGAGAGCGGCTCCACCGTCGCCGCTCCGCCGACGACGCCGGGGGCGAACATGTCGGCGCCCAGCAGCTCGAGGGCGAGCGGGCCGAGAACGAGGCGGGCCTTGGCTCCGAGCGGCAGGCTGTCCGGATCGAGTGAGCTGCCGAGGCCGTTGACGATGGTCCCGTGTCCGGCCGCCTCGTGAGCGAGCGCGCCGAGTCGCAAGGTGAAGGTGCGCTCGGCGAGCGAGAGCTCGACCCTGCGCACGACGCGGCCTGCGTCCGAGAGGTCGTCCCAGTCCTCGCGGCGCAGCACGCCGTCACGGGAGGCGAGCTGCGCGTTGAGCCGCAAGCGGACCGGAAGCCCCAGCCGGCCCTCGAGCAGCCGGGATTCGAAAGAGACTCCGGGCTCGAGCGCGGCGAACGCCTGGCCATCCAGGTACTCGGGCCCGGCCTCGAGGTAGACGACGGTCTCGGCGCGCGAAGGGGCCGCGGCGAGGCTGGCCGCGAGGGCGCCAAAGGCCGCGAGGAGCGATCGCTTGGCTGTCCTGAGGTGCAATGAGCCCCCGGACGAAGGCGTGGAATCAGCGGCGGATGATCAGGAAGAGCTTGCCGTCGGGGATCATGCCGACCTGCTGGATGAACTCGCCGCCGGGCGTCATGTCGAAGGTCGGGGCGTTGTTCGGCGCGTCGAGCTTGAGGGTGACGGTGCCGCCTTCGCCCGCCTTCACCAAGGTCACCTTCGCCTCGCCCTTGCCGAGCGGAATCGAGGCGGACTTGCCCGGCGTCAGGCTGAGGTTGGCCGAGTGCTGAAGCTTGTAGCTCGTGTACGCCAGGCCGTTGCGCTTGAAGCTCTGCGCGAGCGAGGCGAGGGCGGGATCGACCTGGTTGCCGTTGTTCGAGACTGCGGCGACCACCACCTCGAGCCGGACCGGCTCCGCGAAGGAGGCGGCGGGCAGGAGGAGCGCGATGAGGCCGAGCAGCGCGGCGAGAGAGCGGACGTTCATTCTTGCGGTTCTCACAGATCGCCTCCGGTCGGTGGAGTCGTCTTCAATACGGGCGGCGTTGCCTGTCCGGCGCCTGGAAAGGGCTGGTCGACGAACATGATGAGCGTCTTGCCGTCGCCCATGTCCATCACGACAGGCTGGATGTTGGGATTCTTGAGCTGCATCTGGTGGAGCACGACCTGCGGGACCTGGCCGGCGGCGCTGCGTGTGGCGAGCTGCCAGATGAGCGGGGCGGCGACGGCCAAGGTGACCGCGGCGGTCGCGACCGAGGAGATGACTGCGGTGCGGTGGTAGGCCATCACCTCGGCCCACCAGATGCGCAGCCGCTCGACGAGCCCGGGCTCATCCGGCCCGATACGCTTGAGGACGTCGTCGGCAAAGCGCGAGAAATCGACCTCGTCGACCTGCGCCTGCAGGTGCGCGGACACGGCCGCCGCGAGGGCCTTCAGGTCCTCGAGGCGGGCCCTGCAGTCGTCGCAGCCCGAGAGGTGAAGCTCAACCTGCGCGCGCTCGCGCGGGCTCGCCTCGCCGTCCGCGTAGGCCGAGAGCAGCATCTGGTAGCTGTGGCAGGCGCGCTCCATGACGACCTCCGCCTACTCCTCTCCCAATCCTTCGACCATCTGATCTTCGCCCAGGTATTCGGCCAGCAGCCTCTGCATCTTCGCCCGCGCATGGAAGAGCCGGCTCATCACCGTGCCCTTGGGGATCTTGAGAATCCGGGCGAGGTCCTCGTAGCTCAAACCTTCGAGCTCGCGCAGCAGCAGGATCTCGCGGTGCTTCTCCGGGATCTGCGCGAGCGCGCCTTCCATCTTCTTCGCCAACTCTCCGCGCAACACCGACTTCTGCGGGTTCGTCCCGAGCCGGGTCGAGAGGATTCCCGCCCCGGCCATCTCGTCGCGGCCGACCGCGTCGTCGTACTCCTGCGAGGCGGGCGAGCGCGAAGTCGTCTTGCGCAGCCTGTCCACGCAGAGGTTGGCGACGATGCGGTAGAGCCAGGTGTAGAAACTCGAGTCGCCCTTGAAGTGCTCCAGGTACTTGTAGACCTTGACGAACGCCTCCTGGGCGATGTCCATCGCCTCGTCTTTGTCCTTCACCATCCCGAGCGCCTGGGCGAACACCTTGCGCTGGTAGCGCTCGACCAGGAGCCTGAAGGCTTCCTTGTCACCCTCCCGACACCTCCTCACGAGGGTCAGGTCATCGGGCTGTACCTTGCGAAGTTCCACGGTCAAGACGGGGGCGAGGCTGGTCGAATTCAAGGGGAAAAATCAGAGCGTGGGATGCTACGCGAGCGCGAGCTCCCACAGCAAGGATTTTCCCTGGCAGATCAAGGGCGTAGAGCGCCGACCGGCCCCTGAGCGAGCGGCCGCCCGTCGCGCGCCCGCTGGCCGGCGCCGCGCGCGGCTGTGAGTCTGCGATCCGACACCCCAGCGAAGGGCGCGAGGTTAGCCCGCCCGGCGGAAGGCCTCTCGCCTCAGCTCCCGAAGACCCCCTCGAGCCCCGGCCAGCCCTCCAGGGGCTCGGTCGAACGCACGAGGCGGATGCCGGCCGCGGCGAACCGCTCGAAGGCCTTCTCGGTCCGCTCGGTGAAGTCGACCGCAAAGCCGCCCTTTGGGTCGGCGACCGCGACGCACGACATGCAGTCGGTGAGCAGGTAGAACTTTTCGGCGAGGCGGGGATCGCGCGCCGAAATCTCGCTGAGCAGGTCCTCGATGGTGAACCGCACGCAGTGGCTCGCCGCCTGGCCGGCGAGCAGGACCGCGTCGGCCTCGAGCAGGCGCTCGAGGAACCGGGTGTTCTTTTCGGCCAAAACGCCCCCGTCGTGGCGGGTGAGGACCTCGGGCCGCAGCACCGAGTAGTTCTCGGTCAATGGGGTGTTGCCCTTGATCTCGATCCACGACTGGCTCTGTCGCACGTAGTCGTGGAAGAGCCTGGCCTCGTGGACGAGCCCGACGAGCGCGTGGCCGTCGCTCCCAATGATGCAATGGGGTGGCCACAGGTAGAGCTTGTACTTGCCCTCCCGCTCAAGCTCCTCACAGTAGTAGCGCACCTGGCGCTGCAGCCACTCGTAGTCGTTGTTGCAGACCCACGGCGCGACCGCAGGGTTCGGGCGGAAGCGGCCCGCTTCAAGGTCCGCGAGGTTGATCTCCCGGTGCGGAGCCGGGTGCCGGCCGTCGGCGCCGAGCCAGAAGGAGGGCGAGAAGATCTG
Organism: Myxococcales bacterium; assembly: GCA_050942745.1. Classification (GTDB taxonomy): domain Bacteria; phylum Myxococcota; class Myxococcia; order Myxococcales; family UBA5297; genus UBA10939. The sequence goes on from JBMNNX010000037.1 coordinate 14,295, forward strand.
GTAGGCGAGGTGGCTGTCGAGCGTCGTCGTGATGTGCGTGATGCGGCCGAGCTCCCGGTAGATGAACTCGGCGATTCGACGCGAGTCCTCAAGCGCGCCGCGCCCGCTGCGGCCAGCGACAAAGAGGCTGCCCTCGGGCAGGCAGAAATCCTTCTGCATGTCGACGAGCAGCAGGTGCACGTTGAAGCGGTCTGTGCTCGAGGGTGCGATCGCATAGCGGCTGCGCCAGCGCTCGGCGTCGGCGAGCAGCCGCTGCTGGTTGGGCCAATAGTCGGCGCAAGCGGCGTTGTCCGCCTCGTAGAACGACGGGAACGGCAGAGGACCGCCCATGGACTCCCCCGCGACTCCTGGAGACTGCCCGTAACTTCGATCGCCCGCCTTCTGAGGACGGCTGCACGCTTGGGGGCGGGGACATTCCCTCCGCAATGAGCGAGCCGGGGCGCGAGCACATCGAGACCCCAAAAGGAAAGGGGCCTTTGCAGGCCCCTTTCTCAATCTCAAGACTCGGCGAGCCCTGCTAGCCGTTCGCCTTCGCGAAGCTCTCCATGAAGGAGACGAGCGTCTTGACGTTCTCGACGCTGACGGCGTTGTAGGTCGAGGCACGGATGCCGCCGACGCTCCGGTGTCCCTTGAGGCCGACCATGCCGTTCTTCTTCGCCTCGGCGACGAACTTCTCCTCGAGCTCCTGGCTGGGCAGGCGGAAGACGACGTTCATGTACGAGCGGCTGTCCTTCTCGACCGGCGAGCGGTAGAAGTCGCTCATCTTCTCGAGGGCGCCGTAGAGCAGCGCGCCCTTCTCCTCGTTGTTCTTGGCGACCTGATCGAGCCCGCCGATGCTCTTCATCCACGCGAGCACGTTGCGCACCATGTAGATCGCGAAGGTCGGCGGCGTGTTGAACAGCGAGTTGGCCTTGATGTAGGTCGAATACTTGAGCGTCTTTGGGAGATCCTTGCGCTCGTTCTTCTCTACGAACTCCTTGTTGACGAGCACGACGACGACGCCCGAGGGGCCGATGTTCTTCTGCGCGCCGGCGTAGGTGAGCGCGTACTTCGAGACGTCGAACTTCTTCCACAGGAAGTCCGAGCTCATGTCGGCGACGAGCGGCACGTTGCCGACATCGGGCGTGTAGTGCCACTGCGTCCCGAAGATGGTGTTGTTGGTCGTGTAGTGGGCGTAGGCCGCGTTCGGATCGACCTTGATCTCGTCCTGCTTCGGGACGCGGGTGAAGCGCTCCTCCTGCTCGGTGGTCACCGCGACGCGCGGGGTGCCGAGCGCCTTCGCCTCGCCCAGCGCGACCTTCGACCAGTGGCCAGTGATGAGGTAGTCGGCGTTCTTGCCCGAGTGCACGAAGTTCATCGGCAGCAGGCAGAACTGCAGGTGCGCCCCGCCCTGCATGAACACCACCTCGTGCGTCTCGGGGATGTTGAGCAGCTCGCGCAGCAGCGAGATGGCCTCGTTGTGGACCGCATCGTAGTCCTTGCCGCGGTGGCTGTGCTCCATGATCGACATGCCCGTGTTGCCAAACTCGACGAATTCATCGCGGGCACGCTCGAGCGCGGGGAGGGGAAGACCAGCGGGACCGGGGTTGAAATTGATGACACGCATGGGAATCTCCTCAAAACCGGGCCGACCGAAGCGGGCGGCCTCGCTGCCTGAGAAAAGCGCTGGGAACTCTCGCCCGAAGCAACTGGAACTGCAAGCGCCTTCTGGCCCGTGAGCCGCCCGGGCAACCTGTGGCATTCTCGCCGCAGCCTTTTTCGCGCCATCCGCGAAGGCGCGCTTAGAATCCGACCCATGGAAAGCTCCGGCGACAAGCTCTTCAAATTCGGCGTGGTCCTCGTCTTTGGCCTGGTCGCTTTGGCCGCCGCCCTCGTCGTCCTCAACCAGCAGAAGACGGCCGCAGAGCAGGCCGTCGCCCGCAGCGTCGACGTCGCCGAGGAGCTCGCCCGCCTGCATCAGCGCGCGGCGCAGGGCGCGCTTAAGCTCGACGGCTCGGAGAAGCTCGAGATGCGCCTCATCCAGGCCGGGTTCCCTCCCAAGCGACCGATCCTCTCGCTCGAGCCGCGAGCCCGCCTCAAGGGCGGCGCGACCGCCACGGTCGACGGGCACACGGTCTCCGTCGCCCACTACGCGGCCGAGGACTCACGCCTGACGCTCTTCTTGCTGCCGCTCTTCGCCGAGGCCATCCCCTCGACCGCCGCCACCATCGTGCGCCATCGCGCCCAGCTCTCGATGGCCCGTCGGGGCCCGGTCACCGTCGTGTTCTGGAAGCGCGGCCACTGGATCACGGCGGTCGCCACCGAAGGCAGCGACTCCGTGGTCAACGCCTTCGTCGATCTGGTGTGGTTCGCCGAGCGGCGCTTCTAGGCGCGCCCGTCAGGCCGCGCGCCGTGCGCGCGCGGGAACCTTGCCCAGCAGCAGGTCGAGGTTCTCGCGCTCCCAGGCCAAGGCGCGCTCGTAGTCGGGATACTCGCGCTCGCGCGCGCGAAACTCGGGGGTGTGGTGCTGGCGGCGCCGCCCGCACTGCTTCGCCGGAACCGCCTGGTGCAGCATCTCGTGGAAGACGATGTAGGCGACGAAGAAGCCCGGCACCTCGGCCCGATCGAGCGCCGGGTGGATTCGAATCGTGCGTCCGAGATGCTCGTAGACGCCCATGCGGATCGTGCGCCGCCGCCGCCCCGTCGTCGCGCGCCCCCAGCCGATGCGCGCCTCGATTCGGCCCTCGAAGTAGACGGCGTTGAGCTGGTCGAAGATCTCCTGCAAATCCCAGGTCTTGCCCTTGGCGACCAGCGGGGGCGCGGCCCGGCTGCCGCCCTCGTCGCGGCGGATCCGATCGCTGTTCGCGCGGACGAACTCGTCGATGATCTTGCCCGCCTCTTTGCGGCCGCGCCCAGCGTAGTCGGCGACCGCTCGCACGACCTTCTCTGGCGCGCCAAGAAACATGTGATGGACGCGCACCGACAGGAGCTGCTGACCCCGTCGGTACGAGAGCATCGTCGAGCGGTTGTCAGTCACACACAGGCGGACCGGCCTGCCGAGCTGCTCCGAGATGGCGCTCGCCATCTTCCGAGCCTGTTCGATCACCTGCGCCCTGGGCGGAGCGGCCTTCGGGCGTCCCCGCGGCTCGTCGGCGATCTCGAAGGGACAGGCCTCCGGCCCCACCTCGGCTTGAAGCTCGGCCAACTGATCGGATACGTCGAAGAGAGGCCCCTCGGGCCGGGTCAGGGGGAGCTCGAGCTGGGCACGCACGGGCCGATCATACGTCCGCTCGCCAACATTTCCAGGATGCTGCGGCTGCCCGGTCGAGCAGCGCCCGAGCAGGCCGCAAAGCCGGGCGGCGCCGCTCGGGCTTGCCCGGCTGTCGCGGCGGGCGCGGCCAGCCGACCGCCGGGCCGCGCGAGGAAAGACCAAAACGTCGTCGGCTGTTCGAGGTTGCCGAGGCGGCGCTGTTGTAGAAGTAGCATCGGCAGCGCGGGCACCTTACAATTGCCCGATAACCTTTTGACTTGTCTTGCAGCCTGATCGACGAGGACTAGCGATGTCAAAGAACGAGCACGAGCAGCAGGCGATCCCCTCCACTGCCCGACGCGCCACGATTGCCCCGCCGCCTACGATGGAGGTGACCGAGGAGCTGCTACGAGCGCTGCCCAAGGCCGAGCTGCACTGTCACCTGGACGGCTCGATGCGGCTCAAGACCATCCTCGAGCTCGCCGAACGCCAGAAGGTCAAGCTGCCGGCCGAGAACGAGGAGCAGCTCGCCGGCGCGATTCACATGGGGCAGATCTGCAACAGCCTCGAGGAGTACCTGGTCGCGTTCGACGTGACGCTGTCGGTCCTGCAGACCGAGGAGGCGCTCTACCGCGCAGCGTACGAGCTGGCCATCGACGCGGCCGCCGAGAACGTGCGCTACATCGAGGTGCGCTACTCGCCGGCTCTGCACCAGCAGCGCGGCCTGAAGCTCACCCAGATCGTCGAGGCGGTCCTCGAGGGCCTGCGCGACGCCAAGCACGAAGTGGGTATCAAGAGCGGCGTCATCATCTGCGGCATCCGCCACATCAACCCGCAGTCCTCGATGCGCCTGGCCGAGCTCGCGGTCGCCTACAAGAACAAGGGCGTCAAGGGCTTCGACCTCGCCGGCGCCGAGTACGACTTCCCGGCCAAGGACCACAAGTCGGCCTTCCAGCTCATCCTCAACAACAACGTCAACTGCACCTGCCACGCGGGCGAGGCCTACGGCCCCGAGTCGATCGCCCAGGCGCTGCACCTGGTGGGCGCCCACCGCATCGGTCACGGCGTGCGGCTGCGGGAGGACGGCGACCTGCTCAACTACGTCAACGACCACCGCATCCCTATCGAGGTCTGCCCCAGCTCCAACGTGCAGACTGGCGCCGTGCCCGACCTTGCCAGCCACCCCATCCGCTTCTACTTCGACTACGGCCTCCGGGTCACGGTCAATACGGACAACCGGCTGATCACCGACACCACGATCACCAAGGAGCTGTGGCTGTTGCACAAGCACCTCGGCTTCACGCTCGAGGACCTGGTCACCATGCTCGTCTCCTCGTTCAAGAGCGCCTTCCTGCCATACAGGGAGAAGGCCGACCTGCTGGCCGCGGTGAACACCGAGATCGAGGAGACGCTGCGCCGCCAGCAGAAGGTGCGGGTCCAGGCGGTTCCGGCCGCGGGCTAGTCCTGCGCCCCGCTCGCCTTCCAGGCCGCCCGGGCGAAGGCGCCCGGGCGCGGCCTTCGTCTTTGTGGCTTTGCAGCCGCGCGGCCCGTCTCTATCTCTCTCTAAGGGGAATACCAGCCGCCACCCGGGCGAAGGCGCCCGGGCCCGGCAATCGGTCGGCCAGGAGGGTCAGGCCATGGCGCGATTCCACGACGGACCGGTTGTCGAGAAGGTCGAAGCCTCGGCGTACGCGGTCCCCACCGAGAGCCCGGAGTCAGACGGCACTCTGGAGTGGGACAAGACCACGCTCGTGCTCGTCGAGGTGCTGGCCGACAGCACCGCCGGCATCGGCTACACCTACGCGGACGCCTCGGTCGCCCGCTTGATCAACGATCGGCTGGGCAAGGTGGTCGAAGGCCGCGACCCGATGGCCATCGAGGCGGCCTGGCAAGCCATGCGGCGCGAGGTGCGCAACCACGGCCTCTGCGGCCTTGGCGCCATGGGCATCTCGGCCGTGGACATCGCGCTCTGGGACCTCAAGGCCCGCCTGCTCGACGTGTCGGTCGCCACCCTGCTTGGCCCGGTCCGCCAGCGCGTTCCCGTCTACGGGAGCGGAGGCTTCACCTCCTACTCGGTCCCCGAGCTCGAGGGCCAGCTCGCCGGCTGGGTCGCCCAGGGCATCTCGCGCGTGAAGATGAAGGTCGGCAGGACCCCGGAGGAGGATCCCGACCGCGTCGCCGCAGCGCGCACCGCCATCGGCCCGGGTGCCGAGCTCTTCGTCGACGCCAACGGAGCCTACAGTCGAAAGGAGGCCCTCGCCATGGCCTCGCTCTTCGCCGACGCGGGCGTCAGCTGGTTCGAGGAGCCGGTCAGCTCGGACGATCTCGAGGGCCTGCGCCTGGTGCGCGACCGCTCGCCGGCCGGCATGGACATCGCCGCCGGCGAGTACGGGTTCAACTCCTCCTACTTCCGAAAAATGCTTCAGGCGGGCGCGGTCGACGTGCTCCAGGCCGACGTAACCCGCTGCGGCGGCCTCACCGGCTTTGCCAAGGTCGCCGCGCTCTGCGACGCGTTCGGCCTGCCGCTTTCGACCCACTGCGCGCCGGCGCTCTCGCTCTTTGCGGGTTGCGCGGCGCCATCGGTGCGGCACCTCGAGTGGTTCCACGACCACGCGCGCATCGAGCAGATGCTCTTCGAAGGCACGCCCCAGCCCTCGGGCGGCGCCCTCGAGCCGAACCTCGCTCGGCCTGGCCTCGGGCTCGCCTTCAAGCGGCAGGACGCGGCGCGATTCGCCCTGTGACGGCCCTCGCGCCTGTCGCAGGCGACCGAGCGAGCGCTTGCCCGTCGCGGCGCCCCAAGCTTGCCTCCGAGCGAGCGCTCTCTGCGCGCCCGCCCGTGGACGCGCACGCCTCACTAACGCCCAGTTTCGCGCCGCATCGGCCCCCCTTTCGCGCCAGCACAAAGAGTGCGAAAAGGTGAGGGCATTTTCCTTTGCAATCGGCGGTGCGGGGCGAGAGGATGGCCTAATGATCGCGCACAAACAGAAGACAGTCAGCATCTGGTGGTTTGCTTTCGGTTACTTCGCGGCCTACGTCCCCTACAGCGCCCTGACGAAGTACCTTTCGAAGACCAAGGGCATCGCGGGACTCGAGCTGCTGCCAAGTACAGCCATCGCCTCGTTCGTGGCGATGCTCGTCTTCCTGAGTGCGATGGGCTGGTGGAAGTACGCCAGGCGCCGCACGATCCTTGGCATCAGCATTCCGTGGCCCGGCAAGTGGACCTTTCTGTCCGGTGTCTGCTCGGCGGCAATCATCCCGACCACAACCCTCGCCTACACCTTCAGCGGCATCTCGATCGTCTTCATGATGCTGCTGCTGCGCGGCGGCGTGCTCGCCATCGCCCCCATCGTCGACGCGATCAGCGGACGGCGCGTGCGCTGGTTCTCCTGGGTTGCGCTGGCGCTGACGAGTGGCTCGCTGTTCGTGAGCTTCTTCTTCGGCCAGGGCAGCTACAAAATGACCGTGGCCGCGGCCATCAACTTGGCCGTATACCTGCTCGCCTACTTCGTTCGCCTGCGCTTCATGAGCCGGCTTGCCAAGTCGGACGACGCCGAGGCGACCACGCGTTACTTCGTCGAGGAGCACATGTCGGCGACGCCGGTGCTCATCGCCGTCCTCGGCGCCTTCGCGCTGTTCGGCCAGGGCCCCAGCGCGGAGGCCGTCAGCCGCGGCTTCACCGAGTTCTTCGGCTACGGCGCCGCCGTCGTCGCGCTCGCGCTCCTCATCGGCGTGCTGTCGGAGGGCACCGGAATCTTCGGCGGCCTCGTCCTGCTCGGCAAGCAGGAGAACACCTACTGCGTGCCGGTCAACCGCGCCTCGAGCCTGCTCGCCGGCGTGACCGCGAGCTTCGGCCTGGCGATCTTCGGCAACGGCCAGTGGCCCGGCGCCCCCGAGCTCATCGGCGCGGGCATGATCATCTTCGCAATCGTCGTGCTGTCGGCCGGCCCGGCCCTCGACAAGCGGCGCAAGGCGGCCGCCCCGGTGCCCGCCGCCGAGGCCGCATCGCCCACGGCCGAGACCGCGCCCGAGGCTGCGAGCGAGGCCGCGGAGCCGATGCGCAAGTCCGGCTAACCGAATCGCCAAGAGGGCTCTCGGTACCCGAGCGGGGCGGCAGTCGTGCCGTCCCGTTTCTTTTTCAAGGAACGGCGACTCTCCCCCTCGCTCCTCTCGATCGCGGCGGCCGCCCTCCGAGCGCGTCGAGAAGCTCGCCGTCGCCGGAGACGAAAAGGCCCTCGCCGCGGCTGAGCGCGGCGAGGGCCTTGATCAACGGCCGAACCCGAGCGCTACGCGCAAGCCTTCGCCTTGGCGAGGCGCTTGAAGGCCTCGGCGAGCCCTTCGTGCAGCGCCTTGACGTCCGCCGGGCTCCACTCGCCCGGGTCGGCGCGGACGAAGGTGGTCTTGTCCACGCGGTTGTCGAAGCGGGCGACCGGCAGGAAGAACGTCTTGCCGCGCGTCTCCACCTTGACCGAGTCGGCCTTGCCCGAGGTCTCGAGCAGGTAGGCCATGTCGTCGCAGCCGTACTCGTTCATCATCACGGCCATCGGAACGCCGTGGTTGAGCGAGAGGAAGGTCGAGGCGGCCTTCTGCGGCCTGGCCCGCTCGATGTTCTTACGCCGCGACTCCTCCGGCATCACCCACACGTAGCAGATGGCCGCCCGCGAAAGGATGTCGTCGCTCAGCAGCGACAGCGAGTGCTGATAGCCGTACGGCGCGGCAAGCGGCATCGAGGAGCCGTCTTTGCCGCCGCGGGCGAACTCGATGACGATCGTCTTGCCCTCGGTGTCCTGGATGGTCGCGTTCTTGTCGCGCAGCAGGTCCGAGGACTCCTTTTCGATCGCGTCGAGGAGCTGCTTGCGGATCTCCTCGGGCATCGCCTTGAACGCCGCGGGAGCGCCGACCTTCGCACGGGCGTTGTCGAAGCGCTCGAGCATCCACTCGGCCGCCGACTTCGGCTCGGCCTTCCTCTTCTTCATCAGGTCGTCGAAGTCCTCGTTGACCAGCTCGATAAGCGTGCCCCAGTCCTTCGGCTCCTTCATCGGAAGCTCGTCTGAGTCGAAGAAGATGCCGTCCTGGTCGCGCTTGCGCAGCTCCTGGCTGATCGTGCGCATCAGGTGGACGTACGGGTAATCGTCGAGCTGAACCGTCGGGCCCATCAGGAAGTCTTCCCGGCACTTCTCGGGCGGCAGGCTGGCGAGGTACTTGCGAACCTCTGACTTGCCGGAGGCCGGCAGGGCGAGCAGCAACAGAACGTCGATGAGTTCGGACATGGGAGCCCCGTTGAGTGAAAGGTTGATCGGACGATGCGTGCGTCCCGGGGCTCTTTGGCGCTCGGGCGCGACGCAACGCCGGGGACTATAGACGAGGTGTCGAAGGCCGGGCAACGAGACAAGGCCGACACTGCTCGGGGACGCGCCGGCGGGCCGGCGCGGGGCGCGCGAACGACGACGCTCGCCCGCCCTTCACCCGGGCGGCCTGGCGCGCCCCAGGGCGTTGTGCCGTCCCCGGCGACGCCCCGCGCCCAAGCTTTAGAGGCGGAGGCGGTGACCATGCGGGTCCCCGGGAGGGACATCGGCTGGCGGGAGCTCGTCGCCACCTTCGCGCGCAGGTTCGCCGCCGACGACATCGTCCATCTCGCGGGCTCGGTCGCCTTCTTCGGGGTCCTCTCGCTCTTTCCGTTCCTGCTCTTTCTCTTCTCGCTCGCGAGCGTGGCGATCGACCCGGCGCTTGCCAACGAGCTCATCGCCGACCTCGCCCGCATCGCCCCGCGGGCGGTGACGGCTATCCTCGGCGACCGCATCCAGGCGCTCGGCACCTCCCGCAGCACCGGCGTGCTCGGCCTGAGCCTCGCCCTGTCGGTCTTCACCGCCTCGGGCGGGGTCATCTCGCTGACGGTCGCGCTCAACCGCGTCCTCGGGATCGAGGAGCGCAGGCCACTTTGGAAGGCCTATCTGGTCGCCGTCGCCACCGTCTTCGCCGCCGCGCTCCTCGGGACGCTCGCGATGGCCCTGACGCTCGTCCCGCCGCTGCTCGCCGAGCTGCTCGGGGCGTACGTCGGCAGCGCGCTCCTTGGGCTGCGCTTCCTGGTCGCCGGCGCGGTCATGATGGTCGTCTGGGCCCTGCTCTACCACTTCCTCCCGACCCGCAAGTGCCCCTTCAGGCTCGTCACGCCCGGCTCGGTCGCTGGTGTGCTCGTCTGGGTCTTCGTCTCCTGGCTCTTCTCGCTCTACGTCAACCGCACACCGCGCTACGAGGTCATCTACGGGACGCTCGGCAGCCTCATCATCCTGCTCACCTGGCTGTGGATAACGATGATCGTCCTGCTCGGCGGCGCCGAGCTCAACGCCATTCTCGAAGTCCCACCCTGCCCGCGCGCAGAGCGCCGCCGCGCCCCGGCGAAGGCCAAGCCTGAAGTCGAGCCGCCCAGCCGTCGCCCCGACCCCGCCCGCCTCTCCCCGGCCCCGCGCCGCCCCGACCCGCTTCGCCTCCTCCTCGCCTTCGCCCTGGGCCTCTTCATGGGGCGCAGGCGCGCTCATTGACCCTTCAAGCCGGCGCTGTGTGCCCCAGGCGAGCTCGCGCTCGCTCGGCAACCCGGTGTCGCCGCGCAACCGGTAGCCGACCGACTCCAGCCACTGTTCTGGACTCCACAGAGCTTTGATGGCAGTCTGCGCGCATTTGTTCGGGTCCGGATTCTCCTCCGAGAGAAGCACCCGCCGGCTGGGCCGGCGCCAAGCATCCGGGTACCGAGTCGGTTTGGAGGCGCGCGTCGGCCGCAGGGCGGCGCGATGCGCGATCTGAAGCGATGAGCTCAAGCGCGCGGGCCGCAGCCCGCCTGCTCGTTTCACGCAAATCCGAGGTCGTGCGCCTGCTCGCGCCGCCCCGCCCGCTCGAGTCGTCCTCACGCCCTCTCCCGGGCGCTGCCCGAAGGGTTGGCGGCTCCCTCGGGCACCTGCCGCCTGCACGCCAGGTCCGGCTCTCGCCCGTGGCGCGCTCGAGCGAGCGTTCGATGAACCTCTCTCACCCCGTCCCCAGCGAACAGCCATGTCGATGAGCCTGGTCCTCCTCCTCGTCGCGCTCGCGCTCCTGCTCGCGAGCGCGCTCGCCGCCTTGCTTCTCTTGCGTCGCGACGGCGCAGCCCTCGCGGCCGGCTCGTTCGGCGCCCTCGCCGCCTGCGCGGTCGGGCTTTCGGGGGCCGGGCTCGCGCTGTTCGGCGGCGTCGGCCGCGGGGCCGCCGACCTGCGGCTCGCCTGGAGCCTACCGGTCGGAGGCTTCCACATCGGAGTCGACGCGCTGAGCGCCTTCTTCCTGCTCTGCGTCTTCCTCGTCGCCGGGCTCGCCGCGCTCTACGGCCGCGGCTACCTCGCCGGCTACGCGGGGCAGCGCCGGCTCGCGGTGCCGGCGGCGCTCTTCAACCTGCTCGTCGCCTCGATGGCCGGCGTCGCGCTCGCCCGCGACGGGGTCCTCTTCCTCATGGCCTGGGAGGTGATGTCGCTGAGCGCCTTCTTCCTCGTCACCTTCGAGGACGAGCGCGACGAGGTGCGGCGCGCGGGCATCACCTACCTCATCGCCTCTCACGCCGGCGTCGCCTTCCTCTTCGCGCTCTTCGCCATGCTCGCCCGGCACGCCGGCAGCTTCGACTTCGACGCGGTGGCCGCCGCGGGCGCGCCGCCGGCAGCGGGCGCGGTCTTCCTCGTCGCCCTCGTCGGCTTCGGCGCCAAGGCCGGCTTCTGGCCGATGCACATCTGGCTGCCCGACGCCCACCCGGCCGCCCCGAGCCACGTCTCGGCGCTGATGAGCGGAGTGATGATCAAGCTCGGCATCTACGGCCTGCTGCGAACCCTGACCTTCCTCGGCACGCCTCCGGCGTGGTGGGGAGGGTTCGTGGTCGGCGTCGGCCTGGTCTCGGGGCTCAGCGGGGTGCTGCTGGCCCTGGCCCAGCACGACCTGAAGCGCCTGCTCGCCTATCACAGCGTGGAGAACGTCGGGATCATCACCCTGGGGGTCGGGCTGGGGCTGCTCGGCCGGGCCTTCCAGTCCCCGGAGGTTGCCTTCCTCGGCTTCGCCGGGGCGCTGTTGCACGTGCTCAACCACGGGCTGTTCAAGGGGCTGCTCTTCCAGGGCGCGGGCAGCGTCCTGCACGCCACGGGCACCCGCCAGATAGACCAGCTCGGCGGCCTGCTGCGGCGCATGCCGGCGACCGCCGCCACCTTCTTGGTCGGGGCCATCGCCATCTGCGGCCTGCCGCCGCTCAACGGCTTCGTCAGCGAGTGGCTCATCTACGTCGGGGCCTTCCGCAGCGGCTCGACCCTGCCAGGCTCGGGCGCGGTCTGCGCCCTCGCCGCGCTCGTCGGCCTCGCGCTCATCGGAGGCCTCGCCTCGGCCTGCTTCGTCAAAGCCTTCGGCGTCGTCTTCCTCGGCGAGCCCCGCAGCGAGGCCTGCGCGCGCGCTCACGAGGCCCCCGCGCCGATGCGCGCGGCGATGCTCGCCGCCGCGCTGCTGTGCGTGGCCATCGGGCTCTTCCCGCGGGGCGCGCTCGCGCTGATCGACCTGCCGGCCAGCCAGCTCGCCGGCGCCAGGCCGCCCGCGGTCCCCGGCGTCGGGCCGCTGGTCGCCATCAGCCACCTCGCCGCCGCGCTGGCGATCCTGGTCGGCGTCCTGGCGCTGTTGAGGCGCGCCCTGCTCGCTAGAAGACCCGTCGATCAGGCCGCCACCTGGGGCTGCGGCTACGAGGCGCCCAGCCCGCGGATGCAGTACACCGCGGCCTCCTTCGCCCAGCCCGTGCTCGCGCCCTTCTCGCCGCTGCTGCCGCACCACGGGCGGCTCGAAGCCCCGCGGGGCTTCTTCCCGGAGGGCGCGCGCGTCGAAGAGCGCATCGGCGACCTCGCCGGGGAGCGGCTCCTCGTGCCGGCCGCGCGCCGGCTCATCGAAGTCCTCGGCCAGGTGCGCTTCCTCCAGCACGGCAAGCTGCACCTTTACCTCGTCTACATCCTCGTCACCCTCGTCGCCCTGCTCGCCTGGCAGCTCGCGCACTGACGGGCTGCCGGCCATCCGCCAGGGGAACCGCCGCATGATAGAGACGCTGCTCCACCTCGCGCTGCTGCTCGCGCTGCCGCCGCTGAGCCTCGGGGTCATCAACAAGGTCAAGGCCTTCTTCGCCGGCCGCGACGGCCCGCCGCTGCTGCAGGCCTACTACGACCTCTCCAAGCTGCTGCGAAAGGGCGCGGTCTACAGCCGCACCACGACGTGGCTGTTTCGCGCCGGCCCGCTGGTCGGGCTCGCCACCGCGCTGCTGGCAGGCCTGCTCGTGCCGCTGACCGCCGCGCCCGCCCCCCTCGCCTTCGGCGGCGACCTGGTCGCCTTCGCCTACCTGCTCGGCCTGGGCCGCTTCTTCACCATGGCCGCCGCGCTCGACACCGGGTCGAGCTTCGAGGGGATGGGCGCGAGCCGCGAGGCGGCGTTCTCGGCGCTCGCCGAGCCCGCGCTCTTCCTCGCCCTGGCCATCGTCTGCATCCCGGCCGAGGCGCTCTCGCTCTCCGAGGCGCTGCGCGCCCTGCCCGCGACGCGCTGGGGCGCGGCCCATCCGGTCCACTTCATCGCCGCGGCCACGCTCTTCGTGGTGCTGCTCGCCGAGTGCTCGCGCATCCCGGTCGACGACCCGAACACCCACCTCGAGCTCACGATGATCCACGAGGTGATGGTGCTCGACCACTCCGGGCCCGACTTCGCGTTCATCCTCTACGGCGGCGCGGTCAAGCTCTTCGTCTTCGGCGCGCTGCTCGTGCAGCTGCTCGTTCCCGTCTCCACGCTCGGGCTGCTCGGGGGCGCCGCGGCGATGGTGGGCGGCCAGCTCGCCCTGGCCGCGCTCGTCGGCCTCGTCGAGTCGGTGATGGCGCGCCTGCGGCTGGTGCGCGTGCCCCAGTTCCTCATCGGCGCCTCGGTCATCGCCACCATCGGCGTCGCCATCCTCCTCTACCGGGGTCACGCATGACGGCCTACGCTGACTTGATGCTGTTCGCGGTGCTCCTGCTGGGCGTCTACGTCCTGGCGACCAGCCGGCTCGGCGCGGCCATCCGCGCGGTCGCCGTGCAGGGCGGCATCCTCGCGCTGCTGCCGATAGCGCTCGCTTCCCGCGTGAGCTGGGACGTCCTGCTGCACGTGGGCGCGCTCGCCTTCGGCACCCTGCTGCTCAAGGCGGTGCTCATCCCCGGGCTGCTGCTGCGCGCGATGCGCACCGCCAACGTGCGCCGCGAGGTCGAGCCCTTCATCAGCCTGCACACCTCGGTGCTCATCGCCGCGGTGATGGTCGGCGTCGCCTTCTGGATGGGCAGCGTGCTCACCCTGCCGCGGCCCGCGCCGGCGACGCTGCTGGTGCCGGTGGCCCTGGCGACCTTGCTGCTTGGCTTCCTGGTCATCGTCACCCGCCGCAAGGCGATAACCCAGGTGCTCGGCTACCTGATGCTCGAGAACGGGGTCTACGTCTTCGGCCAGTGCCTGGCCCGCGAGATGCCCTTCGTCGTCGAGCTCGGGATCCTGCTCGACGTGCTGGTGGGCGTCTTCGTCATGGGCATCGCCATCCACCACATCAGCCGCGAGTTCGACAACATCGACACCGACGCGCTGAGCACCCTCAAGGATTGACGGCATGCGCGAAGCCGATGGAGGGCGGAGCTCCAGCTCCGCCGCGCGGCGACGAGGCCCGAGCTTCGTCCTCCATCCCCTCCGCCCCTCGAACGCACGACGACGAAGCTGGAGCTTCGTCCTCCATTCGAACTGACCACCATGCTGCTCGCCCTCCTCGTCACCCTCCCTGCGCTCCTCGGCGCCCTCGCCTGGCTGACGCGCGACCTTCGCCGGCAGGTCTGGCTGTTGGTCGGCACGGCCCTGGCGCACGCCGCGCTCACCGCCTCGTTCTGGCTGCGCCCGCCCCCGGCCCTGGGCAGCATCCTCTCGCTCGACGCGCTCGGCCTGCTGTTCCTCTCGCTCACCAGCGCGCTGTTCCTCGCGGCCTCGCTCTACTCGGTCGCCTACCTGCGCGCGCACGAGGCGGATGAGGCGGCGCTCGATCGCTACGTGCCCTTCCTGCTCTGGTTCCTCGCCGCGATGACCCTGGTCGCGGTGACCGAGCACCTCGCGCTGATGTGGGCGGCCGTCGAGGCGACCACGCTCGCGAGCGCCCCGCTCATCTACTTCCACCGCCGCCGCGCCGCGCTCGAGGCGGCCTGGAAGTACCTGCTCATCTGCTCGGTCGGCATCGCCGTCGCCCTGCTCGGCACCTTCTTCCTCGGCATCGCCGCCTCGGCCGTCGAGCCGACCCCGCCGCTGGTGCTCGGCGCGCTCACCGGGGCCGGCAAGGGCCTGGCCTTGCCCTGGCTCAAGGCCGCCTTCGTCCTCGCCATCGTGGGCTATGGCACCAAGATGGGCCTCGCGCCGCTGCACACCTGGCTGCCCGACGCCCACAGCCAGGCGCCCTCGCCGGTCTCCGCGCTGCTGTCGGGCGCGCTGCTCAACTGCGCGCTGCTCGGCATCCTGCGCTTCTACCAGGTGACCGTCGCCGCCGGCGCCGACGCGTTCGCGCGCACGCTGATGCTCACCTTGGGCTTCGTCTCGCTCGGCGTCGCCGCCGCCTTCATCGTCGGCCAGCGCGACTACAAGCGGCTGCTCGCCTACTCGAGCGTCGAGAACATGGGCGTCATCGCCGCCGGCATCGGCGTCGGCGGGGCCGCCACCTTCGGCGCGATGCTCCACGCGGTCAACCACTCGCTCACCAAGGCCGGCCTCTTCTTCCTCGCCGGCAACCTGCTGCAGGCCTTCGGCACCACCCGCGCCGCCGAGGTGCGGGGCGCGGCGCGCAGGCTGCCGGTGACCGGCGCGCTGCTCGTCGTGGCCATGCTCGCCATCGGCGGCTCGCCGCCGTTCGGCCCGTTCGTCAGCGAGTACCTGATCTTCACCAAGGCCTTCGAAGCGAACGGCTGGCTCGGCGCGCTGTTCGTCGCGCTCATCGCCATCGCCTTCCTCGGCATGGCCGGCGTCCTGCTGCCGATGGCCCAAGGCAAGCCGGCCGCCGACGGCCAGAAGCCCGAGCGCGAGGCGCTGCTCTCGGTCGCGCCGTCGCTCGCGCTGATGGCCGCCGTGCTCGTCCTCGGCGTCTGGATCCCGCCCTTCCTCTCCGACCTGCTCAAGCAGGCCGCGAGCCTGCTCGGAGGCTAACGGTGACCCCCCTGGCCCAAGCTATCCCCTCGCTCGCCGGCCCTTCGGCCCTCACCAAGAACGGCGTCGCCGTCGCCCTCGACGAGGTGCCGCGGCTCGAGCCCGACGCCTTCCGCGGCCACTGCCTGGGCGCGATGGACTCGGGCGCCCGCCTCAGCGCGCTCTTCGTCGCCACCGTCGAGGACAAGCCCGAGCTCATCGCCGTCCTCACCGACGACACGGTCGGCCAGCTCGCGCTGATGCGCGGGCGCATCCTGTCGGGCAGCTACACCGCGCTGAGCGCCGAGGCGCCGCAGGCCCAGGCCTTCGAGCGCGAGATCTTCGAGCTCCACGGCGTTCGGCCCGAGAGCCACCCCTGGCTCAAGCCGCTGCGCCGCCACCTCGCGCTCGAAAAGGACTCGAAGAGCCCGCCGCCCGCTCACCCCTTCTTCCAGGTCGAGGGCCCGGGCATCCACGAGGTGGCCGTCGGCCCGGTGCACGCGGGGATCATCGAGCCCGGGCACTTCCGCTTCCAGTGCTGCGGCGAGGAGGTCGTCACCCTCGAGATCCACCTCGGCTACCAGCACCGCGGCGCCGAGGCCCTGCTGCTCGGCGCGTCGCCCGCGCGCCGGCTCGCCGTCGCCGAGACCATCGCCGGAGACACCAGCGTCGGGCACGCGACCGCCTATGCCACGGCCCTCGAAGCGCTCGCGGCGCTCGAGATCCCGCCGCGCGGCCACTTCGTGCGCGCGATAGGCCTCGAGCTCGAGCGGCTCGCGAACCACGTGGGCGATCTTGGCGCCCTCGCCGGCGACGTCGGCTACCTGCCCGCGGCCTCGTACTTCGGCCGGCTGCGCGGCGAGTTCCTCAACCTCTCGCTCGAGCTGTGTGGCAGCCGCTTCGGCCGCGGCCTGGTGCAGGTGGGCGGCGCGCGGTTCGACCTCGAGCCGCGCCAGACAGAGGGCTTCCTCGCGCGGCTGTCGAAGGCCGCCGAGCATGTCGACGAGACGGCCGCGATGATGTTCGACACCCCGTCGGTGCTCTCGCGCTTCGAGCGCACCGGCGTCGTCACCCGCGAGGTCGCCCACAGGCTCGGCCTGGTCGGCCCGGCCGCGCGCGCCGCCGGCTGCCCGATCGACACCCGCAAGGATCACCCGACGGGCGCCTGGAGCGAGGTGAGCGCCGAGCTCGCCACCTGCGAGACCGGCGACGTCTTCGCGCGCGGGCGGGTGCGCTGGCTCGAGTGCCAGAGCTCGGTCGACGCCATCAACCGGCTCGTCCGCGGCCTGCCCGCCGGCCCGGTCTCGGTTCGGGCCGAGAAGCTGCGGCCGCGGCGCATCGCGGTCGCGCTCACCGAGGGCTGGCGCGGCGAGGTCGCGCACGTCGCCCTGACCGACGCCGAGGGCGGGCTCGCCGCTTACAAGATCGTCGATCCCTCGTTCCACAACTGGTTCGGCCTGGCCATCGCGCTGCGCGGCAACCAGATCTCGGACTTCCCGCTCTGCAACAAGAGCTTCAACCTCTCCTACTGCGGCCACGACCTGTAGGACCGACGCCATGCTCGAAATCCTGAAGAACCGGCTGAAGCAGGGCCACAGGACCATCAAGTTCCCCAAGGAGACGCCGAAGCTCCCCGAGCGCTATCGCGGCCGGCCCGTCATCGACGCGGCCAGGTGCGCCGCCGACTGCTCGGCGTGCGCCGAGTGCTGCCCGACCGGCGCGCTCCAACTGCACCCGCCGCGCATCGACCTGGGCGCCTGCCTGTTCTGCCCGGCCTGTGCCAGCGCCTGCGAGAGCGGCGCGCTGCGCTTCAGCCAGGATCACCGGCTCGCCGCGCGGGAGCGCGAGGACCTGCGCGTCGGCGGCGGCGAAGCGAAGCTCGCCGCGGCGCTCGACGAGAAGCTGCGCAAGCTGTTCGGGCGCTCGTTCAAGCTGCGCCAGGTCTCGGCCGGCGGCTGCAACGCCTGCGAGGCCGACCTCAACGTGCTCGGCATCAACGTCTTCGACCTGGGCCGCTTCGGCATCCAGTTCGTCGCATCGCCGCGGCACGCCGACGGCGTGGTCATCACCGGCCCGGTGAGCGCCAACATGCGCCAGGCCCTCATCGACACCGTGCAGGCGACACCGCAGCCGCGCGTGGTCATCGCCGTCGGCGCCTGCGCCATCAGCGGCGGCCCCTACGCCGGCTCGCCCGCGGTCACGGGAATCCCGCCGGAGATCAAGGTCGACCTCTTCGTCCCCGGCTGCCCGCCGCACCCGCTCACGCTGCTCGACGGGCTCCTGCGGCTGCTCGGGCGGATGGAGGAAAAAGGGCGGAGCTCCGGCACCTGATCGCCCGACGCCCGACGCGCGAGGGATGGAGGGCGGAGCTCCAGCTCCGCCACGTGGGCGCGAGCGCGGGAAGCGAGCGTCGCCTCCGGCCTGCGCGCTTCGGCTACTCGCAAACGACCGCGAAATCTACCCACGAGCCGTCGCGGCATTCGTGGAGGCACTCCTTCTGGTGCCGCGAGTCCTTGCAGCTCACGTTGCTGAGCCCGCAGGGGGTACACCAGCCCGCAAAGCAGTCGTCATTGTCGCCGCACGAGCTGCCTATCGCCGCCTTGCACCGGTAGTCGACGCAGTGGCGCTCGATGCAGTCGCCGTCTTCGACGCAGAAGGCGCCGCCCTCGCCGTCGCCGATGGGCTCGCAGGTCGCAGGACCCGGGGCGCGGCAGCCGTAGCGCTTTCCCAGCGGGCCGTCAGCGCACCCTATCGCCGCGGTGCACTCCATGCCCGGCATGCTCCTGCAGGCCTTCGCCGCGGTGTTGCAGGACCCGCTCGCGCACTGCACGTCCGCGGTGCAGGTCGCCCGGTCGGCGCGGGAGCGCTCCGCGTAGCAGGTCGGCTGCCTGCGCCCGTCGAAGGCGGCGCAGAAGAGGCCCGCCCCGCAAGCGTCGATGCCGTGCTCGAGGCAACACGGCTCAGAGGGCCCCTGGCTCATCGGGTGGGGGCAGCCTTCCTCGCCGGCGTCGACCTGGGAGACAACGCCGGCGTCGTGACAAGCCTCGGGCTCCGCGGCGTCGCCACAGGCGAGGGCGAAGAGGCAGACGGCGATCGCGGGGAGAGCTGTGCGGGTCCGCATCGTGACCTCCTGAGCGAGGGCGCCAAAACACCACCGAGTGCGTCTCCTCTTGGCGACAGCGAGCTCGACGCATGCGCCGCTCAGATCGCGAAAATGCGGCCTCGCCGGAAGCACTTCCTCGCGCTCGTCGGCCGGGAGGTGTCGCCGGACGTCGCGGCGCGAGCGCAGAGCGCCCCGAGCTTGAGACCGGACCATGGGCCGGCTGTGGCCTTGAACGAACAGCGGATTGCCCTGAAAGCACTGCGTGCGAGCACGCAAACCCCCTCCCGCGGTGCGGGAGGGGGCTTAGTCGGGGCTCGCACGCGCTCAATCGGGGAGCCGCGGGGAGCTGTTAGTTAGGAGCGGCGTGGGCTCGACGGTCAACGCCCTCGCCTGGCTCGCTCTGCTCGTCTGAATCGCCAGCGCCTGGGTGGGACGACTCCGCGCCCAGGCTCGCGCGCCGCTGACCAAATTGGCGCGCCGGGCCGACGGTGCCGGCCCGGCGCATCGATGAAATGAGCGGGATCGACGGCAGCGGCGTTCGCGCGTTGGTCGAGGAAGGCACGGCGCCGCCGGGTCGATTGCGATCAGCCGGCGTCCGCGGGCTCGGGCGTCGGCTCGTCGTCGTCGCTGCGCGAGCTGCGCGAGGAGACCGTCGGGAAGATGAGGTCCCAGCGCTTGCGATCCCTGGGGTAGAGGGCGCGGACCTCGCCCATCAGCTTGCTGATGGCGGCCTCGTGGTCTTCGCGGGCGGACTCCTCGGCGGCGAAGGCGACGGCGCGCGCGCCCTCGAGCCTGTCACGCTCGTCGAGCGCCGCCTTCAGCGCGGCGCTGGCCCTCTCGATGCGCGGCAAGTGCTCGCCGATCACCTTCTCGGCGCCGGGCACGGTGCACGCCTTGGCCCGGTTGATGAGCTTCACCGAGACCGCGTGCTGCGAGGGCCCGCTGGGAACGACCACCTCGTTGAGGCCCTCGGGGAAGAGCGCCCGCGTGATGTTGCCGGTCTTGCCGCCGTCGGCGACCTGCGCGGCGCGGAAGGCC
>JBMNNX010000363.1:0-5523 GCA_050942745.1 Myxococcales bacterium
ATCGCGAGGCCAGAGCGCTGCGATCCCTTCGCCCGAGACAGGACCCGCGGGAGTGCCCTGATGCTTCCCAAGGAGCTGATCAAAAAGCTGCGCAAGATCGAGATCACCACGCGGCGGGTGGTCAACGAGACGCTTGCGGGCCAATACCACTCGGTCTTCAAGGGTCGAGGCATGACCTTCGAAGAGGTGCGCCTCTACCAGCCCGGCGACGACATCCGATCGATCGATTGGAACGTCACCGCGCGCATGAACGACGCCTACGTCAAAGTCTTCGCCGAGGAGCGCGAGCTGACGGTGATGCTGCTCGTCGATCTGTCGGCCTCGCAGGACTTCGGCTCGCGCGCCAAGACCAAGGGCGAGGTCGCCGCCGAGATCGCCGCGCTGCTCGCCTTCAGCGCCATCAGCAACAACGACCGCGTGGGGCTCATCCTCTTCACCGACCGCGTCGAGCGCTTCGTGCCGCCCAAGAAGGGCCGCAAGCACGTGATGCGCCTCATCACCGAGATCCTCAACTTCCGGCCCGAAGGCCGGCGCACCGACCTCAACATCGGCCTGCAGCACCTGATGCGGGTCAACAAGCGTCGCTCGGTGGCTTTCCTGTTGAGCGACTTCATCGCCGACGGCTACGAGGAGTCGCTGCGAATAGCGGCCCGCCGCCACGACCTCATCCCCATCGCCCTGCGCGACCCGCTCGAGGAGGCGCTGCCGCCCGCGGGCATCGTGCTCGTCGAAGACCCGGAGACCGGCGAGCGGGCGCGCATCGACTTCTCGAGCCCGCGGGTCCGCGCGCACTTCTTCCGGCTGGTCACCGCGCGCCGCCAGGAGCGCGCCCGGCTCTTTCGCAAGCTGTCGATGGACTTCGTCGAGCTCAAGGCCGACGAGGAGTACCTCAAGCCGCTCGTCACCTTCTTCCGCGCGCGCTCCAAGCGCCTGGCCGCCTGAGAGGACCTTCTGCCACTCATGCGTACGCGCCTGCCCCTGTTCGTCGCTCTGCTCCTCGCCCTCGGCCTCCCGGCACGCGCCGCGGCCCAGGCGCCCCAGGCCGAAGTCGAGGCCGCGCCGGACCAGAACGCGCCGGAGCAGGCCGGCGCCAGCGCGGGCGAGGCGCTCCCCGAGGCCAAGCCGCGCTCCTTCAGCGCGCTCGCCGCGCCCGACAAGGTCAAGCTCGGCGAGACCTTCGTCCTCACCATCGAGGTGCGCGACCTGAAGACCGAGCGCTACGAGCTGCCCAAGGACTTTACGCTCGGCAAGGAGTACGACCTCGTAGACGTCGCGGTCAGCCGCGAGTCGAAAGGCGACGAGACGCTCACGCGCTTCTCCATCACGGCGGCGCTCTTCGATCTGGGGGAAAAGCGAATCCCCGACCTCGTCCTCGAGGCCACCGGCCCCTCGGGGCAGAAGCGGCTCACCGTCCCCGGGCCGCCCGTCGTCGGCGTCGGCCTCCTCGGCGAGGACGAGCAGGCCGAGATGCTCGACATCCTGCCTCCGGTCGAGGTGAACGTCTCCGACTACACCGCGCTCTACGTGCTCGCCGGCACACTCGCCGCGGCGACGCTGCTGCTGCTCCTCGTGCGCTGGCTGAAGAACCGGCCGAAGAAGCCCGCCCGCGCCCCGGCGCCGCCCCCGCCGCTGCCCGCGCACCTGCGCGCGCTCCGCGCCCTCGAGCAGCTCCAGCGCGAGGAACTCCCGCAGCAGGGCCGGTCCAAGGAGTTTCACTTCCGGCTCTCCGAGATCCTGCGCTGCTACCTGGGCGAGCGCTTCGGCTTCGACGGCCTGGACATGACGACCGAGGAGCTGCTCGCCGCGCTGAGGCGCCTGCCCACCCCGGGCCTCGACTTCGCGCGCTTCGAGGCGCTCTGCCGCGAAGGAGATCTCGTCAAGTACGCCAAGGCGCCGGCGACGCCGTCGGAGTGCAAGGTGGTCATCGAGTCGGCGTTCGGGTTCGTGCACGCGACCACGCCGCAAAACCCCGGCAAGCCCGGCGCGGGCCCGTCTGAAGGAGCGGCGGCGTGATGGGCACCGCGATCCTCTGGCACAACCCCTGGGCGTTCGGGCTGCTTGCCGTGGCGCTGCCCTTCCTCCTCTGGCTCACGGCCCGCGAGCGCCGGCGCGCGGCGACGCTGCGCTTCCCGCTGCTCGGCCTGCTGCGGCAGGGCCCGCGCGGCCTCGCCGGTCTCTGGTGGTTCCCCCACTTCCTGCGCCTGGTCGCCGTCACCCTGGCGGTGACCGCCCTCGCCCGCCCGCAGATCGCCGGCAACCGCGCGCGCGATCTGACGGTCGAGGGCATCGACATCGTCGTCGCCCTCGACATCTCCACCTCGATGAACGCGGCCGACTTCCGCCCGCGCGACCGCATCACCGTCGCCAAGGACGTGCTGCGCCGCTTCATCGAGGGGCGCACCGACGACCGCATCGGCCTGGTCGTCTTCGCCGGCGAGGCCTATACCCAGGCGCCGCTGACGCTCGACTACCACGTGCTCAGCGAGATCCTCGGCTCGGTGCGCACCGGGCTCGTCGAGGACGGCACCGCCATCGGCAACGCCCTGGCCACCGCCATCAACCGGCTGCGCGACTCGGACGCGAAGAGCAAGGTCATCATCCTCATCACCGACGGCGACAACAACGCCGGCAACATCTCGCCCATGGAGGCCGCGGCCATCGCCAAGGAGTTCGGCATCCGCGTCTACACCATCATGGTGGGCAAGGGCGGCCTGGTGCCCTTCCCCTCGGGCCCGGACTTCTTCGGCAAGCCGACCTACCGCGAGGTCGAGATCCCGGTGAACCCCGACCTGCTCAAGTCGATAGCCCGCGAGACGCGCGGCAGCTTCTACAACGCGGTCGACCGCCAGACGCTCGAGAGCGGCCTCAACGACATCCTCAACCAATTGGAGAAGACCAAGCTCTACCAGGCCGGCGGCTACCAGAACATGACGGAGGTCTACCAGCCGTTCCTCGTGCTCGCCTGCCTGGCGCTGCTGCTCGAGGTGATCCTCTCCTCGACGCGCCTGAGGAGCTTCCCGTGAACGCGCTCCAGTTCTCGTTCCTCGGCTACGCGATGCGCCTGGCGCGGCCCGAGTTCCTGCTGGGGCTGCTGGCCGCCGCGCTGGTGCTCTTCCTCGCCGTCACCGCGGCGCTGCGGCGCCATCGCGTGCTCGCGGGCCTGTTTCTGGGGCCGACGCTCGAGCGCGCCGCGCCGGGCGCGGCCCCGGTCCGCCACGGCCTGCGGTTCGGCTCAGTCGGGCTCGCCCTGCTCTTCTTCTCGCTCGCGCTCGCGCAGCCGCAGTGCGGCACGCACACCGAGCTGGCCAAGCGCTACGGCATCGACGTGGTGATCGCCCTCGACGCCTCGCGCTCGATGCTCGCCAAGGACATCCAGCCCAACCGCCTCGAGCGCGCCAAGCTCGAGCTGTCGGGCCTGCTCGACCGGCTCAAGGGCGACCGGGTGGGCCTGGTCGTCTTCGCCGGCGACGCCTTCACCCAGTGCCCGCTGACGAGCGACTACGCGGCCGCCAAGATGTTCCTCAAGGCCATTGACGTCGCCAACATGCCGGTCCAGGGCACCGACCTGAGCCGCGCGCTCGAGGAGTCGAAGGAGCTGCTCGTCCAGGCCGAGCGAGGTGCCAAGGCCCGCGCGATCGTGCTGCTGACCGACGGCGAGGACACCTCGGGCACCGCGCTCAACGAGCAGGTAGAGCAGCTCGCCGACCTCGGCATCCGGGTGGTGAGCGTCGGCATCGGCTCGACGACCGGCGAGCCCATCCCCGAGCTCGACAGGAAGGGCCAGTTCGTCGGCTACAAGAAGGACCGCGAGGGCAACACGGTGATGACCCGCCTCGACGAAGCGGTGCTGCAGAGCATCGCCGACCGGACCGGCGGCAGGTACGTGCGCTCCGTCTCCGGGAGCATCGGCGTGCAGGAGGTCCACGAGGAGCTCGACCGGCTCGACAAGGCCGAGTTCGAGAGCCGGCTGACCGTCAAGTACAGCGAGCGCTTCCAGTTCCTGGCCTTCCCCGGCGTGCTGCTGCTCATCGTCGGCGCGGCCATCCGGCCCGGCCGCAGCGAGGAGGTGCTCCGATGAGGCTCGCGACCTGCGGCCTGATCGCCGTCGTCGTCGCGCTGCCAGGGGCGGCGCGCGCCGGCCTCTTCGAAGGCAACCACCCGAAGGTCAAGGCCGGCACCGAGGCCTTCAACAAGGGCGACTACGAAGGCGCGCTCAGGCTCTACGAGGAGGCGGACAAGGAGCTGCCGCACCGCCCGGAGCTGCTCTACAACCTCGGCGACGTCTACATGAAGCTCGGGCGCACCGACGACGCCAAGCGCGCGTTCGAGGCCGCGCTCGGCGGCGCCGACGACTCGCTCAAGGCGCGCGACTATTTCAACCTGGGCAACGCCTTCGTCGGCCTGAACCAGACCGATGACGCCATCGCCGCCTATCGCCAGGCGCTCAAGGTCGATCCCAACCTCGAGCCCGCGCGCCGCAACCTCGAGCTGCTGCTGCGCAAGCTCAAGCAGCAGCCGCCGCCCGAGAAGAAGCCGACCCCCGGCGACGGCGGGACTCCGGACGCCGGCGTGCCCGATGCGGGCCAGGACGGAGGCCAGGGCGACGCGAGCCAGCAGGACCAGCAAGACGCCGGACAAGACGGTGGCCAGGGCGACGCGGGCGGGCCGGACGGCGGACAGCTCGACGCAGGCCTCGACGGAGGCGCCGATGCGGGCGCCGACGGCGGTCAGAGCGACGGCGGCCAGGGCGACGGAGGCGCCGGCGACGGCGGCGGCGAGGCCGACGCGGGCTCGCCCGACGCTGGCGAGCAGCAGGACGGCGGCGGCGGCCAGGGCAAGAGCGAACAGCCGGACGGCGGGAGCCCGGACGCGGGCGAGCAAGACGGCGGCGTCGCCTCCGCCCCCGAGGAGACCTCGGTCGAGCCGGAGAACGTCGATCGGCAGAAGGCCGAGCAGCTGCTCGACGCAGTGCGCCGCAACGAGAAGCAGTTCTTGATGCACCAGCACAAGCGCAAGGGGAAGAAGAGTGCCCGTCCCGAGAAAGACTGGTAGGCGAGCCGCCCGGGCGCGGCCGCGCGCCCTGGGCATCCTCGCTCTCGCGATCGCGCTCCTGGTCGCGCCGCGCGCCCGCGCCGGCGAGGTCGAGTTCTACGCGGTGGCCGACAAGGAGCAGATCGCGATCGACGACACGCTGACCTTGACGGTCACGCTCGCCATCGACGCCCAGGATGGCAGCGAAGAGGTGCACCTGCCCGAGGCCCCGGATTTTCAGGTGCTGTCGCGTTCGCAGTCGCAGCAGATGTCCTTCAACATGGCGAGCGGCGGGCCGCCGACCTTCCGCCGGGTGCGGGTCTACACGCTCATCCTCTCGCCGCGGAAGGCCGGGACCCTCACCATCAAGCCCGGCAGGCTCATCGCCAAGGGCAAGACGTACGAGACCGGGCCGATCAAGGTGAAGGTCGTCCAGGCGAGCCAGGCCCCGCGGCGGCCGGCGCCGCAGCCCCAACCCCAGCAGCTCCCGCG
>JBMNNX010000306.1:0-7168 GCA_050942745.1 Myxococcales bacterium
ACCTGGTCCCACTCGTCGCCCGAGCTCTCCTTCGGAGGCCGGATGTCCTGGGGGATGGTCATGACGAGCGTCGTTTCGGGCTCGGGAGGCGGTCTGGTCGCCGCGCTAGAAGCCGTGGTCGCAGGCGGCACAGCGGCCGCGCCGGGGGCGGCAGGCCTCGCGGCCGGGCGGGCAGCCGTCGGCGATGCGGGCCGGGCCGCCGGCCGCGCCGCGGCAGCCTGGCCCGCCTTCTTGTAGCGGGCGAGCTCGAGCTCGGCGACCTTGAGCACCTTCGCCTTCTCCTGCACCGCGGCCTGAAGCTTGGTTATCTCGGCGAGCCGCTGCTGCTCCTTGCGCTCGAGCTCGGCCTTCTGCTTCGCGGCGAGCTCCTCGAGCTGCTTGGCGTGCCGGACCTCGAGCTCCTTGCGCTCGCGCATCTCGGCCTGCAGCCGCTGGAGCACCTGGTTCGCCTTGCCCTCGATCTGGGACACCCTGGCCGCGGCTTCGCGCTCGGCCCGCGCCTTCGCGCTGCTGGCCGTCTCGAGCGCCTGTTCCATCTCCTGGATGCGCTTCGCCCGCGCCGCGAGCTTCTGGTTGAGCTCGCCCGCGGCATGCGCGTGCTCGGCCTTGGTCTTCTCGAGCCCTTCGGCGAGCTGAGAGGCTCGGGCCTGCTCCTTCGCGAGGTTCGCGCTGAGCTCCTCCACCTCGCGGCGCCGCTCGGCCCGCTCGGTGTTGAGCGCGGTGGCGAGCTCGTTCGCCTTGGCGTCGCGCTGAGCGATGGCCTGCGACATCTCGCGGCGCAGCTCCTCCTTCTCGGCGAAGAGCGCCTCGAGGCGCTTGGACAGATCGCCGAGCTCGGCGGTTCGCGTGGCGAGCTCGTGGCGCACGCTGTCGAGCTCCTTGGAGAGCGCCCCCTGGACCTGGGCGGCCTGCTGCGCCTGGCTCTCGGCCTCGGCGCGGACAGCAGCGAGCCTCGCCTCGAGCGTCTTGATCTGCTCGGCGCGGGTGAGCTGCTCGCGCTGGGCGGCCTCCTGGAGGCGCCTGGCCTCCGCGGCGAGCCGCTCGCGCTTGCGGCGCTCGTCGGCGAGCTCCTGGCTGCGGGCGGCGAGATCGTTCTGCAGCAGCTCCTCGCGCTGCTTGAGCTCGGCGGCGAGCGCGCCGAGCCGCTCCTCCAGCCCGGTCTCGCGGCTCTCGGACTCGGCGAGCTGGGCGCGCAGGTCGGCGACCTCGGCCTCGCGGGTGCCGAGCGCGGTCTTCACCTCACTGAGCACGGCCGACAGCTCGTCGCCGCGCTCGGTGGCGAGATCGCGCTCGCTGGTGAGCGCGCTGATCTGCGCCTCGAGCTGCTCGATGCGCTCGGAGAAGGCCTCGTTGTCCCCGGTCCTCGCCTGCTGCTCGGCCGACAGCGCTCCGTTGAGGGCGGCGACGTCCTGGGCGCGACCGTCCTTCTCCGCTTCGAGCGCCTGCTCGAGCGCCTCGATGCGCCGGCCGAGCTCGGCCTCGCGGGCCCGGGCCTGCTCGGCCCCCGCGGCCATCTGGGCGTTGAGGTCGGCCTCGCGCGCCTGCGCGGCTTCGGCGGCCGCCTGCAGCTCCCCGCGCAGCCGTTCGACCTCGGAGCGAGCCGCCTGCAGATCGGCCTCGCGCTCGGCCTTCACCTGGCGCACCTGCGCCAGCTCGGCGGAGACGGCCGCGATCTGCTGCTGGAGCGCGGCGATCTGGCCTTCGCGCTGCGCCTTCTCCTGCCGGGTCTTCTCGAGCTCGGCCGACAGCCGCGCTCCCTCGTCGCGCGCGGCGGCCAGCTCGGCCTGCAGCGCCGCCTCGCGCTCGGCGGCCTCCTGGCGCGTCGCCTCGAGCTCGCCCTCGAGCTCGCCGATGCGCGAGAGGTGCCCGGCGATCTGGTCCTGGAGGTGGGCCTCGCTGCGAGCCTTGGCGTCCTCGAGCTCGGCGAACGACTGCTCGAGCCGCGCGATGCTCGCCTTGTGGTCGCCGATTTCGGCCTGCAGGCGCGCCTCTTCGTCGGCCTTGGCCTGCGCCAGAGCCTCGAGCTCGCCCTGCAGCCTGGCCTCCTCCTCGGCCTTGGCCTGCCCGAGCGCCTCGAGCTCTCCCTTGAGCGTCGCGATGCTCGCGTCGCGGTCGGCGACGACGCCGAGCAGCTCGTCTTCGCGCGCGCGGGCCTCGCTCCGCGTCTGCTCGAGGGTGGACTCGAGGCTCGCGATCTGGCCCGAGAGCGCCTCCTCGCGCCTGGCCTTGGCCTCGCCGAGCGCCTGGAGATCGGCCTCGAGCCCCGAGATGCGCTGGTCGCGATCGGCGACCTCGCCGGTGAGCTGCTGCTCGCGCTGAGCCGCCTCCGACCGGGTCTGCTCGAGCTCCTGCGACAAGCGATCGATCTGCCCGTTGAGCTCCGCCTCGGAGGCGCGCTTGGCCTCGGCGAGCTCTTCGAAGCGCTTATCGCGCTCCTGCTCGCTGAGGGCCTTGGCCTGCTCGAGCGCCGCGTAGCGCTCGTCGCGCTCGGCCTCGCTGCGCGCCTTGGCCTGCTCGAGCGCCGCGTAGCGCTCGTCGTGCTCGCGCTCGCTTTGGGCCTTCGCCTCGGTCAGCTCGGCGTAGCGGCGCGCGGCCTCCTCGAGATCGGCGTTGGCCTGCGCGAGCTCGCCGCGGGTCTGCTCGAGATCGGCCGACAGCTCGTCGATGGTCGCGCTCAGCTCGGCCTCGACCTGCTCGCTGTGCGTCTTGACGGCCTCGAGCTCGCCTTCGAGCTCGCCGATGCGCGCGAGGTCCTCCGAGATCTTGTTGGAGAGCTCCTCCTCCTTAGAGACGGCGCGCTCGTGCTCGGCGGCGAGCTCGCTTTCGAGCGTCTCGATCCGCTCGTCGCGCTCGGCGAGCCGCTCGCTGAGCGACTGGTGCAGGCCGTCGCGCTGCAGCCGCAGCGTGTCGCGCTCTGCGCTCGCCTCGGCGAGGTCGTGCTCGGCCTCCTCGAGCTGCGCGAGCAGCTCCTCGCGCTGGCGCCGCTCCTCCTCCCGCCGTTCGTCAGCCTCCGAGCGCAGCAGCCCGAGCCTCGCCTCGGCCTCGTCGAGCTGCCGCTGAAGGTTGCGCAGCTCCTGCTCGCGCGCGGCGAGGTTTCGCGACAGCTCCTCCTCGGCTGCGCGCCGCTCGCGCGCGGCCTCGGCGAGCCGCAGGTCTCGCTCGCGCACGAGCCGCTCGAGCTCCTCGCGCGCCCCGGCGAGATCCTCGATCAGCCCAGAGATCTCGGTCTCGCGCATGGCGACGACGTGCAGCAGCTCGCGCTCGCGCATGTCCGCCTGCAGCGTGTCGACCTGGGCCTGCTTCTCGAGCGACTCGATCTCTCGGTGGGCGTTCTCGATCTCGACCGCGCGCGCCGACAGCTCGTCGTCGCGCTGGCGCAGCTCCTTTTTGAGAAGGTTAATCTCCTTCTCTTTGCCCGCGACGACCTCGATGAGCTCCTTCTCCTGCGAAAACTTCTGAAGAAGCAGGTCGTCTATCGCCGCGCCGTGCTCGTGCTCCTTGGCGACGAAGGCGGCCTGCGCCTCGTTGAAGCGCCGCAGCAGATCGTCGACCTGCTTCTTGAGCGCCTGGATCTCGACGTCCTTCTCGTGGAGCCTGTCGTCGAGCGTGAGCAGCTCGCGCTCGCGCGCGGCCCAAATCTCGCTGATGCGCGCGAGCTGGCTCTCGCGCACCTTGACCTCATCGCGCAGGACCTGGAGCTTGCCCTCGGGCGTGGCGAGCAGCTCGCGCTTGACCTGCGGGCGGCGCTGGCTCTTCGCCTCGGCGAGCAGCTCCGCCTTGCGGTCGGCGATAGAGCGGAAGGTGCGCTCGAGGAAGTGGCGATCGTCGTCGGTGATGGCGCTGCGCCGCTCTCGCTTCGGCACAGGGGGCGGACGCGGGCCTTGGGGCGCGCCCGGGATGGGCGGCGGTTGGGCTCCGCTCGCCTCCTCTTCGGTCGTCTGCCGGGGCTCGGAGACCCGCCCGAACGCCTCGTCGATGTCCTCGTCGCCGTCGGCGCTGACCACCGAATCGTCGGCGAGCTCGACGGGCCGGTTCAGCAGCTCGATCGCCATCGCGGCGACCGCTTCCTGTTCGAAGGGGATCCGCAGGTATCCATCCGCCGCGTTCGAGCTGGAGCGGTGGGCGTCGAGCGCCTCCTGGTTCGCCTCGGACACGAGGAGGATGGGGAACTGCCCGCTGAAGCGCTTCTTCCAGGCGCCGCACAGAGAAAAGCCCGGATGGTCGGGGAGCTCCGCCCGCAGCACGACGAGGTTCGGAGTGCGGTTCTCGAGCTCACGCTGGGCCTCGGCCGCGCTGCTCGCCAGCGCGGTCTGGAAGCCCGCCTGGCGCAGGGCGGCAGCGATGTTGAGCCCAAGCTCCTGCTGGTGGTCGACGATGAGAATCCGGCGTTCGTCCATGGCGTGAAATCTCGAGAAGGGGCCCTCTCCTGACGAAGAGCGAGGCGGGGCCCGGTATCCTAGCACGCGGCTCGCCGCCGACGGGAAGGCGAGCACGTTTTCGCAAGTGCTCAGATCAACGAGGAAATGTAGCTTCGAAGCCCGCCTGCGGCCGAGGGCCTGGCCTCGCGTCCGAGCCCCTTGCGGACCGATCGACAACACGCACTCAAGCTCGCTGCAGCGGCTTGACCTGGAACTCGCCGGTCAGCGCCCGGCGCGCCAGTGGAACCCGGAAAGGCGCGTAGCCGAACACGACGTGCCCGAGCCACTCGTCCGAAGGCGGCACGCCGCTCGATATCGAGAGCTGGCTGTCCGGCCCCCCTTCGGCCTCGACGCTCGCGTGGGGAGGCAGAGGGTGGGCCGCCTGCGAAGGCACCGGCGGGGCAGCGCGCGGGTTGGCAAAGTACGCCGCCGGCCCGGCGGCCGCGCTCGGCGCATCGGGAATGGCCGGGCGCGATGCCGGCGCTGAACGGGCCGGCGCGGCAGGGCCCGCACCAGCGGGCAGTTGAGCCGTCCCAGGCCCGGACGGATAGGCAACGGGCGCGGGCTGATGTCCCGGGCCTTTCGGCGATAGCTGGGCGCCCAGACTCGGCGCGAGCCCGCCGCCCGGCGCCTGCCCCGGGGGACCGAGCACGGGCGGAAAGCCTGCTGCCGGCGGTTGTGATGGAGCCCCGACCGCAGGCGGATAGATCGAGGGCGGCGCGGCGTGGGCGCCGACCGGGTGCGGGAAGCTCGTTCCAAGCGGCGGCGGCCGTCGGGCAACACCGGCTGCGGCCCCGCCAGGCACCGCAGGCCCACCCGAGGGCATCGCGGGGGGGGCGCGACCGAGCGCGGGAGCCTGCACGCCGGGTCGCTCGGGTGAAGGACTCGATCCTTCGCCACCGCTCTCGGCCCCGTGGTCGAGGTGGCCCGCGGCGCCAGGAGGCGCCGGCCACCGGCTGTCGACGGCGGGCAGGTGAGGCGGCTTGGCCCCTCCCAGACCGAGGACGGGCGGCTTCGCGCCGACGACTGCGGGCTTTCCCCCAAGGACCGGGGGCACGGCGCCCCTCGGCTGCGCGGCTCCGGGCATTCGCACGATGGGAGGCAGTTGGACGGCGCTCGGAGCCGCCGGTCGCTGCGGAGAGACCGCCGAGCGCTCCCAGGGAAGAGCGGTGACCTGCGCTGGACCGCTGCTGCCGAGCATCGCCGTCGTCCCGTGCGCCGCGGGCGCCGTGCCGCCCGCGGTCGCGGGAGCTCCGTGGGGGGAATGGGGCGCCGGCGCTGGCGGCGGGGCAGGCGCGTCCACCTCGCTGACGTCGTCAGGAGAGGCCTCGGGCAAGGCCTGCTCTGCCTCCGCTTCCGCGGCCGGGGCCGTCGGACGCGCCGAGCCGAAGATCGAA
Source organism: Myxococcales bacterium (assembly GCA_050942745.1). Classification (GTDB taxonomy): domain Bacteria; phylum Myxococcota; class Myxococcia; order Myxococcales; family UBA5297; genus UBA10939. The sequence continues at coordinate 5,816 of JBMNNX010000306.1, forward strand.
TCCCAAGGAAGCGCAGCCGAGGGTGCGGATGCCGGTGCGCGAGTCGCTGGCTCGGCCGAAGGGCCCTGCGCCATGCCGGCGGCAGCGGGCCATCCCTTCTGCTCCACGGAGCTTTCAGGCGCCTCCGGCTGCGATGCCCACGCTCGAGCGGCCGACATCGGGTTCCACGAAGCCTCCGCGCCGCCCCCCTGCCCCGAGTCGCGCGCCCTGGCGTGCTCGTCCGATCGCGCAGTCGCTCCCGCGGGCGCCGCTGCCTGTGGCAGCCAGGGAGGTGCCGGCGACTCCGGGGCCGGGACCGACCCGGTTGCTCCCAGCCAAGGTAGCTGCCCGACATCCAGCGAATCTCTGAGGGTCGTGGGGCCGTCCGGCTCGCGCGCCTCGGACATCGGGCCCGGTGCGCCCGGCGCCTGCCCTTGGCCTTCAGCCGGCCCTGCTCCCAGCCGCTCGAGGCGCCCGTCGAAGCCCGGTTGCGTGCCGTCTGCCGGTGCCGCTGGAGCCGCGACGGGCGCTGGCGCCGAGGGCCAGCCGTTCTCGCCGGCCGAGCTCTGCATCGGCCGCTCGACGGGATTAGCGCCCCACGCCCAGGTCTCAGGAGGCGCGCTCCCGCCGGAATGCCAGGCCGGGACAGCAGCCTGCTCCGAGCCAAATCCAGCGCCTCGAGCGCTCTCCTGCCGCGCGGCCCACGGGTCGGAAGGGGCACCCGCGGACTCGGACTGAGATGGCAGGCTCGCGGACGACGGCTCGGATACCTGCGCTGCCGCTTCAACACCTTTAGGAAGGTGCTCTTTCTCGTCCGGTCGCCCGGGCTGTCCGTCGCCTCGAGCGGCGAGGCCGCCGGCGTCCCCCCCCGGGGCGGGCGGAGTTGGAGACCATGCGCTCTCCGGCTCGGCGCTCTGCGGCAGAGTCCCGAGCGCACGGGCCGCAGGCGATTCCTGCCCGAAAGGCCGGGCCGCCTGGTCGGCGGCGCCCGCGGCAAGCGAAGGGCTCGAACCGGGCGTGTCGACACCGGCTGCACCAGCCGGCGCGTGCGGCTCGTCCTCTGCGCTAAGGGTCGCGTCGGGATCGTCTGAATCCAGAATCAGCGAGCCCTGGAGGAGCGTGTCGTCTGTCTGCTGATCGGAAGTCGGGGCCTGCGGGTGCGCTTGGGCCGCCTGCTCGTTCGCGTCCGCCGCGCCGACCGGACTCTCGGCGGCGGGGGGCTCGAACCGCCGATTCCCGGGCTCGATTCGCGACGAAGCGCCGGGCCCAAGCTCGGCCGGCTGCGGGCTGGCGGCTGTCGGACTGACGGCACCATGAGGGGCCACCGTTCCGGACGCCAACCAGGCGAAATCAGCCTCGAGGGGCTCAGCCGGC
>JBMNNX010000040.1:0-32305 GCA_050942745.1 Myxococcales bacterium
AAAGCGCCGATGCCCGCACCGGAAAGGTGGGAGTCAGCCCTCCGCAGCGGCGCGTCGAAATCCGAAGGGCGGAAAGCCCCCTCCCAGCGCGGCCACCCCACCCAAATGGGGTAGGTCACTCGGCCCGTTCCACCGGTTTCGAGGCGAGCGAGACCACGAGCGACTCGAGCTCGCTGAGCGCGCGCGGGTCACTCGAGAGCAGCCGCACCGTCCGCTCGGCGTCGAGGACGGCGACCGTGGGGACCGATTCGAGCCGCGCGATGCGCTGCGTCTCCCGCGCGCCCGGGTCGGCGAGCACCTCGAAGGTGAGGCCGAGCTCGCGGACGAAGGGCGCGACGAACCGCTGGTCCTCGTCGATGGCCACGCCGACCGCCTCGACGCCCTGGCCCGCGAGCCGGGCCTGGAGCTCCTCGACCTCCGCGAGCACCGCGCGGGCCGCCTCGGACCAGGTCGCGAAGAAGACCACGACGACGACCTTCCCCGGGCGATCGAGCTGGAGCGCGCGCTCGGCCTCCAGGCCTCGATGCGCCTGGCCGAGCTGGTCGCCGACCTCGAGCGCGGCCGGTGGCGCCGCCGAGCAGGCGGTCAGCGCCGCCAGCGCGAGGATCAGAAGCGGGCGCATCACCGCAGCTCGACGAGCAGCTTGTCGATGAGCCCGCCGAAGGCGCCGTTGGACATGATCAGCAGCACGTCTCCGGGCCTCGCCTCGTCCTTCACCAGCGCGACGATCTCCGCGACGTCGGCCGCCGCGGTCGCGGGTACGCCGTTCGCCGTGATGTCCTTCGCGAGCTGACGCACGTCGAGCATCTCGTTGGCCGGGACCCTGTCGGTCGGCAGCGGCGTGGCGATGACCGCGCGGCTCGCCCCGGCGAAGGCGTGGGCGTACTCGGCCTGGTGGATGTTGCGGCGGCTGGTGTTCGAGCGCGGCTCGAAGATCGCCCAGAGCCTCTGCCCGGGATAGCGCGCGCCGATGGCGGCGATGGTCTCGCGCACCGCGGTCGGATGGTGGGCGAAGTCGTCGATGACGAAGATGCCGCCCGGCTCGCCGCGCAGCTCCTGCCGGCGCTTGACGCCGCAAAACGACGCGAGCCCCTGGCCGATCTCCTCGATCGAAAGCCCGAGCGAGGTGGCGACGGCGATGACGCCGAGCGCGTTCTCGACGTTGTGAGGGCCGCCGACGGCGAGGTTGACGCGCCCGAGCTTGGCGCCGCCGTGGACGACGTCGAAGAAGGCGCCGCGCGCGCCGTGCTCCACCACGTCGGCCTGCCAGTCGGCCTTCGCCGCCCCGGCGTAGGTCTCGACCCTGCCGCGGCAGGCCCGGGCGATCTCCACCGCCTTCGGATAGGCCGCGCAGACCGCGAGGTAGCCGCCCTCGGGCACCAGCGCGACGAGCTTCTCGAACGAGGAGCAGTAGTGCGCCATGTCGCGGTAGATGTCGGCGTGGTCGAACTCGAGGCTGGTGAAGATGACGCTGCGCGGCCGGTAGTGGAGGAACTTGGGCCCCTTGTCGAAGTAGGCGGTGTCGTACTCGTCGCCCTCGACGACGAAGTGCTCGCCCGCGCCGACCTTGAAGTTGGCCCCGAAGTTGAGCGCGACGCCGCCGACGAGCATCGAGGGGTCGCGGCCTGCGGCCGAGAGCACGTGGGCGAGCATCGCGGTCGTCGTCGTCTTGCCGTGCGTGCCGGCGACGACGAGCGAGTGCTTGTCGCCGATGCACAGCTCGCCGAGCGCCGCCGGGAAGCTCATGTGCGGCAGGCCGCGCTCGCGCATCGCGGTCGCCTCGGGGTTCACCTGGCGGATGACGTTGCCGACGATGACCAGGTCGGGCTTCGCCTCGTCGAGGTTCTCGGGCTTGTAGCCGAGCATCGCGCGGACTCCCCAGCCCTCGAGCATCTCGCTCATCGGCGGGTAGACGTTCTCGTCGCTGCCGGTGACGGTGAAGCCCTGGGCCGCGAGCATTCCGGCGAACGAGCCCATGCCCGTGCCGCAGACTCCGAGCAGGTGGATGCGTTTGATCTCTTTGCGATCGACGTGGGTGACGATGGACATGGCGTTGCGTGGGTAGGGGCGCATGGCAATGCGCCCGTCGGGTCGGTTGGGGGCGCATCGCACTGGCATCGCGATGCGCCCGTCCGGAAAACGAGCACGACCTTGGTTGGTGCCTTCTCTTCGGCCAGAACCTTTCTGTGCGCCCGGTGTTCCCGCCCCTGTCGCGGCGGGATTCGGGCGGCTTGCTATTCGGGCACTCCTTCGAGCCCGAAGGCCTCGATGACCGTGTCGTGGAAGCGCGGCCGGAACTCGCGGATGGCCAGGTTGGCGCGGGTCGGGTGGACGCGGTTGGTGAGCAGCGCCACCGAGAGCTGTCGCCGCAAGTCTATCCAGACGCTGGTCCCGGTGAAGCCGAGGTGCCCGACGGCCCGCGAGCTGGCGATGTAGCGCCCGGCCGACGAGGCGCCGGGCGTCGGGGTGTCGAAGCCGAGCGCGCGCGAGGTCCCGGGGGTCGAGTCGAGGGTGCAGAAGCGCTCCCAGACCTCGGGAGGCGCAATGCGCATGGCGCCCGAGAGCTCTTCGATGACCGCGTTGCCCCACGCGGCGACGTCCCGCGCGTTTCCGAAGAGCCCGGCGTGCCCTGCGACCCCGCCCATGGCGAAGGCGTTGTCGTCGTTCACCTCGCCGGACAGGTCGCGCGGCGCGGCGTCGGGCGGCGGCGCCGGGACGAGCTGCTCTTGTCCGGGCGCGGGCTCGTTGGGCCGGTAGACGCCGGTCGCGGCGATGACCGGCGCCTTGCGCGGCGCCCGGTCGAGCGGCCGGAACATCAGCGACTCGAGCCGCAGCTCGGGCAGGATGTCGCGCTCGACGAAGGCGTCGAGCCGCTGCCCGCTCACCTCCTCGATGACGCGCCCGAGGGCGATGAAGCCGAGGTCGCTGTAGACGGCTTTCGTCCCCGGCGGCTGCTCGAGCTCGGCCGCCTCAATCGCGTCGAAGACGATGGCGCGCCCGCGCCGGCAGGCGTAGGCGCACTTCTCCGGGTCGCGCTCGGCGGCAAAAAGCGGCTGCCCGCCGGGATCGGCAGCGACGTCGAGGAACATGGGCTTCCACGCCGGCAGGCCCGACGAGTGGGCGAGCAGGTGGCGGATGGTCACCGAGCGCTTGCCGGCGCGCGCGAAGCCGGGCCAGAAGCGCGCCACGGAGTCGTCCAGCGAGAGCGCGCCGCGGGCCACCAGCGCCACCGCCGCGGTCGTGGTCGCGACGACCTTGGTGACCGAGGCGAGGTCGAAGACGGCGTCGTCGGGAAGCGGGATGCGCGCGGGGATCCGCTGCGCGTCGCCGGCGACCGAGGCGTGGATGAGCTTGCCGCGCAGGAAAACGGCGGCGGCAGCCCCGGGGAAGACGCCTTCGTCCACACCTTGCTGCAGCGCCTGGGCGATCTCCGGCACCGACGGTGCCCGTTCGCTGATCTGCTTGGCTCTCATGCCACCGCCCCCTCGAGAAAGCTGAGTGTTCCTTCGTCCCCGTCCAGCCGGGCGCGGGCGCCCAGCGCGAAAGGTTGATTGTCGTCGCCGTGGCCGGCGGGCAGGCCCATGACACAGGGCAGCCCGGTCGCCGAGGCGAGCTCGCGGATGACCTGTTCGCCGGCCAGGTCCTTGTCGTCGCAGCCGGTGAAGGTGCCGAGCGCCAGGCCTGCGACCCGCCGGAACGCGCCGGCGAGCGCGAGGTGGTGCCACATCCGGTCGAGCCGGTACGGCCGCTCGGTGACGTCTTCGAAGAAGAGGATGGCGCCGTCGAGCGCGGGCATGAACGGCGTGCCGAGCAGCCGCGTGAGGACCGAGAGGTTGCCGCCGACGACCGGGCCTTCGGCCTGGCCGCCGGTGACCGGCGTCCCGCGCAGCACCGGCCGCTCGCTCGGCGATTCGAGCAGGCGAAAGAGCGGCTCTGCGACCCGCGCCCCGAGCGCTCCGAGCTGAGTGACGACCGGGCCGTGGACGCTGACGCGCCCGGCCGCCTGGAAGGCCCCGTGGAGCGCGGTGATGTCCGAGAAGCCGACGAGCAACTTGTTCGCGTGCGGCAGCTTCAGCCCTTCGAGCAGGCGCATCGCGCCGTAGCCGCCCCGCGCGCAGAAGACCGCTCGCACCTCGGGCGACTCGAGCGCCTCGGCCAGCTCGCGCTGGCGGCGCGAATCCGAGCCGGCCAGGTAGCGCGACGACTCGAACAGGCCCGGCGAGAAGACGGGCCGGTAGCGCGTCGAGAGCAGCTCGAGCCCGCGCTCGAACGAGGCGCGGTCGAACGGGCTCGCGGGAGCGACGATGGCGACCGAGTCGCCGGACCGGAGGGCGGGCGGACGCAACATGGAAGCCGGTTCAGTCACGGTCGGCGCACGATACCAACGAAGCGACGCGCGCGTGCATCCATGTCTGGCGCGACCGAGGAGCCGGGCGCCAGCGAGTCGCGGCTCGAAGCGACCGGGCGATCAGCGCCTTCCACGCGGAGTGAACAGGCCGCATTCGAGCCGGCGCGCGGTCGCGAGCCTGGCGAAGCGAGCGAGGAGGGAGGGCCGGTGAAGGCGAGCGGGGAGGGAGAGGCCGGCGTCTCGCCGGCCGCGATCCGTCGCGGCGAGCGAGGGGGCAGGGCTGGCGTCTCGCCGGCCATGATCCTGCCCGGCGCGCGGTCGCGAGCCTGGCCAGGCGAGGGCAGCGCGGAGGGGCGAGGAGCGCGCCGCTTCCTTGACGGCTTCGCCGAGCTGACCAGATAGTGACTGCGTGCCACGAACGCTTTGGTGTCCATCCTGTGGAACGAGTCTCGATCCGACGCAGCCCGAGTGCCCGGAGTGCGGCGAGGTCGTGCGCGTCGATCCCGACGAGATCATCGACGACGTGCTCGTCAGGCGCGGGCGGCGTCGCCTTCCCATCCCGTGGGGCCTGCTGATCCTGCTCGGCCTCTACTTCGGCGGGGTCTGGGGGTTCCTGCGCTACGAGTACTACAACGCGCCGGAGTACAAGGCCGCGCGGCACCTGCGCATCGCGGCGCAGAGGCTCGGCGAGGACAACGGGATGACCGCCGAGTCCTCGGAGCTGCTCGAGGCGCTCGATCACCTGCTCGCCGCCCTCAGCGCCTACCCCGACGATCCGCTCGCCCACCAGCGCATCGAGGTCGTCGTGCGGCGGCTGCAGGAGCGCAACACGAAGCTGCCCGCGGAGAAGCAGAAGCAGATAGACGCCCTGGCGCTGCGCTACCGGCGGATGAACGAGATGGGCAGCGAGCTGCTGATCGTCGGCCCGCGCGACCTCTGGGACGTTGACTACGTGCTGGAGATGCCCGGCCGCATCGCCCGTTACTCGGTGTTCGGCGGCGTGATCATCCTGCTGATCTGGGCCTACAAGAGCTGGCAGGACCGCAAGTACCTCGAGCGGATGGCCGCCGAGCGCATGGAGGCACGCCGCGAGGAGATGGCGGACTCGAGCGCGGCGCGGCAGCGGCGAAAGCGCTGAAGGGCCCGGCGGCCCGCCGGCCGTGCGAACCGGCTCGATCGCTGGCGCTATCCTGTTACATCGTTTCGATCGTCCGACAGCGACGGCGGCCCTCGCGGTCGCCGGTCCGAGGCTTAGCTCATGTCAGTCGCTCAGTTCCTCGCCACCGTATCCGGCTTCGGCGTCATCGCGCCCGACGACCTCGAGCAGATCTCCGCGCTCATGGAGCAGCGCGTCTTCCGGGCTGGCCAGTACCTCATCCGGCGCGGCGAGCCGGGCGACGCGATGTACGTCATCCGCAACGGGCGCGTCCGGGTGCCGCTGCTCGACTCCTTCGGCAACGAGCGCAGCGTCTTTCGGCTAGGCGAGGGCGACTTCGTCGGGGAGATGGCGCTGCTCACCGGCGAGCCGCGCAACGCCGACGTCATCGCCGAGACCGACGTGCGGGCGGTGGTCATCCACCGCGCCGTGCTGCGCCCGATTCTCAACGACTACCCGCAGCTCGCCGGCTTCCTCACCGAGATCCTCGGCAAGCGGCTCGAGGAGGGCGGCAGCTTCGAGCGGGTCGGCAAGTACCGGTTGCTCGGCAAGATAGGCGAGGGTGCCTTCAGCAAGGTCTACGAGGCGCTGCACCCCGGGCTCGGGCGCGTCGTCGCGGTGAAGATGCTGGCGCACTCGCTCTCCTACGACCCGACCTTCTGCGAGCGCTTCCTCGAAGAGGCGCGGCTCGTCGCCGGCCTGACGCACCCGAACATCGTGCAGGTCTACGACACCGAGGCGGCGTGGGCGACGTGGTTCATCGTCATGGAGAAGGTGGCGGGGACGGATCTCTCGCGCCTGCTGAGGGCTCGGGGCGCGTTGCCGCCGGCCGAGGCCGCAGCCATTCTGCGTCAGCTCGCCACGGCCCTCGCCTTCGCCCACTCGCGAGGCATCGTGCACCGCGACGTCAAGCCGGCCAACGTGGCCATCGACGAGCAGGGGCACGTCAAGCTGATGGACTTCGGCCTCGCGCGCCCGATCCCGCGCGAGCCCGGGACGGCGCGGGCGCGCTCGATAGAGGGGACGCCGCAGTACGTGGCGCCGGAGATCGCGACGGGCCGGCAGGCCGACGGGCGGGCCGACATCTACGCCTTCGGCGTGATGGCGTTCGAGATGCTCACCGGGAGGCTGCCGTTCCTCGAGACGAACGTGGTCGCGCTCCTCAAGGCGCACATCTGCGATCCGCCGCCGGACATCGCGGCGCTCCGGCCGGATCTGCCGCCGCCGCTCATCGAGCTCGTGCACGGGACTCTGGCGAAGAGGCCCGAGGACCGGCTGTCGGATTGGGAGCGGATACAGCGCCTGCTCGATCTCGACGAGAGCCTGGGCCTCCGGCCCACGCCGGTCGAGGAGATCGTGCGGCTGCGGTATCCGCCGGAGGCCTCGGAGCGGGTCGAGCGCGCGCTGCGGGCGCTCGCCTCCGAATTGGGACGCGAGCCCGGTGTCGAGATCGCGAGGGCCCGGCTCGAGGCTCCCAAGGTCGGAGGGCGCTGAAGCGTCCGCGCGCCCGCGCCCGTCCCGGTGGCCGTCAGCGCGAGGGCATGAGGAGGGACGACCGACGCACCGGCGGTTGTCGGCGCGAGGCCACGAGGGGGGACTGCCACCCTCCCGGCAGCGGCGCACGACGCGAGGCGCGAACCGCGGGGGCTGAGTCGTTCCCATTGCGATGGCGGCAAGGCATTCTTCGCTCATCCGCCGCTTCAGGGAGGGGCCTGTGCGACTTCACCTGCGATTCGCGCTTCCATTGCTTTTCTTGCTCGCAAGCGCTTGCGCCACGACTGGCAGTTTCCAGACGGCAAACACCGTCGGCAAAGGAAAGACCGAGATCGCCGTAGAGGCGGTTGCTGAGATGGCGGGTACGGCCGGTTATCCGCGCGCCGAGGTCGCTGTCCGCCATGGCGCGACGGCGGTCGATTCGGGTATTCGGGTGCCGAGCTCATGCTCAAGGCGCACTTGACCGACCCGGTAGACAGCCGATTCGTCGCCTCGATAGCGCCCTCGGTGGTCGGGGCCCCAGAGTTCGTTCCGCGCTAAATACCCGAATCCGCAAGTGGCCGGCCAAGGCCACAGCCGGCCAACGGGCCGGTCTCTCGCTCGGGATGAGCGGATTTCGCCCAAGTTGCTTGGACAAGGCGGAACGAACTCAGGGGCCCACTACAACTACGAAACCTTTGCTGCCTTCACCCACGTCAGCTTCACGCTGCCCGTGCTGCTCGGCTTCGGATTGGGCCGCGAAGGCGCTCAGCTCGTCGTCGGGCCGCGGGTGATCGACTCCGTCTTTTTCGAGAGGGAGAGTCCGGGAAGGCTTGTTCCATACAACGTCCTCTCGGTCGGCACCTCTGTTGGCGTCGTAGTGCCAGTTGGGCGTTTCAGGTTACTCCCCGAGGCCGCCATAGCCGTGCCGGTGAGGGGACGCGCCCCGCTCTTCGGCGACATCGAGTACCCGATGGCCGTTCACGTCGGAATGGGCTTTCTCTTCGGCGGTCGCTGAGCTCCGCGGGCCCATGGCGTAGCGAGTGAGCTGCGGCCGGAAGCGGCGCGAAGCTGCGAGCAGGGCGAACGGGCTCTCCCTGTCAGCGGCAGAGGGCGATCGACCAGCGTGATTGGGCGCGGTGCGAGCAGCCGAATCGTCGGCCGCCTTTTCGCCGATCCCCTCTGTCGCCGCTTTCCGACCGGCCGATCCGAAACCGGCTCCGTCTTCGCGGCGGAGCAACGGCGCTGCGCCCTGGGAAGAGCAGCGAGGGCGCCTGCGACGCTTTGAGCGGCGGCGTCCCGGGCTAGAACCGGCGCGCCATGAAGAAGATGAGCGCCGCGGCCAGCAGGACCCAGAAGGCGATGTCCCAGACCTTGCTCGCGGGGCTCTTGGACTTCTTGGTGTTGCCGGTCGCGACGCTCTTGAACCCGCCGCGCAGCGACATCATCACGCCCCCGCCGCTGCTGCTCTCGGCGCTTCCCGAGCCGCCCGAGCCCGACTTCTTCTTCCGCTTGCTGCGCTGCTTGGCCATTCCTCGCTCCTGCTCGGGGCGCTCTCAGCCCCGGCTCGCCTTGATCCTGTCGAGCCGCTCCTTGGGCTCACTTTCGAAGCTGTTCTCGGTTCGCTCGCTGTGCCTGTTGCCCCGCGGCCCGTCGGGCACCTGCCGCCCTGCAACGTAGCTGCCCTCGAAGCGCTGCGGGTGCTTCTGGCCGGCGCAATAGCTCATCTTCTTCGTCCGGCTCGTCGCGGTGCGGATGCGCATCGGCACCGGGAGCGCGCCTTTGTCCTGTGCTCCTCGCGGGCCGCTGGGCGGGCTGGTGCGGCGCTCGACTCGGGTGCACGAGCCAGGTGCCGGGCGGCCACCGACAATGGGAGCGCGCCGTTCGGCATGACGAGTTGCGCGGTCCGCCGCCGCCTGCCTGGTCCCTGGCGGGCCGCCGATGATGAGCGAAGGGGCGAGGTCCTGCTCGAGTGCCCGACGCAGCGGCTTACCCTCGCCCAGCGGGTGCCCCTGGCCGACGACCCCGGCGAGCGCGCGCGGGCGCGCTCGCTCCGGCAGCGGGGCGTTCGACAGGTCGCGCTCGGCGGCGTGGCTGAAGAGATCCATGGACTGGGGAGAGGGCGGCGTGGGCGCCGGACTATAGATCCCCGAGCACTCCGGCGCATTCCCGGTTCGCCAGGGGAGCATCCGACCGAATGGCCTTCGGGCGACGGGCGCCGCTTCCGGAGCGGCTGCTTCGTGGTAAACACTTTCGACCTTCAAGCGCCGCTGCTCCCGTCAGCCGCAGGGAGCGGGCGACGACCTTCCCGACGCCATGATCCAGATGTTTCACGTCACCAAGCGCTACGGCCCCGACTCGGTCGCACTGAGTGACGTCAACCTCTCGATAGGCAAGGGAGAGTTCGTCTTCCTGACCGGCCCTTCGGGTGCCGGCAAGACGACGCTGCTCAAGCTCATCTTCTGCGCGGAGCGGCCGACCAGCGGCCAGTTGCTCGTCACCGGCCGCAACATCGCGCGCATCAAGGGCTCGGCGGCCGCCATCCTGCGGCGCAAGATCGGCGTCGTGTTCCAGGACTTCAAGCTGCTGCCCGGGCGCAGCGTCGCCGACAACGTCGCGCTCACCCTGGACGTGCTCGGCGTCCCGCGGCGTGACGGCAACCGCAAGGTCGCCGCGATGCTCAAGCAGGTCGGGCTCTCGCACAAATCGCACAGCTACCCGCCCAAGCTCTCGGGCGGCGAGCAGCAGCGCGTGGCGATTGCCCGCGCGCTCGTCAACGCCCCGGCCATCTTGCTCGCCGACGAGCCGACCGGCAACCTGGACCCCAAGCTGACGATCGAGATCATGGACCTGCTGCGCGACTTCTCGGCGCGCGGCACCACGGTCGTCATCGCCACCCACGACAACAGCCTCATCGAGCGCTACCAGACGCGCACCATCAGCTTGAAGGAGGGACGCATCGTCGAGGACAGCGGGTTCGTGCGCTCGGAGGCCGTGCTGTGAAGCGGGCGAGCCGTGAAGGCCTCGGAGCGCCCCGCCGGTCCGAAGGGGAGCGTGCCTAGTGGTCAAGCTGCTCTACTTCCTGCGCGCGGCGTTGGCGGGGCTCCGGATGAGCCCGTTCGTCCACTTCGTCGCCTCGCTGGCGATAGGGGTTGCGCTGTTCTCCGCGGGCCTGTCGCGCCACGGGGTGCGCCTGGTCAGCTCGATACTCGACTCGTGGGGCGCCGAGGCGGAGATCACCTTCTACTTGAAGAGCGAGGTCACGCCGGAGGCGGCGGGGGCGCTCTTCGAGCGAATCAGACAGGAAGAGGGCGGCCAGGCGCGGCTGGTGACCCCGGAGGCGGCCCTCGAGCGGCTTCGCGCCGAGTTCGGAGAGGCGGGCGGCGTGCTCGCGAACCTGCCGAAGAACCCGCTGCCCTGGTCCATCGAGCTCAACCCTTCGGCTGGTCGCCGCAGCGCGAGCGCCATCGCCGTGCTCGCCGCCCGCTGGGCCCAGGCGCCCGAGGTCGAGTCGATCGAATACGGGCGCGAGTGGCTCGAGCGGCTCGAGTCGCTGGCCACCGCGGCCAAGGGCGCCGGCGCGCTGGTGCTGCTTATCGTCCTCGCCGCCGCCGTCGTGGTCGTCGCCGCCACCTTGCAGCTCGCCATCTACGCGCGCCGCGAGGAGATAGAGATCCAGAAGCTCGTCGGCGCGACCGACGCCTTCGTCAAGGCGCCGTTCCTCTTCGAGGGCATCTTCCAGGGCCTCTTCGGCGCCTCGCTCGCCGCGGGCGGGCTCCACGCCTTCTCGCGCTACATGGGCCCCAGGCTCGCCGACGCGCTCTCCTTCATCTCCGGCGGGCTCGTCTTCCCGCGGCTCATCGATCTGCACGGCTGGCTCGAGCTGTGCGTCGTCGGCACCTGCCTCGGCCTCGTCGGCAGCTTCGTCGCCGTGCGCCGCTTCCTGAGGGTCTGATGCGCGCTCGGGCGGCCGCAGCCTTGTTCCTCATCGCCGCGCCGTGGATGCCTGCCGCGCCGGCCTGGGCCGAGGAGGCCGAGAAGACGCCCGAGCAGATAGAGGCCGAGGTCAAGGCGAGCGAGGAGGCGCTCGAGAGGCTGCGCAACAAGGCCGTTTCGGTCCTCGACGAGCTGGAGGCGGCCGAAGCCGCCCTGCGCGAGCTCCAGAGGGCCGCCGAGCAGGCGGAGGCCGCGCTCAAGGCCGCGAGCGCCAGGGTGGCGTCGGCCGAGCTCGACGAGCAGGCCGCCCGCGACGCGCTCATCGCGCAGCTCGACCTGCTCGCGCCGCGGTTGCGGGCCCGCTACCAGCTCAGCAAGGCGCGGCGCGCGAGCCTGCTGCTGTCGGCGAGGTCGGTGGGCGAGATGCTGCGGCGCAAGCGCGCCCTCGAGGACGTGCTCGCCGGCGACCTGCGGATGCTCGAGCTCGCGCGCTCGAGCTTCGAGCGGTTGGAAGCCCGTCGGCTCGAGCTGGCGGCGGCGAAGCTCGAGCACGAAGAGCGCGCCAAGGCCGCGCTCGAGCGGCGCGCCCAGGCCAAGAGGCGCAAGGACGAGCTCGCCGCGCTCCACGACGCCCTGCTCGCCGAGCAGGGGCTGCGCGAGAAGACGCTCGAGGAGCTCTACAAGGCGCAGGCGAGGCTGTCGCGCCACGTCCGCCGGCTCGAGGCGGCGGACGATGGCGAGGGCTTCGCGAAGCTCAAGGGCAGGCTGCCGTTTCCGACCGACGGCTATATCGAGGTCGGCTTCGGCAAGGTGCTCAACCCCAAGTTCAACACCGTCACCTTCCAGAACGGCCTCGACTTTCGCGCGCCCGAGGGCACCGACGTGAAGGCAGTCGCCGCGGGCACCGTCGTCCACGCCAGCGCTTTTCGCGGCTACGGCAACCTGGTGATCATCGACCACGGGGACGGCTACCACACGCTCTACGCGCACCTGGCCTCCATCGGACCGCAGGTGGGCGAGGCCGTCGAGGCGGGCGCGGTGCTCGGCCAGGTCGGTGACACCGGGTCGCTCAAGGGCGCCTACCTCTATTTCGAGCTGCGCAAGAAGGGCAAACCCATCGATCCGAAGGAGTGGCTCGGGTCGCATTAGGCTGCGGCGAGAGCGCGAGCCGGCGAGGTTTCATCATGGGGAAGCTCGAGTCCCTGGCAATCGAGCTCGCGAGGCGCCGCCTCGTGAAGCGCGGCGTGCGCTCGATGTTCATCGACGTCGCCGGCGAGCGGATCCATTTCCTGGACCTCGCGGGCCGCTGGGATGGCCCGCCGGTCGTGCTGCTGCACGGCCTCGGCGGCAGCGCCCTCGACTGGTCGGGCTGCTTCTTCGGCCTCGCCCGGCGCGCGACGCGCGTCGTGGCGGTCGATCTGCCCGGAGCCGGCTTCTCGCCCGTTCCGAAGAGCGGCCCGCTGGGCATCGACGAGTCGTTCTCGTTCTTCGAGCGCTTCATGGCCGAGGAGGTGCGCCGCCCCGCGGTCGTCGTCGGCAACTCGCTCGGCGGCGCCATGGCCGTGCGGTTTGCGGTGCGCCATCCAGAGTCGGTCGCCGCGCTCGTGCTCGTCGCGCCGGCGGGCGCGCGGGGCGAGCTCGACACCGTGGTCGAGCGGCTCGGCGTGCGCACGCTCGGCCAGGCGCTCGAGCTCGCGGGGCGCGTCTTCGACCGGCCTCCGCTCTTCCGGCTGATCACCGCGTACGCGATGCGCGAGCGGATGAGCTCGCCGCCCGTGCGCCGCCTGCTGCAGGACGCCGCCGAGTCGGCGGGGCTGAGCGCCGAGGAGCTCGAGTCGCTGCGGCCTCCGACGCTCCTGCTGTGGGGACGCAGCGAGCGGCTGCTCCCGTACGCCGGGGTCGGCTTCTTCAAGGCGCACCTGCCTCCCGACGCCGAGGTGCAGGAGGTCAAGGGCTTTGGCCACGCGCCCCAGCTCGAGCGGCCGAAGGAGCTGTGCAAGCGCATCAACAGCTTCCTCGAGCGGCGCGGGGTCGTCCGGCTGCCGAGGTAGGGCGCAGCGCAACGCGCCCGGCCCGGCAGGCCGAGGCGCTGGCGGGCGGGCGGTTCGGTGGGGCGTGCGGTGCTAAGCTGCGTCGAGTCCACGACAGGGAGGTCTTCCGTGTCGCATCCGCGCCGCTCACGAAGCACCTGGGCGACGGTTCTCCTGCTCGCGCCGTTCGCCTTCCTCGGCGGAATGGCCGCCGACCGCGCCGTCTTCGCCTCCGGTGGCGAGGGGACCTACCGCCACCTCGAGGTCTTCACGAGGGTGCTGGCCTACATCGAGAACAACTACGTCGAGGACGTCTCGGAGCAGCAGCTCCTGACGGGCGCTATCAAGGGCATGGTCGCCACGCTCGACCCGCACACCGTCTTCATGCCCGCCGACGTCTTTCGCGAGATGAAGATGGACACCAAGGGCGAGTTCGGAGGCCTCGGCATCGAGGTCACGATGAAGCCCAAGGTGGTCAACGGGGTTCGCAACGAGCTCCTCACCGTGGTCGCCCCCATCGACGACACGCCCGCGGCGCGCGCAGGGGTGCTCGCCGGCGACGTCATCCTCAAGATCGACGGCGAGCCGACCACCGACCTCGACCTGATGTCGGTGGTAGCCAAGATGCGCGGCCCGCCGGGCACCAAGGTCGTCCTCACCATCCTGCGCGACGGGTTCAGCGCGCCCCGGGACATCGTCGTGGTGCGCGACCACATCCGCGTCGTCTCGGTCGAGGGCCGGCTGTACGACGGCATCGGCTACGTGAAGGTCAAGAACTTCCAGGAGCAGACCGACCGCTATCTCGGGCGCGCGCTCGACGATCTGCGCAAGGAGAACCGGGGCGAGCTGCGCGGGCTCATCCTCGACCTGCGCAACAACCCCGGCGGCCTGCTGGATCAGGCGGTGCGCATGGCCGATCGCTTCCTGCCCGGCGGCCTGGTCATCGTCACCACCAAGGGCCGCGACGGCCGGCACGTCGAGGAGGAGAAGAGCCACGACCGCGGCACCGAGCCGCCCTATCCGATGATCGTCCTCGTCAACGGCGGCTCGGCCTCGGCTTCGGAGATCGTCGCCGGCGCCCTTCAGGACCACGGGCGCGCCGTGCTGATGGGGGCGCAGACCTTCGGCAAGGGCAGCGTGCAGACGCTCATCGAGCTCGAGGACGGCAGCGGCCTCAAGCTGACTATCGCGCGCTACTTCACGCCCAAGGGCCGCAGCATCCAGGAGAAGGGCATCACCCCGGACGTCGTGGTGAGCGATCCCCGTATGGCCGGCCGAGAGGCGATCG
The DNA here is from genome assembly GCA_050942745.1 of Myxococcales bacterium. Lineage (GTDB taxonomy): Bacteria > Myxococcota > Myxococcia > Myxococcales > UBA5297 > UBA10939. The sequence goes on from JBMNNX010000040.1 coordinate 14,232, forward strand.
CGCCCCGCGAAGTGGACCTCGAGAACCACTTCGGCAATGATTTCGAGCGCAGGCTCCCTGCCCGGCAGCAGAAACAACCGGCCGGTCAAAGCGAGGTCGAGGTGACGGCGAAGGGCGACGAGGAGGACTACGTCCTCAAGACGGCCCTCGACTACCTGCGCACCTGGCAAATCTTCAAGGCCAACGGCACCACCTCGGGCAAGAAGAGCCTGTGAGGCGGGCCGGGCCGGGAAGGACGGCAATTATGCGCTATCGCCACAGCCCGGGGTTTCGGGCCGTTGCTTCCATCTTGGTTGGGCTGCTCGCGGCGCCCGCGTGGGCCTCCGACGGCGGGTCGAGCCAGGAGTTCTTCTCGCTCTCCAAGCCGCGCAAGCCTCGGCTGGCGGTCGTCGCCTTCGCCCTCGACGACAGCTCGCGGGCCGCGGCCAAGCTCTCCTACCTCGCCGAGAAGCTCACCGTGGAGCTGGGGCGACAGGAGCTGCGCGATCTCGCGGCGGCGCTCGATCCGGAGGGCTACGAGGCCCACAAGAGCTTCGTCGCCACCGCCGACGAGGCCGTCAAGAAGGCGCGCGCGGCCTACGACGAGCTCGAGCCGAAGCGGGCCAAGGAGCTGTGCGATCAGGCGGTTGGCGCTTATGAGAAGAGCGACCTGTCGCGCTCCTTCGGCGAGCTGGTCAGGGCGCGCATGCTGCGCATCGCCTCGCTCATCGCCAACGCCGAGGCGACGGCGGCCGACCGCGAGGTCGAGCAGCTCCTCCCGCTCGATCTGCACACCCCGTTCGACCCGAACCTCTTCGCGCCCGACTTCGTCGCCGAGGTCAAGCGCCGGCGCGCCGACCTGACCGCACAGCGCGGGGTCGGCCTCGACATCGAGGTGCGCCCGGTGCCCGGTCGCGTCTACATCGACGGCCGCTACCGCGGCATCTCGTCGGTCGAGCTGCGCAACCTGACCGCCGGCGATCACGTCCTTACGGTGGTGGCCCCCGGCTACAAGGTGCTCCAGAAGATCGTGCGGCCGGGCGCCGGCGGCACTCGGGTCGAGACCCTGCGGGCCGCCTCCGGGCTCGAGCGCTTCTCCGAGAAGGTGCGCAGGATCAAGAACGACTTCCGCGGCAAGGGCCGCAACAAGGTCGCCCGCGAGCTCGCCGTGGACCTCGGCGTAGACCAGGTGTTGGTCATCGGCGTGAAGGCCAAGGACAAGGACCAGCTCGCCGCCCTCGCGGTCCGCGTTGACGCCTCCGACGGCCATGAGCACGCCTACGTCGAGGAGCCGCTGCCCAACGACGAGCAACGCTTCGAGCCGGTCGCCGACACCTTCCTGCGCAAGGCCCTCTCGACTGATCGCCCGCGCGGCGAGGACGGCAAGGCCATCGCGACGACCGGAGGCGGGTTCCAGTGGCGCGCCCGGCACACCGGCTACGTGCTGCTCGGGCTCGGGGCGATCGCGCTCGGCTCGGGCATCTACTTCGGGCTCGACGCGAACAAGCTGAACGACCGCTACAACGCGCTCCAGGAGCCGCAGACCAGCCCGACCTACAAGTCGCTCGAGACCAACGGGCGGCGCTCGGCGCTCATCGCCGACGTCTCCTATCTCGCCGCGCTCATCGCCGGCGGTACCGGCCTGTACCTGGCGATCACCGGGCGAGGCATTGCCGAGGACGACCTGTCGAACGTGAGCATCGAGGAGCGCAAGCGCGTCTCGCGCTCGCCGCGCGCCGACGACGAAGTGGTGCCGGCCTCCGACAGGAGCGAGCGCGACAGCGACGACGACCTGCGCGATTGGTAACCGTACGAATGATCGCACGAGGAACGACCATGGACAGGCCCCAGCGAGCCAACCGATTCAACCTCCTGTGCGCGTTCGTGCTGCTCGGCGCGTTCGCGTGCTCGTTCGCCGTCGACTTCGAGCCTGAGGGCAAGCCCTGCGACGAGACCGAGGCGTGCCTGGAGGGCTACGAGTGCAAGGACGGCATCTGCGTCGTCTACCAGCCGCCGCCCGACGCGGGCGTCCTCGAGGACGGCGGCCTTCCGGACGAGGACGCGGGGCTGGACCCTGGAGAGGATGCGGGGCTCGATCCTTTCGAGGAAGACGCCGGGCTCGAGCCCGAAGAGGACGCGGGGCTCTAGGGGCTCGTTCGGAGGGAGTCTGAAGGCTTCGCCGAGGGCCCGGGTCCGCCGCAGCGCTTGAGGGCGCGCGCGAGCTCGGGCCGGCTCGAAGGCGCCCGCTGGGCGGTCGCGCGGGGTGTCTCCGAGCGCGGCCGCGATCGGCGCCGACCGCAGCGCGACTTCCGTTCATCCGCAGGACTGGCAAATGCCACGCGGCCGCGGCTGCCGAGGCTGAACAGCCACACCAGGCGCGGCAGCCGGGCCTCGCGCGCGGGCGCGCGCCGCGAGCGAGCCTCCTCGCGCCGGTGAGGCGGCCTCTTCGCCGTTTCCCTCCTGCTGCCGGGCGTTTGCAGTGCCGGCAATTATGTTCACTTCGCTGCGCCGCGGCGCTACAGTGCGCGGCCTTTCGCGTGGCACTACCGATGCTTTGGGATGCGGCTGCGACGAACCGACAGGAGGTGCAGCCATGGAGTTTCGCCGGGTAGCGGTGCTGATGGGCGGGTGGGGCGAGGAGCGAGAGGTCTCGATGCGCACCGGCGAGGCTGTCGCCAAGACGCTCGCGAAGCGAGGCCACGAGGTTCACCGCGTGCTCGCGGGGCCCGGGCTCGAGCGGAGCCTGCGCCCGCTCGACGTTGACGTGGCCTTCATCGCCTTGCACGGACCGATGGGCGAGGACGGCAGGGTCCAGGGGCTGCTCGAGGTGATGGGAATCCCGTACACCGGCTCGGGCGTGCTGGCGAGCGCACTCGCGATGAACAAGCCGATGACCAAGAAGATCTTGCGCTTCCAGAACCTGCCGACGCCGGCCGGCTACACGCTCCAAACCTCCGAGCTCGCGCAGGTGCTCGAGGTGCACGGCGATCTCGGCTTCCCGGTCGTCGTCAAGCCGGCCTGCTCAGGTTCCTCGTACGGCCTTAGGGTCGCGCGCGACTGCGAGCAGCTCGTCGCGGCGGTCGCGGACGCCTGCCGCTACGGCGGCGAGGTCCTGGTCGAGCGCTTCGTGCGCGGGCGCGAGATCACCGTAGGCATCCTCGACGGCCAGGTGCTCGGCTCCTGCGAGATAGCCGCGCCGCGCGACGTCTTCGACTACGAGAGCAAGTACCTGGGCGGCACCCGCTACCACCTGCCGCCGCGGGTCAGCCCGACCCGGTTGAAGAACGTCGAGGCGGTGGCGCTGCTCGCCTGGCGCGCGCTCGGCTGCCGCGGGTATGGCCGGGTCGACCTCATCGCCTCGGACACCGAGAACGACTTCGTCCTCGAGGTGAACACGCTGCCGGGGATGAGGGCGACGAGCCTGTTGCCGAAGATCGCCCGCGCGGCGGGGATGAGCTTCGAGGATCTGGTCTCGGCGATCCTCGAGCGCGCGCGCACCGACGCGCAGCCGCCCGCCGTAGAGCTCGGGCCCCCGCCCGCGCTCGAACAGCCGAACGCGCTCGCCAGCGCCTGAGCAAGATCAGGCCGCGAGCCTTGCTCGCTTCCGCGCCCCACGCCAACGTCGCGGGGGCGCTGCTGTTTGCGGGGCGACAGCACGCGCACCAGCCGAAAGATCAGGGTTGGCGCGGGCCGAATCGCAGATTGCGGACCTATATCGTCTGACCTATAGTCCGCCGCACTTTTACATTCTGGTCGCCGCAAACGCGCAGAAGGACGCGCCAAAGGCCGTGGCGGCGGGGCAAGGGAGAGAACAAGCCACGGCCTCGAGGGCACGAACGAAATGACGGTCGTCGAGTCACTGTTGCTTGGGGTCTACTTCCTGGTGCTCGCGATCCTGTCGGTCTACGGATCGCACCGCTACTTCATGGCGTTTCTGTACTACCGCCACAAGTACCGCCTGCCGACGCCCAAGGGTCGCCTCGAGACGCTGCCGCGGGTGACCATCCAGCTTCCCATCTTCAACGAGATGTACGTCTGCGAGCGGCTCATCGACGCGGTCTGCAAGATGGACTATCCGCGCGAGCTGCTCGAGATCCAGGTTCTCGACGACTCGACCGACGAGACCCAGGAGATCGCCCGCGACGTCGTCGAGAAGCACCGCAAGGCGGGCATCGACATCGTCTATCTGCACCGCACCGACCGCAGCGGCTTCAAGGCCGGTGCGCTCGAGGCCGGGCTCAAGCAGGCCAAGGGCGAGCTCGTCGCGGTCTTCGACGCCGACTTCATCACCCCGCCGGACTTCCTGAAGAAGACCATCCCGTACTTCTCGGACCGCGGCGTGGGCATGGTGCAGGTGCGCTGGGACCACATCAACCGCGACTACTCGGCGCTGACGCAGGCGCAGTCGATCTTCCTCGACGGCCACTTCGTCATCGAGCACACCGCGCGCAACCGCTCCGGGCGCTTCTTCAACTTCAACGGCACCGCGGGCATCTGGCGGCGCGAGACCATCCAGGACGCCGGCGGCTGGCAGCACGACACGCTGACCGAGGACCTGGACCTCTCCTACCGCGCGCAGCTCAAGGGCTGGCGCTTCGTCTTCTTGCCCGACGTGCTCTCGCCGGCCGAGATCCCGGTCGACATGAACGCCTTCAAGAGCCAGCAGCACCGCTGGGCGAAGGGCTCCATCCAGACCGCGCGCAAGCTGCTGCCGACCATCCTCAAGGCGAAGCTGCCGTTCCGGGTAAAGCAGGAGGCCTTCTTCCACCTGACCAACAACCTGGCCTACCTGCTGATGGTGGTGCTCTCGCTGCTGATGCCGCTGTCGATGGTCATCCGCTTCCGCCACGGCTGGTACGGGGTGCTGCTGCTCGACTTCCCGTTCTTCGTCATGGCGACCGCGTCGGTGTGCTTCTTCTACGTCGCCTCGCAGCGCGAGGTGGGCGGCAACTGGTGGGCGCGGCTGAAGTACCTGCCGTTCCTGATGTCGCTGGGCATCGGCCTGTCGGTGAACAACGCGAAGGCGGTGCTCGAGGCGCTGCTCAATCAGCAGTCGAGCTTCGTGCGCACGCCCAAGCTCGGCGTCGTCAGCAAGGGCGAGAAGGTCGCCGCGACGAAGACGAAGTACCGCGGCAAGCTCAACTTCGTGCCGCTCGTCGAGATCGGCCTGGGCTGCTACCTGACCTACTCGATCGTCTTCGCCGTCGATCACCGCATCTGGTTCTCGCTGCCGTTCCTGGTGCTCTTCCAGGTCGGCTTCCTGTACTGCGGCGTGACGTCGGTGCTGCAGGCGAGGAGGCCGCGCCGCGAGATGGCGCCAGCGCCCGCGGCCTGATCCGAGATCGCCATTTCGAAAACGGAGAGCCCCTCCTCGACCTGGTCGGGGAGGGGCTCTCTCAATCCGGGACCGCATAGGCGCTCGCCCTCAGCGGGCCCCGTCGAGCGCCCGGGTGGCGCTCAGGCCGAGGGAAGGGGCGAGCCTGACCGCTAGCCCGGCTCGCTGACTGGGGCCTGCTCGTCGTCGTTGTCCTCGGTGGACCTGCCGATGCTGGGGAAGAGCAGGTCCTGGCGCCGGCGGTCTTCCGGGTAGAGCGCGCGGATCTCGGCGATCGTCTTGTCGATGGTGCGGCTGTAGTCGCGCTTGGCCGCCAGCTCCTCGGCGCGCGCGGCGAAGAGGGCGCCCTCGGCCTGCTTGCGCGCGGCGAGCTCGGTCCGCAGCCCGTCGCGCGCCGTCTGCAGCTTGGGCAGGTACTCCTCGGCGACCTTCTTGGCCTCGGGGCTCGTGCAGGCGCTGAAGTGCGAGATGAACTGGCCGGCCGCGAGGAGCTGGGCGTCGCCGGACGGGGTGACCAGCACGCCAAACCCCTTGGGGAAGACCTCGCGGTAGGCGGGCGTCTTGGTGCCGCCGGCCTGTACCTCGAGCGTCTTCGCCGTGCCCCGCACCGCCATGTCCCACGCGTGGTCGGCGTGCGCGCTCTTCACCTCGAACGGCACGAGCGCCCTCTCGGCAGCGAGGCGCTTCTCCCAGGCGGCGCGCAGCGTCGCAGTGGCCGTCGCGAGCGGAGCCGCCAGCGGCGCGGCCTTCTCGTCGAGCTGGAGCCGGATGACCTGCTTCTCGCCCTGCTGCAGGTGCGACTCGGTGGATGCGGTCTTCGCAAGCTTCTTCGCCATCGTGTGGCCCCTCCGCAGTGTGGTGGGCAGGGTCACACGCGCCGGGGTGCCGATCGCGCGTTCCCCCCCAAGTGAACGGGCTGATGCTGCCCTCTCTGAGGACGAAGAGGCAATACACTCCCCCGAATGGGGGCTTCGGGACGCGATATGGCAGTCGCGTCGAAGGATGCGGCAAATCGCGTCTCGATTTGGGCGACAAGGCCGTCTGAACGGCGAAATCGCGACGCGATAGTGCGCCGCAGACCGACGAATCGAGAAATCGCCGCGCGATTTGCCGGGTGGGCCGGCTGATTTCCGAAATCGCGGCGCGATGTCGCGCGCCAAGCCGGCCGGGCCGCCAAATCGCGACGCTATATCGCCGGTCGAGCGCCTGGACCCGGAAATCGCGCGGGATCTCGGCCAGCGCCTCGCAAATTGCCGAACGGGCATCACGCATTGGCTCAACGGGTTGGGCCGAGCGCCTCCGGGAGCAGGCCGCGACTTTCGGGCCCCGCTGGCCGTGGACTGCTCGTCGGCGTCGTCCGCCGTGGGCTCGTCGATGCGGACGAGCGCTGCTTCCTTGTTCCCCTGGGACGCTAGCGCGCGGCGCTTCACGATGATGTCGCAAGCGACCGCTCCCCAGGCGGCGACGCCAGCGGCTCGGAAGGCGCGTGCTCGGTAGGCAGCGATAGCCTCCCGGACGTGCGCGCGGCAAGAACGCTCACGCACATCGAGCGCCAGCTCATCGAGATCCGCGAGGAGGTGATCCGGTCACCGAAACGCCTTCGTGGCGGGCGACGGCGAAGCTCAGACTCCCAACCGCACGACCTTGCGGCGGAACAGGTCGCGGATCGTCTCCTCGACCTCGGTGGGGCTCTTCGACGAGCTCGCGATCACTTCGCGCGGAGTGAGCCCCTGGCGCACCAGCCTGGCAATGTCGCGCGAGGCGGGCGGGCCGAGCTGCTCGTAGAGCTGGTAGAGCTCCTCGTCTACCTCGACCTTGGTCGCCTGCGTCAGCAGCCGATCGAGCGCGGCGGCCTCGTTGGCGTTGTTCTTCAGCGCCGCCTCCTCGATGAGCTTCCCGAGCGCTCCTTCGAGGTTGCTCTCCGGCACCTTCTTCGGCACGTAGAGCAGCTCCCCGGCGCGCAGCGAGGTTATCGGCGGCAGCGCGGCGGGCCCTTCGAGGACGTGCTGGCCTATCGTGGCGCGCGCGAAGTGGAGCTGGCCCTCGTCGAGCCCCAGGTAGCAGGTCCAGAAGGGGTCGCGTAGCTGGACCGCGCCGGTCACGCCCGCCGCGCCCATCTTGCGCAGCGCCCACTGCACGCCGAGCTCTTCGATCTTGGCGCCGAGCCGCTCGCCACCGGCCAGCGCGAGGTGGAAGGCGTCGCGCGCGGCGAGCAGGGAGCGGATGCGCGCGACCAGCGCGTCGAGCTTGCCGCCCTTGGCGACGTAGTCCTGAGCGCCGGCCGACAGCGCTTTGAGGCTCTCGCGGTAGTCGTCGTGGCACGACAGGAACATCAGCGGGGTCTCGCCGATTCGGTGGTCGGCGCGGATGGCGCGCAGCAGCCCCCAGCCGTCGAGCCGAGGCATGTTCAGGTCGGCGACGATGAGATCGGGGCGCATCTCGAGCGCCACCCGCAGGCCCTCCTCGCCATCGCTCGCGACGCGGACGTCGAAGCCCGACTTGGTCATCGCGATGGAGAAGAGGCGCGAGAGCGAGGGGTCGTCGTCCACCAGCAGGATGCGCGCGGAGAGCGCGGGGATTTCCTCGACCTCGGCGAGCTCCTGGATCTCGCCGGCCTCCTCGTCCTCGGCGGGCGGCACGGGGGCGGGGAGGGTGGCGAGGAACTGGAGCAGGCGCGTCGCGAAGTCGGCGACGTCCGAAGGGTCGGGGACGATGCGCGTCACGCCGCGCGTGTCGCGCGGGGGCAGGCTGGCGACGAGCAGGATGGGCAGGTTCGCGAACCGCGGCGCGGCGCGAAGGCGCCAGACCGAGCGCATCGCGTCCTCTGGCGAGGGGTGCGCGAAGACGAGGATGGCGTTGGGCGCGAAGCGCGCGGCCGACTCGAGCAGTTGCGACGGATCGGCGAGCGCGGCGAACACCGCGCCCGCTCGCTTGAACGCGTGGGCGAGGCCAACCAGGACGGCGCGGTCCCCGCCGACGGCGAGGATTCGGAACTCGGTGCCCATCCGCTATCCCCTTCGAGGCGTTTGCGGCTCGGCACTCTAGCACGCGGAGTACGGGTCGGCGCCGCCGCGCCGGCAGGAGGACGAGCGAGCTTCGCGCGCTGCCCGGACGGTCAGACGTAGTAGCGGAACAGCACCCGCGCGGTCATCGCGGGCTTGGCCTGCCCCTCGACCTCGATGGTCGCGTCGACGTGGAGCGTGAACGAGCGCGAGGTGTTTTCGACCTCGGGGATGCGCGCGCGAAGCCGCACTCGCGAAGGGATGGGGACCGGAGCGGGCCAGCGCACCTCGTTCGCCCCGAAGTTGATGAGCATGCGGCAGTCGCGCACCTCGAGCAGCTCGTAGAAGAAGGCGGGCACCAGCGCCAGGGTGAAGTAGCCGTGGGCGATGGTGGTGCGAAACGGCGACTCGCGCGCGGCGCGCTCGGGATCGGTGTGGATCCATTGCTGGTCGCCGGTCGCGCGGGCGAAGAGGTCGATGAGCTCCTGCGTGACCTCCTTCCACTCGGTGACGCCGAGCTCCTTGCCCGCGAGCTGTCTCGCCTCGGCGGGCGTGAGGGTGTTGAGCGCCATTTTCGTTCTGCCTCCCTGGGCGAAAGCTGCGGCCGGGTTGTGGCGCAGAACCCGCGGGGACGCAAGCGTCGCCCGTCCGGCGGGCGAACGCGGCGAAGGTGCGCGCCCCGCTCCCCCCGGGCGCTCGGAGCTTGTTACCGGTCCGTTGGCCGGCTGTGGCGACTTCGCCCGGAACCCAAACGATCGGCCGCAGGCCGTGCTTCGTGCGGAACGCAAACGATCGGCCGCAGGCCGGTAGGGGCGCATGGCAATGCGCCCGTCGAGGAATCAAGCACACGCGTCAGGGAGTCCGACGGCCCCGACGGCCGGCGCAAAGAGGGAGTCGAGGGGCTGCGACGAAATCGACGGGGCTTTCGATTTCGCCGCCGACGCAAGAATCGGCAGCAACGCTCAGGCCGAGCGGCTTAGGCCTCGGCCCAAGTCGAGCAACTGTGTTGAGGAGCAGGCGGCTCCTCTCCGGTCACCCCGAGCGAGAGACCGGCCCGTTGGCCGGCTGTGGCCTTGAACTAACAGGGGGAGCTGTTAGTTAGGAGCGTAGCTTCCCGCGGAACGCGGGAAGCGGAGTCGAGGGGCTGCGACGAAATCGACGGGGCCTTCGACTTCGCCGCCGACGCAGGAATCGCCAGCTACGCTCGGGCCGAACGGCATAGGCCTCGGCCCAGGTCGAGGAGCGCTTCCAGGGCGAGGGGGCGACGCGCCCGAGCTCGAGAGGCCCTTATGCGGTTGCGCCCCGGGGCCCGGCGGGGGGAGACTCGGGCCTCTTGATGGCGCAGCGAGGGAGGGTCGCGATGCCCACAGCGAGAGGAGCCGCAGCCGGCGGGAAGGCGCCGGCCAGGCGCCCGAGGCGCAAGCGAGCTGCCGAGCGTTCCCGCGGGCTTTCGGCGCGCGACGTCGCGGCTGGGGTCTCGTCCGAAGGGACGGCGCTCGCCGAAAAGATCGCCGAGGACGGCGGCGTCGCGCTGGCGACCTATCGAGAGCCACTCGGCGGCCACACCGTCGTGCTCGCGAGCCTGCCGCTCGAGCTGGTCGAGCCGACCCCGTACCAGCGCGACGTCTCCGAGCCGCACGTCAAGCGGCTCGCCGACGCGATGGAGCGCGTGGGCCGCTACCTCGATCCGGTCATCGTCACCCGGCGCGAGGGCCGCTACTTGTCGCCCAACGGCAGCCACCGCATCGCGGCCGCGAGGCTGCTCGGCGCCCGGGCCATCGTCGCGCTGGTGCTGCCCGAGCCCGACGTCGCCTTCCAGATCCTCGCGCTCAACACCGAGAAGGCGCACAACGTCAAGGAGCGGTCGCTCGAGGTCATCCGCATGTACCGCGGCCTGGTCGGCGCGGGCGAGGGCGTCGAGAGCGACTTCGCGCCCATCTTCGAGGAGCCGCACTTCGCGACCTTCGGCGCCGCCTACGAGAAGCGCGCGCGCTTCTCGGCAGGCGCTTACAGCCCCATCGTCAAGCGCATCGACGCCTTCCTTGACGAGCCGATAGTCGAGGCGCTGCAGATTCGCGAGGAGCGGGCCGCACGGCTGCTCGAGCTCGACGACGAGGTGATTGGGCTCGTCAAGGCGCTCAAGGAGCGCGGCCTGGAGAGCCCGTACCTCAAGTACTTCGTGATCGCCCGGATCAACCCGCTGCGGTTCGCGCGGCGCGGCACCACCGCGGAGTTCGAGCCCACGATCGCGAAGATGATCGCCGCCGCGCGCAGGTTCGATCCCGCCAAGGTGAAGCGGGAGGACGTGACGCGCATGGGCGGACCACCGGCCGAAGCCGAGGCGGAGGCCGACTGAAGAAGGAGAGGTTTCGATGGAGGAGCTTTCTGTCCAGCAGGCGCGCGAGCTGCGCCAGGCCTACGACGCGCTCAGCCCCGAGGAGCGGGCCGCGCTGCAGCGGGCGCCCGACGCGAACGCGATCATGATGGAGCGGGTGTTCTGGAAGCTCGCGGGGAGCGCGCCCGATTCGATTCGGCTGAGGCTCGCGCACCTGGTCGCCTGCTTCTCCGCGGCGCCGCAGCTCGAGAACCCCGAGGGCTTCAGGCCGGGCGCTTTTCTGCGCAAGGCGCTCTACCCGAGCGCGACGAGCCTCGAGCCGGCCGAGGCGGCCCGCTACCGGCAGCTCGTGCAGGCGCGCGACGTCGATGAGCTCGTCCCGCGCATCCGCAAGGTGCTCGCGGCGGCCAAGGCGCCGGTGGACTGGGGCGTGCTCGGGCGCGACCTGTTTGCTTGGAGCGACAAGGTCCGCAAGGCCTGGGACAAGGATTTCTACGCGGCGCAGGGCTGAAGGTGATCTTTCGAGCGATGGCCGGTCAGCCCGAGACGCAGGACGTGCTTGCGAGGCCGAAGTCGAGGGCCCTTCGATTTCGCTCCCGCCGCTTGCGCGTCCGGGAGCGTCGCTCAGGGTGAGCGTTGGACGAACCGAGGTCAGGGAGATGTCGCGACACGTCTTGATCCGGTTCGGGCAGCAGCAGGTTCGTGAGCTCGGTCCGCATCCGGCGGGCCGCGCGAGGTGACGTCAGGAGGCTTCCATGCTGGCAACGCAGGTGAGGCAGAAGGACAGCGTCTTCTACTTCGTGTCGTATCCCGCCGAGGATCTCCTTGAGAAGGTGCGCTTCATCAGCCGCTTCTATGGCGACGGCGAGACCATCGCGCCCGAGAAGGTTGACTCCGGCGATGAGGTCGGGAGCTTCATCGCGCGGATCGAAAAATCGGACTCGGCCTTCCAGCGCGAGCTGTCGTCGCGCAAGGTGGCCGCCATCGAGAACTTCTACGAGACGGCCGTCAGCCAGCCGCCCATCCCCGGGACGGTGCTGCTCTTCACGGCTGAGCGGCTGCGCTTCGAGCCGATCGGCACCTTCGACAACGTCGGCAACCTCGAGGAGCCGGGCGGCAAGTACCTAATCATCGACGGGCAGCACCGGCTCGCCGCGCTGCACTTCTACCGGAGCCACCAGCCCGAAGACGCCAAGGGCATGCACGTGCCCTGCATCATCTTCGACGGCAAGAGCGAGGACTTCGCGGCCGAGATGTTCGTGATCATCAACTCGACCTCGACGCGCATCAACAAGAGCCACCTCGTCGATCTATACGAGCGGGTCTCTTGGGCGGCACCGGACAAGAAGTTCGCGGCCAAGGTGGTCGAGCGGCTCTACACCGAGCCCGACAGCCCGCTGCGCTACAAGATCAACCGGCTCGGCGGGCGCAGCCGCCAAGCCAAGTGGATCCTGCAGGCCGAGCTCTTCAACGAGCTGCATCGCTGGATCGCCTCGGACTGGGAGCGCCTCAAGGAGAAGGGCACCGACGCGCGCGCCGTTGACCGGCAGTACGCGGTCGTCCGGGACTTCCTCAAGGCGGCCCAGCAGGCATGGGGCGAGGCGTGGGGGAGCGCGTCGTTCATGGTGACGCGGCCGGTGACCATCAAGGCGATGCTGCGCGTGTGCGCCGACCTCGCCAAGGAGGACGACGGGTCCGCCGACGATCGCGTCGCGCGCTGGGCCGAGCGCCTCGCGCCGTGGGGCGAGCTGAAGCGCGAGCTCAGGAACGAAGGTTTCTACGAGCGGTTCCCGGCGAAGGGACAGGTCGAGCGCGTCGGCCGGGTCTATCGCGAGCTCGCCAAGGCGGCGGGGGTGAAGGTGGAGACGAGGAAGGACCAGGCCGCCGCGTAGGGCGAGGCCCGGCCGCGGGGTTCCGGGATACGAAGGGCGGACCCGCGCGCCGTCGCGCGGGTCCGCGGGATGGTCAGCCCTTCGAGCCCGCCTGCGAGATGTCGAGCGAGCGCACCTTGAGCCCGCGCGCAGCCAGCGCTTCCTTCAGATCGTCGGCCTGCGCGAGCAGCTTCGAGCGCGCCTCGCCTCGGGCGGTGATCCGGATGGTGACCTCGCCCTTGGCCGTCTTCGCGATTTCGATAGCCGCGGCCGCGCCCGCTCCGAGCGACAGCGACAGGGTCGGCAGGCCGTTCTTGAGGGCCGCCTCAATCCGTTCGACGAGGGCCGCCACCTCTTCGGCCCGCGCGGTCGGCGCCGTTGGCTGCGTCTCCGCGGCCGCGGGGGCTTGGCCTGCGCTGGCGGGGCTCGGTCCCTCCGCCTCGCCTCGCTTGCCGCAGCGCTCCAGGGCTCGGTCGCTGTCTCGGGCTGGCGGCTCTTTCCGCTGGGGTTTCACGGCTGTCTGACGCTCGAGCTCGCGCAGGAGGTCCTGTCGCAGGCCGTCTTCGTGGCGCAGGGCCACTCGTTCGCGGCTCGTTTCGGCAGAGGCCGCATGCGCCTGCGCGAGCAGCGCGTCGGTGCGCTCGCTGGTCTCATTCGCCCGCGTGGCCGTGCGCGCGCTGAGGGCCTGGCCCGTCGCGACGCGCTGGGTCTCCAGGCGCTCGCCCTGCTGCCTCGACGTCAGGTTGGCCTCGGCTCGAACCCCGCGAGCTGTGGGGGCGCCCTGCTGGCTACCGGCCGCGACAGGCTGCGCCGGGCCCTTCTGCACGGCTTTTGCGGCCCGCTTTCCCGCGCCGAGCGCCGTGGGATTCGCGGTGGCGCAGCGCGCCTTGCCATCGGCCTTCCCGAGCTGTTTGGAGAGAAGCTCGTCGAACGACTTGCCAGGCTCGCCCGCGCGCGCCGCTTGCGGGTCCTGGCGCTCGGTTACCTTCATCTCGCCCTCCGCTGGGCTCGAGAAATGAAGGGAGGCCATTGCAAAGTCGCTGCCGCGGCGCGCCGAAGGGCGCTGTCGCGCCGGGCCCGTCGTGACCTGGAACTGCCGTGTCGCGTGGCGCGACGGTTTCAGTGCGCGAAGCCGTCCTTGAGGCCGACGCCCTGCTTCTGCTTGAGGCCCAGGGGCGAGAGGTCGTTGATGCAGAGCGCACAGGCTTCCGCGTCGCCGGGCTGGGCGAAGCCGGCGTAGCGGCTCCAGTCGCGGTCTTCGAAGAGGAGGCCGTCGCGGATCTCGAACTCGAGCGGCGGCGTGCCCGGCGCGCCGTCGCCGACCTTGAAGTCCCAGAGCCTGCCGCGCACGATGTAGGGGCTCGAGACCACCGCCTTGGTCAGATCGAAGTACTGCTGCAGCATCAGCTTGACGCGGACGCGGATGGGCTCCTGCTTCGGGGCCTTGAAGATGGGGTGCGAGACCGGGGCGGCGACCGGCACGACGAGTGTGGCGATGTAGCTCGGCCCCTCGTCCTCCTCTGCGTCGAGGGCGGCCTTGCCCTTCCTTTTCTTGGGCCGGTCTTCCTTGTGGATGTCGGCGAGGACCAGCCCACCCCACGTCAGGTCGCGATCGAGGTACTGGTCGCGAAAGCGCTGCTGCGCCGACGCCTGCGCGAGGCTCGGCGCGAGGGCGACCTCGGCCTGGTAGCGCTCGAGGAAGACCGCGAGGCTGAAGTAGACGCTGTCGATGAGCATCGGCCCGTCGACAGCGTAGGCCAGTCGGGCGAGGTCGATGGGCGCCTTGTGGCGCTCGCGGAGGACCTTGGCGGTCTTGAGCCAGGCCTCGGGCGCCTTCTTGTCGAGCATCGCGCGGCGCACCATGTGCCGCAGGTAGGCTTCGGCCGGGAAGTCCTCGGTGGCGATGGGGGCGATGATGGTCTGGAACAGGAAGAAGTTCTCGTCCTTCTTGTGGAAGTACGGGGCCGCCTCCGAGAACGCCATCAGCAGGCTGGCGACGACGCGCGCACAGGCCGGGTCGGCTGGCGGCTCCTGGAGCGCCTTGGCGATGCGCGTCTTGAGGAAGCGCTTGTCGAGGTCCTCGGTGCGCCAGCGGTGGGGCTTTTTCGCGAAGAGGTCGGGCGATTCCGAGCGAACCGCCAAGGGCAGAGCGAGGAGGGCTGCGAGGGCGACGGAGATGGGGGCCGTTCTGGTCATGGCGCCTCCGATCCTAGCACCACGGCGCACACCGTTCGTGGGCGCCGGCCGGATACGAGGAAGCCGACGAGCGAAAGGGGCCAAGCTTCTTTCGCGATGCTCAACCGCCCGTCGGCGCTCGGACCGATCATCAAGATCAAGGTGTCGTCGATCCGATCCGCACCGGGCGAGCGGTCCGACGCACGAGGTCTGCCCACCGGCGTTCAGAGGAGGCTCGCCCGGTTTTCCAAACTATCGGCTATCCTGCGGCGTGGACCCTTGCAGGATGGAAAAGCATGAAGCTCCTTTCGCGCGTTGGGCTTGTGGTGGCCTGGCTCCTGACCGGTTCGCTCGTGACGACGACGGTCCTTTTCCCGACCGCTGCGGTCGCGGACGAGGGTGACGAAGGCGGCTACGACGAGGGTAGCTACGACGAGGGCGGCTACGACGAGGGCGGCTACGACGAGGGCGGCTACGACGAGGGCGGCTACGACGAGGGCGGCTACGACGAGGGCAGTGGCGGCGAGGAGTAGGCCTCGCTCGACGCTTCGATTCTCCAGGGCCGGCGAAGAGGACTTCGCCGGCCTTTGTTTCATCGGTTCGCGCAGGCCTCGGCCGGCGCGTCGATGAGCTTCATCCGGCCGTCGACGTGCCCCTCGAGCGTGCCGCCACGCTGCAGGAACCACTCGGCCAGCGCGTCGCGCATGCCGAGGTCGCGCTCGTGGCCATAATGCTTGCGCTCGGCAGGCACGCGGCCCAGGACCTCGCCCACGCCGTCGCCGCCGAGGGCGAGAAAGTCGCTCGTCGCCAGTCTGTAGGTCGCGTCGGGGTCGAATGGGCGTCCGTCCGTGAAGCGGACTTCGGTGATCGTTGACTTGCCCGGGCAGCGCTCGACCACGAAGCGCAGCCCCGAGGTCTGCGGGACGCCGTGCGTGCCCGACAGCAGCGCCTCGAGCAGCTCGGTGACTTCGCGCCCGGTCAGGTGCAGGGTCGCGATGCTGTTGTCGAAGGGAAAGACCTCGTAGAGCGCGCCGTACGTCAGCTCTCCGGCGTGCAGGTCGGCTCGCAGACCGCCGCTGTTGAGCAGCGTGACATCGGCCCCCTCCATCTCGCGCAGCGCGTCGGCCAGCGCGTTGCCGAGCGAGCTCTCTGACTTGTATTCGCGGGTGAGCGCCGCAGGCATGGTCACCGCGAGCTTCTGCTGCTGCTTGACGTGGACGCGCTCGAAGTAGGGCGCCATCAGGGAATCGAGCTTCTCGTTCGGCTGGACCGGAGCTCCCTCGAAGGTGGCGGGGCGGGTTGACATCCCCGGCTTCCAGGCCTTGGCGTTGCAGCCGCCGGTCTCCTCGATGATGCGCTCGCAAACCGGGATCGCCGCGCGGATGCGCGTCTTCTCGGGAATCGGGCGGCGGGTCGCGGGATCGACCGCGAGCTCGATGACCCCGAGCTGACGGCCGAACGCGCCCGACTCGGCGACCGGCATGGAGTTGACGAAGTGGCCGATAGAGGCGTGCGTGTGCCCGGCGATGACCGCGTCGAACAGGCCGCTTGGGAGCTTGAAGAGCATCTCGAAGATCTCGCCGCGCAAATCGCAGCTCGCCAGCGAATGCGGATCGGAGAGGTCGTCGCACTTGCCGCCGGCGTGCACGAGCGCGACCAGGACGTCCGCGCCCTGCGCGCGCAGCTCCTCGGCGCCGGCGATGGCCTCCTCCACGAGCCCGCCGAAGCGCAAGCGCATCACGTTGACCGGGTTGGTCACCTCAGGGGTGGTCGGGGTCAGCAGGCCCAGGAAGCCGATCTTGATGCCGTGCCGCTCGACGATGGTCGAGGCGTGCAGAAAGGGAGGGCGGGTGCCGTCGGCGAGTCGCACGTTCCGGGCGAGCAGAGGAAAGCGCGCCGTTCGGGCGCACGCCGCGAGGGCGCCGAGAGGGTCGTCGTCAGGGTTGACTGCGGCCGAGCGCGGGCCGACCGGGCCGTAGTCGAACTCGTGGTTGCCGATGGTCGCCGCGTCGTAGCCAAGCGCGTTGTAGGCGGCGATGACGACTTCGCCCTCGGACAGGTTGGCGACCAGCGTGCCCTGGAAGAGGTCTCCCGAATCGACGACGACCACGCCGCCAGGGTTTTGCGCCCTCAGGATTTCCAGGTAGCCGGAGAGCAAGCTCAAGCCGCCGGCGCGCAGCACGGTGCCGTCGGGCAGGACGCTTTGAGTGGGCTGCACCCAGCCGTGCAGGTCGTTGGTGGCAGCGATGGTGATTCGCACCGGTGGCTCGACCCGCGCGGGGCCGTCCGGTCGGTGTACGGTGCGCTCGGGGCAGGCCGCGAGCACCGCGAGGATCAGAGCGAGAGGGAGGCGGGGAGCTTGCACGGGCCGATTTTATCCGCCTCCGCGAGTCTTACAACGTCAGCGAAGCGAATAATTCTGCGGTTCAACCGTTGCGAGGTGCCCGAAGCTCCTGGCCGATGGCGGCGCTCGAGCGAGGCGAGCGGAAGGCGATGGGTCGTACCGAGACAGCGGCTGGCCGGCTGGGCGCCCTGCGGGCGCTGCACCGCGAGCTCGAAGCCTGCCGAAGATGTCCGGCGATGGTGGGACCGGTCGTCCACGGCGACGCGGTGCTCTCGCGCATCCTCCTCGTCGGCCAGGCACCCGGCCCGCACGAGGGCGCGTTCGGCAAGCCGTTCGCTTGGACCGCGGGCCGCACGCTCTTTCGCTGGTTCGAGTCCGCAGGCGCCCGCGAGGCCGAGGTCCGCAGCCGGGTCTACCTGGCGGCTGTGGCTCGCTGCTTCCCCGGAAAGGCGCGCTCGGGTGGCGATCGCAAGCCCGGTCCTCACGAGATCGCCCGTTGCCGCGAGTACCTGCGCGCCGAGGTCGATCTGCTCGAGCCGAAGCTCGTCATCCCCGTCGGCGCGCTGGCGATCGAGCGGGTGCTCGGCCGTAAGGCCGCGCTCGCGCAGGTGGTGGGGCGGTTGCTCGAGGGCGAGCTGTTCGGCCATCGCTGCGAGGTGCTCTGCTTGCCGCACCCGAGCGGCGCCTCGACCTGGCACAAGACGCAGCCTGGCCTGGGGCTCCTCGCCGAAGCTCTGAGGCGGCTCGCCGAGCACCCAGAGTGGAGGAGGGCGTTTGGTTGACCGGCGGCTGCCGGCCGGCAGAGGGCGCGCTCGAGCGAAGGCTGCCCGGGCCCTTCAGTCGCAAGGAGGGCAGGCGCCACGGAGATCGGCAGATCGAGCCCGTCGAAAAACCGCCCGCCCCGTCCCTAGGAGAGTGTCGGGAAAAAGCGCAGCACGCGCCTGGACGCCGAGTGTCCGATGGTTAGCTTGGCGTGTGCCATGGCACGGACATTTCGACCCTACACGTTGGACCAGCGACTGCTTCTCCCGCC
>JBMNNX010000307.1:0-7068 GCA_050942745.1 Myxococcales bacterium
CTTCGTCCCCTCCGGCCGCCGCGCCCCAGGCGGCGCCTTTCTCGTCGCCGCTCCCTTCGCCGGCTCCAGTCTCCAACCCGGACGCCGACTTTCTCGACGCCCCGCCGGCGAACCTCGGCGGCGACGTCTTCGACTTCGGGAGCGCCCCCGGAGGCGAGGTGGCGCTCGAGCTCGACAGGCCCGAGCCCGCCAAGTCGCCCGACAGCGCGGCGAAGCCCGCCCCCGCTCTGGCCAAGCCGGCGGCGCCGAGGGCGCCGAAGAGCGCGGCGCCGGCCCCCGCGCGCTCCAGCACGGTCGATCCGGCGCGCGTCCTCCCGCAGCCCAAGCTCGTCGAGCAGCGCTCGGGCGGCGCGTGGAAGGTCGTCGTCGCGCTCGCGCTGCTCGTCGTCGTCGGCGCGGGCGCGGGCCTGTGGATTGCCAAGCCCGCCTTGCTCTTCAAGCCCAAAGAACCGCCTAAGCCAAAGATCCTTCCGGAGATCGAGAGCCGGCTCCTCGCCTGGAAGATGGCGCTGCCTGGCTTGAGCGGGGCCTCGGAAGAGCACCTCAAGCGCGGCATCGAGCTGTTTCGCGAGGACCGCCACACCTCGTACATCGAGGCTCAGGAGAAGTTCAAAGCAGCCGTGGTGCTCGATCCGCAGAACCTCGAGGCGGTCGCGCGCTACGTCGAGGCCTTCGCGGTCGGCCGGGGCGAGCCCGTCAGCGGCGATCGGCTGGAGGAGGCCCGCGACCTGCTCTTCGCGGTCCTGCGCGCGCAGCCGAAGCTGGCGGCCGCGCACCGGGCGCAGGCGAACCTGCTGCTCTCGACCGGGCAGGACGACCTCGCGCGCGCCGAGGCCGAAGAGGCGTACAACCTCTCGACCGACGCCGAGCGCCCCGAGGCGCTGCTCGCCTGGGGCCGCACCTACCTGAAGAAGAGCGCGCCCATTGCGCAGGAGAAGTTCGAGGAGGCGCTGCAGAAGGACTCCTCGCTCAAGCGCGCGCTCTACTACCGCGGTCTTGCCGCCGAGTACGCCGGCGACTTCGCCAAGGCCATTGCGGGCTACCAGGAGCGGCTCAAGCTCGACCCGGACCACCGCGACACGCTCCGGGCGCTCGCCCGCGTCCTCGTGCGCGTCGGCGACCACGAAGCGGCCCGCAAGGCGCTCGCGGACTACTCGGCGCGCTACCCGGACATCGGCGAGCCCAAGGTGATGAGCGCCCAGTTCGCCTACATGGCTCAGAACGACGTGCGCGGCGCCGAGCGCGTCCTCCGGGGGCTCGAGCGCGAGCTGGACCTCTTCGACGACAGCGAGAAGCTGCACTACCACGTGCTCTGGTCGGCGATCGCCCGTGAGCGCGGCGATCTGAAGGCCGCCGTCAGCCACGCCGAGGAGGCGCTGAAGATCGCGCCCGACAGCGGCCCGGCGCACTTCCAGGCGATGCTCGCCGCGCTCAAGTCGGGGCAGGTGGACTCGGCGCGCGAGCACCTGCGCGCCTGCGAGCAGGGGCTCGGGGACGCTGCCCGGTTCCAGGAGTATCGGGCCCGCGTCGAGCTCGCCGCCTCGCAGCTCGACGGGGCCATCTCCGCGTTCCGCAAGGCGAGCGAGCTGGCGCCCACGCAGCTCACGCCGCGGCTGTGCGCCGCCGCGCTGCTCGCCCGGCGCGGTGACGAGAACGGCGCGTGGTCGGTGCTGCGGCGCATGCTCGACCTCGAGCCTTCCTCAGTCGCGCGCAAGCGCCGCCCGGTGAGCGACTACTACGAGCCCGAGCTCGAGACCGCGCGGCACGCCGCGGGCGCTTTCGGGGGCAAGGCCAAGGACGAGGACCGGTGGATCCGCGACATCTACGCGGCCATCGTCGACTACCACCTCGGCGAGATCGACGGCCCGGCCCGGGTCCTCGACCGCGGGCTGCAGATCGACACGACCTCGCTGCCCGCGCTCATCTACCGCGCCCAGATCGAGCTCGACCGCAACCGCCCGAAGGCCGCGCTCGTCTTCGCCAAGAGGGCTTCGGCCGCCGACCGCGAGAACGCGGTCTCCAACTACCTCATCGCCCGCTCGCTCGAAGCGCAGGGGCGCGATTCGGACGCCCGAACGGCCTACCTCGAGGCGCTCGACAAGAATCCGCGCCTCACGCCGGCCAACATCCGGCTCGCCCTGCTGCTGGCGCGTTCGGGATCGAAGGATGAGGCGAAGGCCCGCTTACTCGCGGTCGTCTCCGACGAGCCGGAGAACCTCGAAGCCCGCGTGGCCCTCTTCAAGCTCGGCTACTGAATCGCCGGGCGCAGTCTCCCTGAGCCGGGCCCGCGCTTCCCTGCGGCCAACTGCAAGCCAGGTCGAGAGGCCCGAGCGCAGCCGCGCGAGGAACGAGGGCGGCGACGGCTCCTCGGCTTCGGCCGCGCGAGCCCGGCCTGCTCTCTGGCTGATCGGCATCGGCGCATCGAGACGAGGCCGACGCGTCGTCGCCCCGCGCCCTCGCGACAGGCCGTGAGCCGCACGCGCGGGCGATCGCCGATCGAGGTCAGCCGAGCAGCAGGCGCTTGCGGCCGGTGGCGAGCGCGTCGAGCTCGCGCTGCATCGTCGCTCGCACGTGCTCGAAGCAGCGCTCGACCACCTGGGGATCCTCGGCGGCGGCGCGCTTCTCGTGCAGCTCGATTGGAGGCAGCGCCTTCATCTTGATCTTCGAGGGCAGCGGGATCGACGGCACGCCCGCCAGCGTCAGCCCGAAGGGAAAGGAGAGGGTCAAGGGGACGGTCTTCACGCGCATCAGCCGCTCGAGGCCGCTCAGCTTCGCGAGCCAGCGCCCGTCGTTGAGCACCAGGAAGGTCTCGTGGGCGCCCACGCTGATGACCGGGACGATGGGCACCTGGTTGCGGATGGCGAGCCGGATGAAGCCGCGGCGCGGCCCGAAGGTGACGGTGTGGCGCTCGCGGAAGGGCTTGAGGGCGTCGAGGTCACCGCCGGGCATCACGAGCAGCGGCCTGTCCGCCGCCAGCACCGCCTGACCGGACTCGTGGCAGGCCAGCAGCCCGCCGAGCTTGGGGACCATGGTGCGGAAGCCGGGAAGCTTCAGGACGATCTTGTGGACGAGCCCGTGCAGCGGGACGTGGGCCCCGAAGCGCCGGTGCCAGGCCACGAGGAAGGCGATGGTGTCGGGCAGGGCGGCCCCGCCGTTGTGCGTCGAGACGATGAGGCTCGCGCGGTCGGAGAGGTGCTCGGTGCCCTCGACCTCGGCGCGGTAGTAGAGGTCGCTCAGCGCGCCGAGAAGCGGCATGACCTGCTCGACGTAGGCCGGGTCGCGCTGGCCGAGCATCGGGTGGATGGTTCGCGGCGCGGCGCGAACGGGGGCGCGCCTGCGCGGTCGGGGCGCCGATGGAAGCAGGTGCGGCGGCGGGCGCACCGGGCGCTCGGAGCGGACGGCCTCGGCGACCCGATAGTGCCGTCCCTGCTCGCTCGGTCGAGCTCCGCGCCGAAGGGTCTGGTCCTCTCGCGTGATCGGGCGCTTTGCCACTGTTCTCCCCCTGCCTGGAACCTGCTGCCTGGACCTCTTGAGCCAACGGGCGCGATTCCGGGCGAATTCCGGCGCGGAGGCGCTCGCCGACTCGCCGCGGGCGGCCGCCTCTTGGCGCCTTCGCGCAGCGCTTGCGCAGCCGCTGCCCGCGCGGTCTTGCTGCCACTCGAGCGCACGCCCAAGTTCGGTTCATTCGGCCATGGGGAGTGCGGTCATGTTCGTGATTCGAGGGCTCGTCCTAGCCGCTTCGGTCGGCGGCTCTGGCGGTGCCGGGTTTCCCGACGAGCTTCAGCCGGTCGGCGCCAACCAGGCCCAGCCGCCCGCGCCGGAGCCGGACGAGCCGTACCCGGAGCGCCTCGAGCTGGTGACGGGCAGCGGGCGCGGCTTCAAGTGGATCAACGCGCGCGGCTACGTGCACGCGCCCATCGCCGCGGTGTGGCAGGCGCTGCAGGACCCTGAGGTCGTCATCGATCGCCGCAAGGTCGCCTCGTGGAAGGTGCAGAAGGGCGTCATCCCGGGCGCCGAGGCGAGCTTTCGCATCAACAACACCGTTCGCGACATCATCACCGTCGAGTTCGAGACGACCTGGCGCCTCGGCGTCGCGCGCGGCACCCGCGACGCGCCCGAGGCGGTGGCGGCCGTCTATCGCAAGACCGGGGGCACGCACGTCATCCGGCGGATGGAGGGCTCCATCATCGCGCGCAAGGTGAGCGACTCGGTGACCGAGATCGAGCTCGTCGAGCACCTCGACGCCTTGATGCGCGCGACCGAGTCGGGCGCCTCGTACAACCGCGACGTCTTCGCGAGCATCGTCGCGCGCGCCAAGGGCGCGCCGGTTCCCACCTACTGACCGATGGTCGAGCGGCGCTCAGCCAGCAGGGGGCTTCGGCGTCGGGCGCGCGGCCGGTGTCTCGGGCTGCTTCTCCTTGCTTTGGCGCTCGCCTGCTGCGGAAAGAGCAGGGAGGAGAAGAAGCCCTCGCCCATCGTCGAGCCGCCCGGCAGCGACGCGGGCAGCCAGTCTTCGGGCATCTTCCAGGTGACGAGCGCCTGCGCGCTGCCTTACCGGATGACCGTCAACGCGCCGACGACCTGGCGGCTGCCGTTCACCAACATGAGGCCCGGCGACCGCGTGCAGCTCGCCTTCTGGGGCCACTGGTCGCCCGCGACGCTGCGCTCGGCGTGGTTCGGGCGCTTCGTCGGCGAGGGCGAGGTCGAGGAGGCCGTGCAGGTCACCTTCGACGGGGCGACGAGCGCCGAGCTCGCCGGCGGCGTCCCGCTGCTGTCCGACCCCTTCGACTACCCGATGCGGCGCGGCGAGCGCTACGCGGTCTCGCTCTCGGCCGTCGGCAGCGTGCCCGAAGGCCTCGACTTCGAGGGCGACGGGCTGAGCGCGCCGGGCGACCTCGCGCACGAGCCGGTGCTCGAGGGCTCGCCGGACTGGCGGGTCCACGGGCTCAAGTGGGTCGCCGTCGAGGGCGAGGCCCAGCGCGTCCTCGCGGTGCTCGGCGACAGCATCGGCGCGGGCCAGTGCGCCCAGCGCGCCGAGGAGCGCTTCATCGAGGTGGCTCAGGCGCGGCTCGGCCATCCGGTGGTCGATGCCTCGGTCGGCGGCGATGGCGTCGAGCGGGCGCTCAACCGGCTCGAGCGCGACGTGCTCGAGCTGCCGGGGATCACCGACTGCCTGGTGCAGCTTGGCACCAACGATTTGCACCGGGAGGACGCGGCGTTTCTCATCGACGGGCTCTCCGAGGCGTTCGGCAGGCTTCGCGCCGCGGGCATCCGACCCTGGACCGCGACGATCATGCCGAAGCCGGGGCACCTGACCGACGCGGGCGAGCAGACCCGGCGCGAGGTGAACGACTTTCTGCGCTCGACCCGGCTCGTCGAGGGGTATGCGGACTTCGACCTCGCGGTGCGCGACCCGGCCAACCCGGCGAACGCGCGGCCGGGGATGCTCGCCGACGGGATCCATCCGACCACGGCCGGCCACGCGGAGCTCGCCGACGAGCTCGTGAGGGCGTTTCGCCGCTCGCGGTGAGGGCCGGGGGCGCGGCGAGCACTGTCGAGCATGGCGAGCGCGCGGTCAGGCCGAGCGCTCTGCGCTTCTCTCCGCAGAGCCGGACGCATCGCCGCGGCGCCCCAAGGGCCGGAGCTGGGCCGGCCGGGGCCGCCGTCCGCGGTCTGGGAAGGGGGACCCCGGCCGGCAGGGTGCGCCTTGCGGAAGCGCGGAAGGGGGACCCCGGCCGGCTGGGTGCGCCTTCCGGGAGCGCGGAAGGGCGACCACGGCCGGCTGGGTGTGCTTTCCGCGAGCGCGGAAGGGGGACCACGGCCGGCGGGGTGCGCTTTCCGAAAGCGCGGAAGGCTGACCTCGGCCGATTCGGTTGCCTCTCCGCGCCCCGCGATCCCCCCGATCGGGTCGAGGATCGAGGTGGCCCCGGCCGACGGACGCTTGCGGTTGGGCCTCCGCGCTTGCCTTCCCACCATCAAAGGGGCAGCCTTCGGCCCCCGTTTGGGCGGGGCGGAAGGGGGCGCGAGGGAAGATGGGCTGGTTCGGGTCGGCGCTGCTGGCGACGCTGCTCTACGGCTTCATGCAGGCGATCCAGAAGTTGGCGGCAAGTCGTGGGCTGTCGCCCATGCGGCTCGTCTTCGCGGCTGGGCTCGTCGTCTCGCTGCTTGCCGGGGGCGCGATGGTCGCGACCGGGGCGCCGGTCGGCTGGAGCGGGCCGACGCTTGTCTACGCGGGCCTCAACTCGCTGTTCTTCACGACCGGCTCAGCCCTGCTGCTGCGGGCGCTGAAGCGCGCCTCGGCAGCGGTCGCGCTGCCGGTCAACAAGCTCGACGCGGTGCTCGTCGTCGCCATCGGCGCGCTGGCATTTGGCGAGCGGCCGACCCCGATCCAATGGCTCGGGGTGCTGTTCGGGTTGGCGGTAGTCGTGGTGCTGACCGGGCCGGAGCGGGGAGGAGAGCAGGGCTCGAAATCGCGCGCCGACCTCGCGGGGGTCGCGCTGGCGGCGGGCGCCGCGCTCTGCTTCGCCGGCTCGATGACCGTCGGTCGGCTCGCCGCGCGCGCCGGACCAGTGCTCCCGTTCGTTGCCTCGACGTACGCGTGCACCGCGCTGCTCGCGCTCGGCGCTTCGCGGTTGGTCGGCAGCGATCGAGCAGGCAGCCGGCTCGATGCCTGGCGGTACGGCGCGGCCATCGGCGTGCTCAACTTCGCCGGCTATCTGCTCATCCTCCGGGCTTTCGCGCAGGGACCGATGGCGCTCATCCAGCCGCTGTTCGCCAGCTCGATGCTCGTGGCGGTGGGGCTGAGCGCCTGGGCGCTGCGGGAGCGGATAGCTTGGCGTCACGCGTTGGCCGTCGGGCTGTCGCTCGGGGCGGCGCTGCTGATCCGCATCGGCTGAGGGATGCGCGCGGAGCGCCAGCCTTCGTGCTGGCGTTCCGACGGGCGTGGCTGGGGAGCGCCAGCCTTCGTGCTGGCGTTCCGACGGACGTAACTGGGGAGCGCCAGCCTTCGTGCTGGCGTTCCGACGGGCGTGGCTGGGGAGCGC
The DNA here is from genome assembly GCA_050942745.1 of Myxococcales bacterium. GTDB lineage: Bacteria > Myxococcota > Myxococcia > Myxococcales > UBA5297 > UBA10939. Next base: position 7,044 of record JBMNNX010000307.1, read on the forward strand.
CAGCCTTCGTGCTGGCGTTCCGACG
>JBMNNX010000308.1:0-7063 GCA_050942745.1 Myxococcales bacterium
CCCTCCTGGCCCGACAGCTTCGACTCACACCCGGAATACTGAGGCGGAAGGGGCGAAGAGCACCGCCGCTCGGGCGATGGGTCTGCCCAGCGACCGATGAGCCCGGCGACGGGTGTCGGCTCGCGGACGGTTGCGACGGCCTCACGGCTCCGCACCGCCACCTCGATCTGTCCCCGCGACCTCCGCCATACTCGCCGGCAGTGGCACTTGGGGCGCTTGTTCTTCCTTGGCGCTGCGGCGCATCCTGCTCATCCTCGTCATCGCCGCGCTCGCCGCCGCGCTCGTCGGGCCCCTCGCCTACCTTGCCTACGCAGCGGACCTGCCGCCGATGAACGGGCCCGAAGAGATCCGCTCTGCGCTCGCGCACCGGATCGAGTCCGAGCGGATGGCACTGACCAGCCACATCCACGGCAACAAGGTGGAGAGGTTCGAAGTCCTCGGGCGCGACGAGCTGCCCAAGGGGCTCGTCGGCGCTCTGCTCGCGATGGAGGCCTGTCCCGAGTACCTCGAGGCGCCCAAAGAGCAGGGCGTCGCGCGAGCCAAGCGAATCGTCGGACGCCTGCTGCGCGACGTGACCGGGGGTGAGCCGGGGCCGGGGCGGTGCCAGTTTCGCTTCGCGGACCTCATCGGCGAGACGGTCGGCGCCGCCGACCCGATCCACGCGTCCATCGCCGACCTGCGGATCCTCGAGGCACTCAGCGTCGAGCAGCTCGTCACCTTCCGGCTCGCCGCCACCTACTACGCGCCCGGGGTCATCGGGACCCGCGCCGCCTCGCGCGCCCTCTTCGGGGTCGAGCCGGCTCGCCTGGACATCGGACAGACCGCCGAGCTGATCGCCGCCGAGAGCCACTTCCCGCGCTTTGCCGAGTGCAAGAACCCGGGAAAGCTGCGGCTGCTGCGCGACGCGGTGCTCGGCCGAATGGTCGGATTCGGCGTGATCACCGAAGCAGAGGGCAAGCGCGCGGCCGCGAAGAACGTCACCTGCGCGCGACGGCCGTGAGCCTGCCTGCCCGCTAGTCCCGGGCGATCCCCGACATCTCCACGATCGGCTGGAAGACGCGCGCGAAGAGCGCGGCGCTGCGCTCGTCGACGTGCGTCTGCACGTAGGGCCGCCCCTCGTCGCAGGCCTCACCGATTGCGGGATCGATCGGCAGCGCGCCGAGGAAAGGCACCTCCATGTCGCGCGCCATCCTCTCGCCGCCGCCGTGCGCGAAGATCCTCGTCAACTCTCCGCAGCGCGGGCAGACGAAGCCGCTCATGTTCTCGACCAGGCCGAGCACGGGCAGCTCGAGCCGCCGGCAGAAGTTGACGCAGCGGCGCACCGGGCCGACCGAGACCTGCTGCGGCGTGGTGACGATGACCGCGCCGTCGGCGCCGTCGACGAGCTGGCAGACGGACAAAGGCTCGTCTCCGGTGCCCGGCGGCGCGTCGATGACCAGGTAGTCGAGCTCGCCCCACTCGACGTCGGCGAGGAACTGCTTGATCGCGCCCATCTTGCGCGGGCCGCGCCAGATGATCGGGTCGTCGGGCGCCTCGGCCAGAAAGCCTATGGACATGACGCGCAGGCCGTCCTTCTCGACCGGCAGCATGCCCTCTGCGCCCACGCGGATCGCGGCGCCCTCGAGACCGAGCATCGTCGGCACGCTCGGGCCGTGGATGTCGACGTCGAGGATCCCGACCCGTTTGCCGCCCCCGGCCAGCGTGGCGGCGAGGTTGACGGCGACGGTGCTCTTGCCCACTCCGCCCTTGCCCGAGAGGACGAGGACCTTGTGCTTGATCCGGCAGAGCCGGCGCGCGAGCCGCTGGCGCTCCTCAAAGGCTTGCGAGCTCTCTCCTTCCTTGGGCGCCTTGGCTGAACAGGCGCTCGCGGTGCAACTCGCGCAGCCGGGCGCTCTCGCATCCGGAGGCGAGGAGCTCGCGCTCGCATTGCACGCGGCGCTCAAGGCGCGCACCGCCGCCGCGGCCTCTTCGCGCCAGCCCTCGGACGGCAGGGCCAGGGCGGTCAGGAGCTCGTCGGCCCTCAGCGCGCTCGCCTCTTCGACCTTCCTGCCGACGGCGAGCAGGGTCGTCATGCTCAGGCAGGCCCGAAGCGCTTCGGAGCCGGCAGAACGGAAGGCGACGCGCTCAATCCGTCCCTCGCCGATGCTCAGCCAGAGCTCGGCGCGACGCCCGGGTTCGTCGAGGACCGCGTGGCCGTGAGCATGCGCGAGGGGCCCGGGGTTGCGGGGACGGAGCGCATGGTCGATCGCGATGGGAAATGCCTCGAGCTTCTGATCCATCTGTCTGCCTCCGCGCGCGCCAGCCGGCCCTCCTCCCGTCCGCGGGAGGCGCAGGCTCGGCATGGCCACGCGCCATGTCATCGTGGCGGCGGGAGCGAGTGCGTCATCTACCGAGAGCGCTCACTTGCCGCAGCGGGGCGAGCCGCAGCGCTGCGTGCTTCCGCAACAAGTGACCCCACGGGTCTCGAACGAGCAGGCCGAAGCTTCGTCGCGCGCCTGCGCACCGCCCGCGATGCCGAAGCGGCTCGCCACTATCCTCTGGAGCTCGCCGCCGCAGCGACTGCAGAAGCGCGGCGGCTCCTCGCCCCTGCGCTGAAGCTCTTCGATCCGCGCCCCACAGGCGCGGCATTCGTACTCGTACAGCGGCATGAGCGCCTCCTGCCTCGCATCAGTGGTCGCAGGCGTTGCCCACGTTCGACAGCGTCCCCGTGAGATATTGCTCGAGCACAGCTTGAGGCTCGAGTGGCGGGGCGCCGTCGACGACGCCGATTCCCTGCTGCTGGAACAGGGTCTTCGCCCGCGAGCCGATGCCACCGGTCAGGACCAGATGGACGCCGAAGCGGGTCAGCCACCGCGGCAGCAGGTCGGGCTCGTGCGGCGGGGGTACGACCATTTCGGTCTTGAGCACCTTCTTGCGCACCCGGTCGATCTTCACGAGCAGGAAGCTGTCGCAGTGGCCGAAGTGGGCAGAGACGATTCCGCCGGCGACTGGGATGGCGATCTTGATCTGGTCCGTCAGCATGCGTCTCGCTCGTGAGCGCTCGCGCTCTCGCGCCGGCCCTACCGATGAAGGCTCGGCGTTGGGTGTCAGGAAGAAGGCCGCATTCACCAGCAAACACCGTGCCTCGCCCTCCGCGACGCAGCCATGGCACGGACGGGAGCGCGGCGGGCGGATCTCGGAACAATCCGCCGAGACATGGATCGATCAGTTCCATCTGCTGGCAGCCGGTGCTCCACACGGGGAGCCGATGCTCTGCCCGGGGCCAGCACAGATGTTGCTCGGTGCGCTTCGCACAACGACGCCCGCGGCGGCAGATGCGTTTCGGGCCAGCTCCGGAGACAAGCAAGTGAACCCCACCCTGATCGCGCAGTTGCTCGACACGCTGACCGACGATGCCCCGGTGCGCGACGTCTTCGTCGGCGCCCACATGGCCGCGGTCTGCAGCCGCCGCTGCGGGCTTGCGGCGACCTTTCAACCCGAAGGCGACTTCGAGCACGTGCCGGTCCGGCAGGCCGGGCGCCTGTCGAAGATGAGCGCGCGCGAACTGGCCGAATACGCCCGCTCCGAACACCCGCTCGAGGCGGCCATCGGGGTCGCGGCCCTCAACTCGCTGCTGCCGCTGCCCCCGCGGCGCGCGGAGTTGAACGCCTCCGGGCTGCTCGTCGAGCGGGGGCGGGGCAAGCAGGTCGTGATGATCGGCCACTTCCCCTTCGTCCCGAAGCTTCGGCAGGCGGCCAAGCAACTCTGGATCGTCGAGAAGCGCCCCCGCGAGGACGACCTGCCGGCCGAGACGGCGGCATCGCTGCTGGCCGAGGCCGACGTCGTCGGCATCACCGGAAGCGCGCTGGTCAACCACACGCTCGAGTCGCTGCTCGCGATGTGCCGCAAGGACGCCTTCGTGATGGTGCTCGGCCCGACGACCCCGCTCTCGCCGCTGCTCTTCGAGCGCGGGGTCTCGGTGCTCTGCGGCACCGAGGTCGTCGACGAGCCCCTCCTGCTCGCGGGGCTGACGCAGGCGGCGCATTTCCGGGCCTTCGAAGGCGTGCGGATGATCGCCTGTACCGCCGCCGACATGGTGCCGGGAGCCTGAGCGACGACCGGCAGAGGCCGTCCGCGCCGGCGACCGCAGGTGGCAACAGGGTCGCCGACGCCGCTCGCCCACGCCGAAGACGAGCCCGAAAGCTCGCTCACCAGCCTCGGACGTCGTCGCAAGTGAGCCCTTCGAGCGGCTTGCAGTTCTGCCCGATGTGACAACCGCCCTGGTTGCCGAAATCGACGCAGCGGATGGGCCGGCAGCCGTTGCCGGCGAGGTCGCATTCACGCCGGGTGATCGAGCAGGTCCAATCGTACGGATCGCACGAGTCCTGGGCGCAGTCGTCGTCCTCGACGCAGGCGCAGAAGCTCTCGTTCGCCCCTTCGTGCTTGGTGCACTTGCCGTAGCAGAACCCTGACCCGGTATCGCAGAGCGCGTGGTTGGGGCAGTCGGCGTCCTGCTCGCAGCGGATGCTGCTGCGGAATTCGGGGCTCGCGCACTGGGCGTTCGAGGTGCACTTGGTCTTCGTCCACACGACGATGACGTCGGCGCAGTCGTAGCCGTTCGGGCAGAGCTGACCGTCGCTGCAGTCGACCCCGCAATAGGTCGAGCCGGTGTAGGTGCTGTAGAGGCAGAAGTTCGGGCCCTTGCCGCAGGTGTCCTCGCCGGGCGTGGTCACGCAGTTGTCGCAGTAGGGCCTCAGCTCCGGGTCGTAGTCGCTCTCGCACCTCGGCAGGCCTCCGGACTGCGGCGCGCGGCACAGCTCGCCCCAGCCGCAGAAGGCGTCCTCGACGCAAGCCTCCGTCGAGCAGCGGCCTATCGGGCAGTCGAGCCGGCCCTCCTCGGTGGTCGCGTCGCAGCCGCACGGCGCTTCGACCTCGGTCCCGTCGTCGGCGATGGTCGTGCAGATGCACGCCTCGCGCAGGTTGCAGTCGCCGTTGCTGCGGCAGCCCGGCTTGCAGACGCTGGTGGCCTTGTCGCAGAGGCTGCCGACCGCGCAGTGCAGATCGCTCGCGCAGCGGCCCTTGGGCAGGCAGGTGTTCGTCGCGGTGTCGCAGAAATAGCCCTCGGGGCAGTCGCGCGACTCGTAGCAGCCGATGAACGCCTGGCAGTAGCCCTGGCTGTTGCAGATCTCGCCCTCGCGGCAGGCGTCGTTGGTGCGGCACAGGCACTCGCCGCTCTCCAGGTCGCAACGCCAGTGCGCCGGGTTGCCGCAGTCCTCGTCGCTGTTGCAGCCGCCGGCGAGCTTGTCGTCGTCGGAGCACGCCGCGAGCGAGGCGCCGCAGAGCGCCGCCATCGCGAGAAGTCGCATCGTCCTAGTCATCGGCCTGCCCATCTCTCCCCTGCCCTACAGCTCGAACCTGACGTTGCCGGTCGTCCAACAGGTCCAGGAGGTCAGCGAGAAGTGCGAGTAGCTCCAGTGGTGGTAGTCGAACCTCGGGGCGCGCACCGCGGTGAACGAGAGAAAGAGCCTCTCCTTGCCGCCGGTCGACGCGTTGAGGATCTCCATGACGTTCGGGGGCAGCGAAACCGAGGTCTCGGTGCCCGGAAGCACGACCTGCCAGAGCGTCGAATAGTCGGTTGCCGACATGTAGGTCAGGGTCAGCCGCGCGAGGTCGGGTGGAGGGCCCTGACCGAGCCGCCACGAGATCGTGCCCGAGAAGCGCTCGCCGAGGCCCGGCTCGACTATCCGCAACAGCCCGAGCATCGGGCCGATGGTGACGCCCGCGCTCAGATCGCCGAGCTGCTTGCGGAAGCAATGGCTCTCGGGCGAGCCGCCGAAGCGCGACGAGCGGTTGAGGAAGACGAAGTTGCTGCCGTCGAGCCGCGGCAGGCCCGAGAGGACGAGCTGCGGCTGCTCGCTGGCCACCTTGCCCAGCGGGATGACGCCCTCGCCGCCCAGCTCGAGCCACGCGTAGGTCTCGTTGAGCGCCGGCCGGAGAATCTGCTCGACCATCGGCGCGCTCTCGATGGTGATCGGCACGCTCGCGTCGAGGTGCACGTCGAGCACGATGTCCTTGTCGACCGCGGGCTCGTCCGGATCGGCCATCACGCCGCGACGCACGCCGAGCAGCACCTGCGTGAACTTCTGGGTGCGCTGCTCGAGGATGCCGAAGACCGCATAGACCGCGCGCAAGCCCTTCGACGCGAAGACCGAGTAGGTCCCGCCGTCGCGGGTGACGCGCCAGCGCTCGCCGCGCGCGTCGCGCACCTCCGGCGAGGCCATCGAGCCGGTCGGAGGCGTCGAGTAGAGCGAGCTGGGAGCCACCCAAACCTCGGCGACCGCGATCTCCCCGCTGCGCAGCGGCCGGGGCAGCTTGAAGCCGGTGACCCGGCCGCTGATGATCGGCGCCGGCGAGCCGTAGCTGAATCCAGGCGAGCCGGCCCCGCCCCCGCCCTCCCCGATGTACGAGAGGAAGACGGTGAGGTTCTGCGACTCCTGCCGGGCGACGGTGAAGGTGAGGTAGTCCTCCTTGAAGACGGTGACGGTCTGCGCCTTGACGAGCGACGGGTCGCTGAAGGTGATCTGACCGTTGCGATCGGTACGGCCCTGGAACGGCGTCGCCGGGTCGTAGCCGAGCATCACCGTGGCTCCGGGCACACCCGCGCCGTAGCCGCCCGATTCGAGCACGGTGACGTTGAGTGTCCCGTTGATCGGACCGCCCGAGCTGCCGCCGTCGGCGAGCTTGGGGTCGAAGTAGGCGAAACCACCGGGCGTCTCGTCGCGCGCCTCGCCCATGCGCACGACGACGTCGGCAGCGCCCACCGCTCCCGGCGGCGTGCGGCCGATGATCGTGTTGCCGTCGACAACCCTCATGTCCTTGAGCGGCGAGCCGCCTATCTCGACGATGACGCCCGCCTCGAAGCCGGTGCCGAGCGCGGTGACGTAGGTCCCTCCGGCGACGGCGCCGACGTCCGTTGCATCAACGTCTTGAACGGCGTGTGGCGTCGCTGCTCGCTCTTCTGGGTCACGCTTCGAAACAGCGTCAGCAGCGTGTAGGCAATGCGGCGCAGGACGATCATGACGAG
>JBMNNX010000323.1:0-6674 GCA_050942745.1 Myxococcales bacterium
CTACTTCGGTCTCCCCGAGAACGCGCCCCTGTGGACCGCGCTCAGGTGCATAGTGGTTTTCCACAGCCACCGCGCCCTCAGAGAGAGTCGCTTAACACCAGCCACCTAGACGTGCTTACTCGCCCTTGCAGAAATCCCTCTCCGGCTTGTCCATGCAGTACTTCAGCATGCAAAGGCCGACTGCGAGACCTTCTGCTTCGCACTTGTTCGACTCGGCGTCAGCGCAAACGTCGAGGTCTGCGGCGCAATCCATCATCTTCTCGTACTGGGTCTCGCACCCGGCCTCTTCCACGTTCTTCTGCCGGTCTTCGCAGGACTTGGCGCAGTCGAGAGACTTCTCCTCCTCGGTCGCGCCCGAGCACTCCTTGGCCTCCTCGCACATATCAACGCAAGGATCCGAGCAGGCGGAGAGGGCGAACGCGGCGGAGATGGACATCGCAACGAGCAGCTTCTTCATGAAACCTCCAGGGGTTGTTGTGCAGAACAGCGAAATATCGACGGCGGACTTTCCACCCAAAACGGGCGGTCTGTCAAACGGCAGCAGGCAGCGAGGGCGAAGAGGCGCAAGGCTGTGGAGTGGACAGCCTGTTACCGAGCCCTCCGCGACGCGAGCCGCATTCACGCCCTCCGAAAGTCGGGCGAAGGCCTATTCGCCTGTCTGCAGCGTGAGCAGATCGGGGCAGTGGTTCGCGCATGTGATGAGCTCGCCCGTCCCCGACTGGGCGTCAGCGCACTTGATCTCGCTCATGCAGTCGATGGCTGCCTGCTTGTTCGTGCAGGTGCTCTTCTCGCATTCCTCTGCGCACTGCTCGACCGTCATCGTGACCTCGTAGCCCACCGTTTTCAGGCAGTCGAAGCCCGCGCTGCAGGCGTCCTCGCAGGTGGCGGCGCAGCCCTGCAGGGCCAGGGCGGTCGATGCCAGGGCCAGTACGAGGATTCGCTTCATGTTCATGGTCTGTCGCCTCCGTTCCATCAGGCCGGGCACAGTAGCCAATCTCGCCGAGGGCCTCAACGTCGCGGGCCGGGCCTGGCGGCCCGCCAGGCCCAAGAACAGGCGCGGAACGCCAATGGGCCAGAGATCCAGCGCCGCACGACGCAGCGAGCCCGCTCCAACTCTGCTCCACTCCGGGAGTTGTTCGTCCCAGCCTGTATTCGAGGTGCTGGCGCGACCCGTCCCGGCGGCGCGCGCAGGCGCCCGAGAAACCGCCGTCGCCCGGTGGTCCGAGGTTTGACATCCCGGTGTTTAGGTGCGGAAATCGCCCACTTGCTTACTGTCCCGGGAGGTGTCGGTGTCCAGGCGGGCTGCTTGGTTATGCGGGGTCCTCGCGCTCGCGACGGCCGGTGGGGCGCGTGCCGAGGCGTTCCGAACCCTGATCATGGTCGACGCCTCGTCGAGCATGCGGAAGACCGACCCGCAGAAGCTGCGCAAGGTCGCGGCCGAGCTCTACGTGGACCTCGCCCGCGACGGCGACCGGATCGCCGTCTGGCAGTTCGACTCCGAAGCGAAGGAGATCCTCGGCGAGTTCCTGCAGATCCGCTCGCCCGCCGACCGCGACCGGCTCAAGGACGCCATTCGCTCCATCTCCGACGACGGCGACTGGACCGACTTCGGTGCCGCCTTCGAGGCCGCCGCCCAGGCCTTCGCCGCTGCGCCCGCCGACCCGGGCGAGAAGCGCTTCCTCGTCTTCTTGACCGACGGACGGTGCGAGCCCGCCCCGGACAACCCCAAGTATCTCAAGGAGGGCGACAAGCCCGACCGCTCCAAGCGCGCCAAGGAGGCGCGCGAGCAGCAGTGCAAGCAGACGGTGCTCTCGGAGCTTCTGCCGCGGCTCGAAGGCGTCGAGACGGTGGCCGTGGGCCTGTCGCGCAACGCGCCGCGCGAGTTCCTCCACGAGCTCGCCCGCCGCAGCCGCGGCCGCAGCTCGGTCACCGAAAAGGCGGCCGACCTCCCGCGGCTCTTCGCCGAGATCCACGCCCAGAACTCCGGCGCGCGCGTCGCCGCGGCCGAGTCCTCGGCGATTCGCGTGGACAAGCTCGTCGCCTCGCTCGACCTGGTGGTCGTCGCCCCGCGCGGGGTCGAGCTCGAGCTCCTGCAGCCGGATGGGACGCGCCTGTCCTTCGACTCGCCCGCGCTCTATTACGTGCGCGCCGAGCGCTACCGCTTCTTCCACGTGCCGAAGCCGGCCTCGGGCCTCTGGACCGTCAAGCCGAGCAAGCGGCTGGCCGACTCGGCCATCTCGGCGATTCAGAACTACGACCTCAGGCTGCGGCTCGATGCCCCGCAGCAGGTCGCGGTCGGGCAGCCGATTGAGGTGAGGGCCTTCCTCGCCGCGGGCGAGGGCGGCGGGATGCCGGAGGAGAGCTTCCTCGCCCGCCACCGGTTCGTCGTCGAGGCGAAGGGCGAAGGGTTCGAGCGCAGGGTCGAGCTCGCGGCCGGCGAGGGCGGCGCCCGCGTCGGCAGGATCGCCACGCAGAAGCCCGGGAGCGTCGTGCTGCGCGCCCGCGTCGAGCCCGGGCCGGCCGGCGCGCTCACCCGCGTCGCCGCGCCGGTGACCGTGCTCGCGGTCCCGCCGCTCAAGCTCGTCGCTCCCGGTCCGCTGCAGGTGGGCGAGGTGAAGCCGGGAACGAGCGTCCAGGCGCTGCTCGATCTGCGGCCTTCCGAGTTCCTCGGCGACGTCGAGCTGAAGCTGCAGGCCGAAGGGCTGCCGTTCGAGGTCGAGCCCCGGAAGCTGAAGCTGACGCTCGAGCAGAAACGCTTCGACCTGGAGATCGAGGTGCCCGAGGACGCGGCGCCCGGAAAGACCAAGGGCGCGCTGATGCTCGTGCCGCTCACCGCGCCCTACGAGAACCGCGAGGGCGGGCGCATCGAGGTCGAGGCGACGATCCTCCCGCTCACCTTCTGGGAGAAACACGGCGGCAAGACGACCTTCGGGCTCGCCGTGCTGCTCATCGGCTTCGTCGTCGCCGGCTTCAAGCTCCCGAGCCGCTTCCCGCGCAAGCTGCGGGTCTTCTACGTTGACAAGCCGAACGACGACGAGGGCGACTACGGCCTCGCGCTGCGCGCCAAGCCCGGCTTCTACCGGCCCGCGTCCTTGAGGATCGGCGGCGGCGGCCCCATCCGCCGCAGCGCGCCGCTGCTGTGCGAGATAGTCGCCCGCGACGGCGGCGTCGAGATGCGCCCGGCCCGCGGCCGCAGCGCCACCGCGGGCGAGGTGATCCACACGCGGCCCTTCACGCCGGTCTACGGGACGAAGTACGAGCTGGACGAAGGCCTGGTCATCTGGATCGGCAAGGAAGACGAGGACGAGTAAAGACCGCCTGGCCAACCCGGCCACCGGGGGCGGACGAGAAGAGACGGAGACACCATGTACGACAAGAAGATCGCGCCCTGCTTCTTCGTGGGGCTCGGCGGCTGCGGCAGCTCGGTCGTCAACCAGATCGCCCGCAAGGTGAAGCAGGACGAGGACAACTACCGGCGCTACCGCGACCTCATCCACTTCTTCGTCATCGACACCGACCAGGACGACATCGCCCGCTGCCGGTGGGTCGACTCGAACCACCGCTTTGTCGTCAGCGACTTCGACAAGCCCGGCTACGTCGACCTCAAGCTCGGCAGGACGCACAAGGCGGCCGATCCCTCCTTCCAGCAGTGGTGGCCCGAGCACTACCGGCCCCGCGCGACGCGCGGCAAGGGCGCCGGGCAGATCCGCATCGAGTCGCGCCTGTCGCTCACCTACCAGCTCGAGAACGACGCCGGCGGCATCCTCGCCGCGCTCAAGAGCGCCATCGCCCGCGCCTACGACGTCCAGAACCCGTACCGCGCCAACAAGGCGGCCAAGGTCTACCTGTACGCCTCGCTCGCCGGCGGCACCGGCAGCGGCGGCTCGGCGCTGATGGCGGCCAACCTTCGCAAGCTGCTCGCCGGCCGCGGCCACCAGATCACCGGCACCTTCGTGCTGCCCAACGTCTTCCGCAACCAGGGCCTGCCGCTCAACCAGTTCGACAAGATAATGACCAACGGCTACGCGGCCCTCTGCGAGATCGAGCTGCTCGAGAGCGCGCACGACCGCGACGAGTTCGGCTTCGTCGAGTTCCACTTCGACCCCAACGACGCGCGCGACAAGGGCATCACCCGGCCCATCTTCGACCAGGTCTATCTCGTCGACGCCGAGACCTCGGCCGGCGTGGTCATCGCCGACCCGAAGCTCGTCTACCCGGCGGTCGCCGACGCCGCCCACGCGCAGATCTTCTCGACCATCCTCGAGAAGGAGCACTCGACGCTCGACAACGACACCCGCGAGCTCGCCGCGCTCGAGGAGAACGGCTTCACCAAGAGCTACGGCTCCTTCGGCGTCTCGGCGCTGGTGCTGCCGGCCGCCGACATCCTCGAGTTTTTCGCCACCCGCTACGCGGCCGACGTGATGCGCGCGGCCTTCGCCGGCGGCGCGGCGAGCGCCGGCGCGAGCAGCGACCCGGACGCGCCCGACCGCAACTTCGCCGCCGAGCTCGAGGCCGCCGCGCGCCTGAGCGGCGAGAAGGGCGACATGGCCCGCAGCGCCGTCGACTGGGTCGGCGACCTGTCGCAGGGCGCGCTCGGCGAGTACCTGCGCTGGGTCGACGAGTTCCGGGAGCAGCTCGGCCGCGACCTGAAGCTGCCGTCGTGGAAGGAGGAGGACCTGCTCGGCCTCGAGGGCCAGGAGGGGGTCGCCGACGAGCTGAACAAGAAGTGGGCGCTGCTCAAGAAGCGGCTCGACGAGGCCAACGCCGGCGGCACGATGCAGGTCGACCGCGTCCTCAAGGCGGTGCGCGGCAAGGGCGAGAAGGGCAGCCTCTCGGACATCGTGGACGGCCAGGGCCCCATCCGCGCCCGCTACTTCCTGGTCAAGCTGCGTGAGGCGCTGCACGAGCGCCGCAAGGCCGATGGCGAGGCCTACGAGTCGGTCAAGGACTTCACCCCCGATGCCGCGGCCTCGCAGTTCAGCGACTATCGCGACCGGCTCGCCAAGGCGGCGCCCAAGACCCTGCGCGACCTGGTCGGCAGCGACTACAAGCCCATCGTCGCCGAGTTCAAGCCCTTCTACGACAAGGTCGTGCGCAAGTCGTCTACGCAGGCGACCAGCCGCGCGATGGTGCGCTTCTACGACGAGGTGGTCCGCGAGATCACCACCCGGCTGCGCAGCGTCGGCACCCTCTTCGATCGCGCCCGGGACATCGAGCGCATCCTCGTCGAGAAGGCCGAGCGGCTGCTCAAGACCGGCGGCGAGCGCGAGGGCGGCGGGGCGGCCAACGAGTACGTCCTCGACGTCGAGGTCTTCCAGAACCACCTGACCGGCGAGCGCTACTGGGAGCACCTTTACCGCGAGCGCGCCCCTTCGGACGCCGGCGTCGCGGCCGCGCTCGACGAGGTGCGCCGGGCCTCCGAGGGCTCGCTCACCGAGGACGAGATGCGCGCGCGGGTCGTCGAGGCGCTCGTCTCGCTCGGCCGCGAGCGCTTCCGCAAGGATGTCTGCGGCGGCGCCGAGGGCGAGGGAGGGCTGCGCATCGACGAGGGGCTCGTCTTCGAGGCGCGCACCGCGCGGGCGATCCGCCGGCTCACCGAGCCGGGCCGCCCGGCCCCGACCATCGAGGCGATCGCCGAGGAGCGCAAGGCGATCCGCGACTCGGACGTCGATCGCTACATCGACGACAAGTTCGAGTTCGCCGGCAGCAAGTGCAAGCCGTTCATCGATCTCTACCCGGGCGGCCAGTACCTGCCCGACAAGCACTTCGCCACGCTCGATCCGAAGTACCGCGAGACGCTCGGCCCCTACCTGACCACAATGGGCAGCCACCCGGTCGAGCCGCAGAATGTCATCGACACCCAAGACCCGAAGCGCGTCGTCTTCTACACCGCCAAGCTCGGCATCGCGCTCCACTCGGTGCGCTCGGTGAGCCAGTACGCGCAGCGCTACCGCGTCGTGCAGGCCGAGGAGCTCGCCCGCGGCAAGCCCTGGCCGCCGCCGGACGGGCCGAAGGTGCCGGACATCCCGCTGCACATCGATCGCAACTGGGAGCGCGCCCCTGGCGACGGGCTGTTCGACATCGACCTCGAGTCGCTCAAGGGCCCGCGCGCCAAGCGGCTGTGGATGGAGAAGCGGCTGGCGGCCGCCTCGGCGGCGAACAAGGCCCAGGCGCGCGACAGGGAGCTGCGCGACTTCGTGCTCGCCACGCTCTTTGGCCAGGTCGTCTGCCGCGAGGGCCTCTTCGTCGTCGCCGACCCGGCCAAGGACCGGCCGCTGCACAAGTTCCGCGACCGCGCCTTCGAGGAGTTCACCCGGCTGCATCCGGACGTGAAGGGCTGGGTCGTCGAGGAGACCACCAAGGCGCTCAAGGCCCTCGTCGAGGACCGGCGCACCTCGGAGCTCGCGGCGAAGCTGCGCGAGCGCTGCCAGCGGCTGCAGGTCGAGCGCCGGGGCACCGACGCGCCGGAGGAGAAGGAGCACCTGACCCGCGAGCTCGAGGCGCTGCGGGCCATCGCCGAAGCGCACCGCGTGACGCTGGAGTAGCCGCGCGCATCGATGGATCTCCCGCTGGCAAACCCGACCCTCGTCCTGTGTCTCGGACGGTTCGGAGGCGAGGTCGCCGCTCTGCTCCAACGGCAGGCGAGCGACCGGCCGCCGCCGAACCTCGTCGTG
>JBMNNX010000146.1:0-16568 GCA_050942745.1 Myxococcales bacterium
CTCCCAAACCTGATTTGGACGAGAACCTCCCACCACTCGCCCGTGAATCCGGCCACTTGCGGATTCGGGTATTTCGCGCGGAACGAACTCTGGGGCCCCTGTGCGATCGCGCCGGCGCGCGCCGGCTCGGCTTCCGACCGCACTTGCATCGCCGAGCTTTCGTCTTCCCGCCTACAATGGCCGCGTGATTCGAAAGTCGATTGCCGTGCTCTCGCTTTCGCTTCTCTTCGGGTGCGCCACCAGCGGGTCCTACAAGGTCTGCAACGACCGGGCGAACCGCTGCGTCGAGAGCTGCCCCGCCGGGCCGCGCGGCCCCGTGCCTCAGTCCACGCTCGGAGTGGTCAGCGACCCGCGGTCGCTCTGCGAGCAGAACTGTGCGAACGAGAACCGCGCCTGCGAACAGGCCGAGGCCGAACGCGAGCGCCGTGAGAAGGAGTCCGGGGCGTTCGTTCCGTCGGCTGGGAACTAGGTGGCAGGGCCCGCGGCGCCGCGGCGGCGACACGAAGGTCGCCGCGGAGGCGTCGACACGAAGGTCGGCGATCCGACTCCGGAAGCGGCGGCCCCGTGAGCGAGTCGGCGGCTCGCGGGGCGCTCACCCCTCGGTGAATGCCGCGCCCCGCGGCGTCTCCCTCGGCTTCCCGCGGGCGACGAAGATGCGCACCGCCAGGTACACGAGCGGCACGATGCCGCCGATGATGAACAGCAAGTCGCCCGGCAGCCGCGCCCACTCGAGGGCGGTGATAGTGGGGTTGCTGAAGAAGCGGGCCTCGCGGGCGTGCCAGTAGCCGATCTCGACCGCGTCGTACATCTGCAGGATGCCGATGGGGATGAGGTTGGCGAACATCATCCAGGCGAGGCCGATGTTCAGGCTCCAGAACGAGACCTTCATCGCCGTCTCGCTGCGCTTGTCGCGCGGCAGGAAGTAGCGGGCGACGAACATGAAGAAGCCCACCGCGAGCATCCCGTAGACGCCCATCATCGCCCCGTGGCCGTGGTTGGCGGTGAAGGCGGTGCCTATCTCCCAGTAGCTGACGACCGGCAGGTTGATGAGGAAGCCGAAGACCCCGGCGCCCAGGAAGTTCCAGAATCCGACCGCGATCAAGAAGAGCACCGCCCACTTGTGCGGGAAGGCTTCGCTTCGCGTGTGGAACGCCGACTCGTCGCCCTTCTCGCTGCCGAGCTGCATGAACCTCCAGGCCTCGTAGGTGAGCAGCACGAGCGGCAGCACCTCCATCGCCGAGAAGAAGGCGCCCAGCGCCATCAGCTCCACCGGCCCGCCGCTGAAGTAGGCGTGGTGCATCGTGCCGATGACCCCGCCGACCGAGTAGAGGATGATGTCGAGGTAGATGACCCGGGTGGCCACGGTCAGCCGCACCAGGCCGAGCAGCACGAAGACGTAGGCCACCATGATCGTGGTGAACAGCTCGAGGAAGTCCTCGACCCACAGGTGCACGACCCAGAAGCGCCAGAAGTCCATGACGGTGAAGTTGGTGTCGAGGCCGATCACCATCCCCACCGCGTAGAAGGCCGGGATCGAGAGCGCGCTGTAGAGGAAGAGGAAGGGCATGTTGCCCGGGTGCTCCTCGCGCAGCTTTGGCCAGAGGCCGCGCAGGATGATGCCGACCCAAAGCAACATCCCGACGACCAGCGCGGCCTGCCAGACGCGGCCGAGGTCGATGTACTCCCAGCCCTGGGCGCCGAGCCAGAACCACGGGCCGTCGAGGCTAATCAGGTCCCGGAAGCTGAGCAGCTCGCCTATCAGGCTGCCGACGACGACCACCACCACCGCGGCGAAGAGGCCTATCGCCAGCTTGTCCTGCCCGCGCGGCTCGCGGCCGGCGACGAGCGGGGTGATGAAGATGCCCATGGCCAGGAAGCTCGCGGCGACGAAGAAGATGGCGAGCTGCAGGTGCCAGGTGCGCGTCAGGTTGTAGGGGAAGTAGCGCGCGACGTCGATGCCGGCGATGACCCACTCCGGCTGCGCGTGGTAGTGCGCGTTCGCCCCGCCGAGCAGGCCCTGCGCGAGGAAGAGCCCGGCGACGACCAGGAAGTACCAGGCGGTCGCGCGCTGGGCGGGCGTCAGCGGAACGGTCTCGGGGGGCTTGAAGCGCAGGGTGCCCGACGGCTCCTCGCTCGCGCGGTGCCAGCCGAGCAGGTGGTAGCGGCCGAAGACGAAGAAGACGGCGCCGATGCCGCCGAGCAGCGCGACCAGGCTGAACATGCTCCACATCAGCGCCGAGGCGGTCAGCTCGTTGCCCGCCAGGTACTCGGGCGGCCAGTTGTTGGTGTACGAGTAGGCGCTGCCCGGCCGCGTCGCCGACGCCGCCCACGCCGCCCAGGCGAAGAAGGCGGTGAGCTTGCGGACGTCCTCGGGGTTGGGGATGCGCGGCAGCCTCAGGCCCTTGTTCTTCGCGGGGTTGGCGAAGAGCCGCTGGTAGTGCGCGACGCGCTCCTCGAAGGCGGCCTGCTGGCCGCGGGTGAAGACGAGCGTGCCTGCTTCGGGGAAGTAGGTGTTGGCCTTCAACTCGTCGCGGACGCGCGCGCGCACCTCCGGCGTCGGGTCGGCGCCTCCGGAGTAGAGGTTGAGCATCGTGACCGCCGCGGCGTGGAGGTACTCGGCGGTGAAGTCCGGGCCGAGGTAGGCGCCATGGCCGAAGATCGTCCCGTACTGCATCAGGCCGAACTTCTGGAAGACGTGCTGGCCGCGCATCACGTCGTCGCCCGTGAAGAGCACCTCGCCGTTCTCGGTGAGCACGCGATCGGGGATGGGCGGGGCCCCGCGGTTGACCGCGAAGGCCAGGTAGATGAGGACGCTGAATCCCACGCCGAACGTGAGGAGCGCCGTCCACAGCCAGGCAGGAGAGACGTCCATCTTCTTGCGTGCCATGCGCGTTTCCTCCGGCTCGAAGCGACGGCGGGTCCGCTCGCCCGCGGCTTTCGGCTGCTCCCGAGCGCCTGAATCGCCGCGACGATGAACGAAGCGCGGCGCCGCGGCCAGAGCCGCCGGTTGTTGCCGGGCGTGAAGAGCGCGATGTCGGACAAGTCAGCGGGACAACTCAGCGCGGGACGACTCTTCGTCGTCGGCGCGGTCCGCCCCGCCGCTCGAGCCGTCTGTCGGCAAAGGTGATGGAGCGGCAGGGAGCGATCAGGCGCGGCGGCGGGTCAGCTCGGGCAGTGCTCGAGCAGCCACGCGCGCAGGGAGGCGACGACCTCGTCGCCGCACGCTCTCTCGAGCCACGGGTAGTGGCCGCATGCCGGCCATTCGCGGTACTCGAGCTGCGGCAGGAAGGGTGTGAGGCTGTCGCGGATCATCGGGCCGGGATGTGGATCGTCCGCGCCATGGAGCATGAGGACCGGGCCGTGGAAGGCGGCAAACGCCGCCGGATAGAGCCCGGCCTGCTGCTGCCGCAGCATGTCGTCCCAGGTCTCGCTGTGGGCGCGCACGTCGGGGCGCTCGCAGGGCGGCGTGGCGACCAGGTCGTGCGAGTAGACGGGCAGGAGCAGCTCGCCGAACCGCGCGAGGCGCTCGTCGGGGTCGGCGATCTCGCGCTCGAGCTGCTCGAGCCTGGAGCGCAGGGCCTCGTCGATGCGCCCTTCGCAGCGCGCGTGCAGCCGAGCCCGCGACTCGGGATCGAAGGTGCCGCAGCCGATCAGCGCGAGCGGGCCCGCGCTGTCCGGGTGCGCGGCGGCGTAGGCGAGCGCGAGCATCGCGCCCCAGGAGTGCCCCACGATGGCCGGCCGCGGCTGCGGGCAGGAGAGGACGAGCGCGTGGAGGTCCTCGACATGCCGCTCGACCGTGAGCGGCACCTCGCCGCTGCCTCGCTGGAAGGGCTCGAGAACGTGGAACGAGTCCGAGAGCCTCTCGCACAGCGCGGCCACGCCGCCCGGCGCGCCCGGGCCGCCGTGCAGGACCAGGACGAGCGGGCCCTGCGCTCCGTATTCGCGAACGGTCCGTGATCCTGCCACCCGGTCGGTCCTCCTGCGGCCGCTTGCCGCCTCCTTAATATCGCCGCGAGCGGGAGCGGGGCACGCTCGGAGTTGCTTGTCCAACACCTCGGGCCCGCGGCCCAACGGGGCGGTTTATTTCGGGGAGGCATGGGGACACCCTCGCCAGCGCTTTTCTCGTGAAACGCGCGACGGCCCGGCGGTCGTCGTGATCTCGATGGGGAGGTCGTCCATGACCAGCATCTGTCGCTGCCTTTTCGCCCTTAGCGTCGTCGCGTTGCTCTCGATGGGCTGTCCTCCGCAGCGTGGCGCTCGCGACGCCGGGGAAGAAGCCCGCGACGCCGCGGTCATGGACGCCGGGCGCGAGGATGCCGGCATGGAAGACGCGGGTGTTGACGCCGGAGAAGACGCGGGCATGGAGGACGCCGGTGCCCCGGACGATGGAGGGATGGCGGACGCGGGCGGGGCCGACGCAAGCCTGCAGGGCACGGTGCCGTAGCAGACGCCAAGGCCGCCAGTTCGAGCGAGGCGGTTTCCTCTCGTAGCGCTTCCGACCTTCGAAGGCGGAGCCGAAAGCCCGACGCGACGGGACCGGCTCTTGCCGATCCCTACTCCACCTCCGCGAAGCGCGGGCGCCGCGCGGGCCTCGGGAGCAACAGACCGAGCCCGCGCCTCGCCGACGCGGCTGCTGCGCCTTCAGCTCATCTCACAGCGGGCGCCGGTCCCCGCACTTCCACAGGCGCGGACTCGGCGATCTGGGCCATCAGATGCATCTGCCCGCGGACCGAGAGCACCAGGAGCATCGCCGCGGCGGCCGCCGCAGTGACGAAGCCGAAGGCGAGCGGGCGGCGCCACCAGTGGGGGCTCGGCGCGCCCGCTCGCGACGCGAGCTCATGCGCCACCGCCTGCCGCAGCCGCGCGCGCGCCGCCGGCGAGGGGCGCGGGCCGGCCCCGGCGGTCTCGATCTCGCGCTTGAGCGCGAGGAAGGCTCTGAGACAGTCCGGGCAGCCGAGCAGATGGCTTTCGACCGCGTCGCGGGTCGCCTCCTCGACGCTGCCGAAGTGGTAGGCGACGAGGTCGCCGCGGATCAGCGGGCAGTCCATGGCTTCATCTCCTCGCGCAGCCGAGCGACCAGCTCGTGCATGCGCGACTTCACGGTCCCCAGCGGCGCTCGCACCACCGAGGCCATCTCCTCGTACGACAGGCCAGCGACGCGAAGGTGGTAGAGCTCGGCGAGCGTCTCGGGAAGGCGCTCGACCGCGTCCTGCAGCGCGACCACCGCCTGGTGGCGCTCGAGCTGCTGCTGCGGCGCCTCGACCGTTTCATCGCCGTCCCGGGCGACGACCGACAGCGCGCGGCTGGCCCGGGTGCGCGTGCGGAAACGGTTCAGACAAAGGTTGCGCGCGACCTGGAACAGCCAGGCGCGGAAGCTGGCGCCCTCGATGCGCCGGGCGCGCAGCAGGCCGAGGAAGGCCTCGTGCAGCACGTCCTCGGCCTCGGCCCGGTCGCTCAGGTGCTTGAGCACGAACCCGAACAGCGGCCGTTCGTAGCGCTCGTAGAGCAGGTCGAACGCGCCGAGCTCGCCGGCGACCATCCGCTCGTAAAGGGCCTCGTCGGAGAGCATCGTCGCCTCAGCTCCTGTCGGCGTCGGGCCGCAGCGCCGCGCGCAGGATGCCGCCGGCGAGCACCAAGGTCGCCAGGACGAGCATCGCCAGGCTCAGCACGAGGTTGTGCAGAGACTCGGCGAGCCCGAGCAGGGTCACCGCGTACTGCGACTCGGGCGGCAGCTTGCTCGTGTACAGCAAGGTCGTGACTATCCCCAGCGTGAGGCCCAGGACGCCGCAGGCGAGCTCGACGACGCCGAGGACGGAGTAGAGCGCGAGCAGCCGGCGAGCGGGTCGCCACGCGTACGCGATTGCCACCGCGACGAGCAGCAGCCCGAACGCCAGCGTCGGGTACATCCCCAGACCGCCCTCGGCGAAGAAAGTCAGCATGGCGAGCCCCATCAAACCAGGGTCGAAGGCTCGCCGCGATGCTCGCTCTTCTCGGATCGGCTGCGCAGCCCGAGGCGCAGCGCGCCGACCGAGGCGAGCAGCGTCGCGAGCACGATGAAGATGAAGGCGAGCACCAGGTTGTTGAGCGACTCGGAGACGCCCACCAGCGTGATCGCCCGCTGCTGCGCTTCGGGGACCTTCTCGATGTAGCGGAAGGTGTTGATGAAGCCGGTGACGGTGCCGAGCATCCCCGAACCGAACACGACCACGCCCATGCTCACCAGCAGCGGCACGAAGCGGCGCTCGGGCAGCACCGCGTAGGCGATACCCGCGGCAACGAGCATCAGGCCGAAGAGCGTCGTCGGGTACATGCCCCAGCCGCCCATCAAGTAGAACTCTGCCATCGCGTTTTCCCCTTGAGGTTGGCGCGGTCCAATCCGCGCTCGCGCCTGGAAGGAACCGCACGCGGAAAAAGGTTCGCGGGCAAGTTCATTTTTCTGGCGGCGCGGCGCGAGAAGCGGCGGCGAGCGAGAGGGGGAGCGCCCGCCGTCCCGGCGGCTTGCGTCGTGGAGGGCAGCGCACGAGGAGGGGAGCGCCGGGGTCTCGGCGGCCTCCAGCGAGGCGCGCAAGCCGCTACCCGGGAAACCTTCTCAGCAGGCCCGACCGCGCGGGAGCCGGCCGCTGCGCCTGCGTCCCTCGCCTTCCGGAGCGCTGGCCCGGTGTACCGTCAAGCCTCACGCGGCGGCTGACAGCCACCCTCGGCCGGTTGCGGCGTCCGCGGAGCGCCGTCGGGGAAGAAGTAGTCGTTCTGGCGGGTGGAGACGAGCACGGCCTGCCACAGGCTGCCCGCCAACGCCATTTTCTGGCGCTCCATGACGGCCAGGCGAATCGGCACGTGCGTAAAGAGGCTGTTCCACTTGCCGATGACGATGTCGGTCTTGCCGGCCATGGCCGCGTGTACCGCGTGCTCGGCGAGCTGGTAGCAGAAGATGGCGTCGGTCGCGCGCGTCGGGACGCTGCGGATCAGGTAGCTCGGGTCGAAGTAGCGGACCTGGCACTCGATGCCCACGCCGTTGAGGTACTCCGGGATCTTCTGGCGAAGGAACTCGCCGATGTCGTGCTTGCGGATGTTCCCCGAGGCGTCGCGGCGCACCGGTGCGTCCTTGAAGAACTTTTGCCCGGCGCCCTCGGCGACCACGACGATCGCGTGGCCCTTGCCCGAGCGCAGGCGTCGCTCGATCGCCTTGAACAGCCCGCGATCGCCCTCGAGGTCGAAGTCGAGCTCGGGGACGAGACAGAAGTTGACCACCGGGTTGGCGAGCGTCGCGTGCGCGGCGATGAACCCCGAGTCGCGGCCCATCAGCTTGACCAGGCCGATGCCGTTGCATGCGCCTTTGGCCTCGACGTGCGCCGCCGTGATGATGCTTGAGCAGGCGTCAACCGCGGTTTCGAACCCAAAGGTCCGACCGACAAAGCTCAGGTCGTTGTCGATGGTCTTGGGGACGCAGACCACGCTTATCGGCTGGTGGCGGCGGGCGATCTCGTGGGCGAGCGCGGTGGCGCCGCGCAGCGTGCCGTCGCCGCCGACGCAGAAGAGCAGGTTGATGTTGAGCCGTTGCAGCGAGTCGGCCATCACGCCGATGTCCTCGTTGCCGCGCGATGAGCTGAGGATGCTGCCGCCCTGCTCGTGGATGGTGTCCACGGTGTCGACATCGAGGATTATCGGCTGGTAGCCGTACTTCGGGTTGAGGCCCCGATAGCCGTAGCGCAGGCCGAAGATGTTGCGCACGCCGTAGCTGAACCAGAGCGTCTCGACGAGGCCCTTGATCACGTCGTTGAGGCCCGGGCACAGGCCACCGGCGGTGAGGATGGCGGCGCGGCTCCAGGCGGGGTCGTGGAAGATGCGCTCGCGCGGGCCAGCCTTCTCGAAGGCGGGGAACGGGCCGCCCGCATCGATGAGCTGCCGGATCTCGCCGAGCATGCTGGTGAAGGAGACCCGGGCTTCGTCCGGGGAAAACCTCCTGTGAGTAAGCGGGGAGGGGATGGTGCACGGCCCCAGGTTCGGGACGCTGAAGTCGAACTTTTCGGGCTGCCGGGTGACGTTGCTGTAGTCCATGGGCATGGTCGCTCCGGAAAGGCGAACGGCCGCGGAGTTACAGCAGCGAGAGTTGCCGGTCCATAGCCGAAAGGTCAGCGGCGTTCACAGCGAAAGGGACAAGACACAGGGCCTTTGGCGCGGGGGATCGGTGGGCCGACGTTCGTACCGGCTCGATGCGACAGGCGGAAGAGCCGAGGACCGCTGCGGGGCCTGCGGGGTCGGGCGCATAACCGTGGCTCCAACCGCATCTGGCCGGGGCGCATCGCCATGGAAATGCCATGCGCCCCCACCGTCGGCGGACGGCAATCCCGAGGCGGGCAACGCCGGTCGCCTCGCCGTGCGTCCAACCCCATCTGGGCCTGCGGGGCCGGGCGCATTGCCATGCGCCCCTACCGATGGCGCGGCCGGTGATTGTGCCGGGCTCGAGGCCGGGCGCGCTGCCGGGCGCCCCTACCTCAGCTCCACTCCAGCATCCTGCGCAGCGGCACGAGGGCTCGCTTCCGAATGTCCTCGGGCAGCGTGATCTCGGGCCTGCGGTCGCGCATGCAGAGGTAGAGCTTTTCGAGCGTGTTGAGCCGCATGTGCGGGCACTCGTTGCACGAGCACGACTCGTCCTCGCCCGGCGCGGGGATGAGCTCCTTGTCCGGCGCCACCTTCTTGATCTGGTGAATGACGCCGGGCTCGGTCGCGATGATGAACGTCTTCTTCGGGCTCTGGGCGATGTAGTCGAGGATGCCCTTGGTCGAGCCGACGAACGCGGCGTGCGAGAGCACGCGCTCCTGGCACTCGGGGTGCGCGACGACCTCGGCGTCCGGGTGGCGCACCTGGAGCTGGACGATCTTCTTCTCGCTGAACAGCTCGTGGACCTGGCAGCTACCCGGCCAGAGCACCAGCTCGCGGCCGGTCTTCTTCATCACGAAGCGCCCCAGGTGCTGGTCCGGGCCGAAGATGACCGGCCGGTCCTTGGGCGCGCGCTCGACGATCTTCACCGCGTTCGAGCTGGTGCAGATAACGTCGCTCATCGCCTTCACGGCCGCCGACGAGTTGACGTAGCTGACGACGAACGGGTTCTCGTGGCGCGCCACGAACGCGGCGAACTGGTCGGCCGGACAGCGGTCCGACAGCGAGCAGCCGGCCTCGAGGTCGGGCAGGAGCACGAGCTTGTCGGGGTTGAGGATCTTGGCCGTCTCGGCCATGAAGTGCACCCCGCAGAAGACGATGACGTCGGCGCTCGTCTTGGCGGCCTGCTGGGCGAGCGCCAGGCTGTCGCCGACGTGGTCGGCGAGATCCTGGATCTCGTCAGCCTGGTAGTAGTGGGCGAGCAGCACCGCGTTGAGCTGCTTGCGCAGGCGGTTGATCTCATCGACGAGGTCGAGCTGGGGAGCGAGGGGTTCGGTCGCGTTCATGGGCGGCGAGACTAGCATGTCCCCTCGATAACGCTGGGGCCGCGCGCGGGCATCCGGTGTCGCTCGATTGCATTGCCACCCGCGGGCTGCTACTTAGGCCGCGTCGTGAGCCCGTTGGAAATCGTCCTTTTCATCCTCGTCTTGATACTGGCCAACGGCCTCTTCGCCGCCGCGGAGATAGCCGTCGTCTCGGTGCGCCGCTCGCGCATCCAGCAGCTCCTCGAGGAGGGTGACAAGCGCGCGAAGGCGGTCGACAAGCTCCAGAAGGACGCCGAGGGCTTCCTGGCGACCGTCCAGGTCGGCATCACCGTCGTCGGCGCGCTCGCCTCGGCGGTCGGCGGTGCCTCGCTGGCCGAGCCGTTGGCGCGTCTGCTGTCGGGAGGCGACCAGGTCCCGAGCTGGACCGGGAAGCTCGCGCTGGGCCTGTTCGTCGTCTTCTACTCCTTCCTCTCGATTGTCCTCGGCGAGCTCGTCCCCAAGTCGATAGCCCTTCGCTACGCCGAGCCCATCTCGCTGCGGATCTCCAGGCTCATGCTCGGCCTCGGCAAGATCGCCAGGCCGGTCGTCTGGGTCCTCACCGCGTCGGCGAACCTGCTGCTCAAGCCGCTGCGCGACCGGACCAAGTTCACCGAGACGCGCCTGACTCCCGAGGAGATCAAGGTGCTGCTCGAGGAAGCGGCCGAGTCGGGGGCCATCGAGAAGCCCCGCGCCGAGATCATCGAGCGCGCCGTTGACTTCGGCGAGCTGACCGCCGCCGACGTGCTCGTGCCGCGCGGGGACATCGTGGCGATCGACATCAACGACAGCCCGGAGAAGATCCGCCGGACGCTGCTCGAGGAGAGCCACACCAGGCTGCCGGTCTACGACGGCAGCCTCGACAAGGTGATCGGCTACGTGACTGCCAAGGACACGGTGCCGCTGTTCCTCGAGAGCGAGCTCTTCGTCCTGCAGGACATCGTGCGTCCGGTCTTCTTCGTCCCCGAGTCGATGCGGGCGACCGACCTGCTCCGCGCCTTGCAGGCGCGCCGCGAGCACCTGGCCATCGTCGTAGACGAATACGGCGGCACTGCTGGCCTGTGCACGACCGAGGACCTGGTCGAGGAGATCGTCGGCGAGATCTTCAGCGAGGGAGCGACCGAGGCGCCGATGATCACGCGCGAGCCGCAGGGCATCGCCTTTGTTGACGCGACGCTGCCGGTGCGCGAGTTCAACCGCGAGTTCGACGCCGACCTCCCCGAGGACGCCGGCTTCGACACCATCGGCGGGATGCTCAGCATGCTGGCGGGCGCGATCCCGGCCCAGGGGCAGGTCTTCGTCTCCTCGGGCTACGAGTTCAAAGTCGTCGAGCGCACCGAGCGCCGCGTAGTTCGGGTGCGCATCCGGCAGCTCGAGACGCCGCCCGAGTCGAAGGAGTAGCGGAGCTCAGGCGCGCGCCGACCCCGGCGCCGCTCGTCCGCGGGCGGCGGGGGAGCGGCAGCTCGAGCGGGCCCTTAGGCTTCGGGCCGCAGCGGCATCCGTCGCGAGTGCTGCACGCCGAGCAGGTAGGCCGCGACGAAGCCGGCGACGAAGCCGCCCAGGTGGCCGAGGAACGAGATCCCCGGCAGGAGCGAGAGCATCAGGTTGGCGCCGAGGATCTGCAGGTAGGCGCGCCACTGGAGCCGGTCGAGCCGGAGCGCCGGAAAGCGGGTCGTCAGGTGGAAGGCGAGCCAGCTCGCGAGCCAGCCGTAGAGCACGCCGGAGAAGCCGACCGCCGCCGAGCCCCCGCCGACCACGAGCAGGCCTGAGCCGAGCATCGCCGCCGCGGAGATGATCAGGAGCCTCGCGGGGCCGATCTGCCGCTCGATTCGCGAGCCGATGACCCAGGCGAACCAGGAGTTGGCAGCGAGGTGTAGCAGCCCGCCGTGCAGGAAGGCCCCGGTTACCAGGCGCCACCACTCGCCGGCGATGACCGGGCCCGCGGCGATGGCGAGCTTGTTTGTCAGCCCGGGCACCAGCACCTGCAGCGCATAGCCTGCGATGAGCGAGGCGATGAGCGCTCGGGTAGCGCGGGGGCGAAACTGGCGGCGGGGTTGCGCGTAGACGTAGACCCCCTCGGCGTTCGGCCGCAGGTCGTAGACGTCGCGTCGGTCTTGGGCTGTCGAGTAGTTCATGGGCTCCGGATGGCGCAGGCGGCGCGCCGTACCAAGGAACAACGGCTGCTCGCCTGGAGGAAAATCCCCGCGTCGGTGCCCGCCGGGCTTCTGACCGCTGCTTTCGCCGAAAGTGGGATGCGCCGAGCAGCGACGAGTTTCGAAGGGCGAGGACGCGCGCAAGCGCTCGGGCGCAGTCCGGGCGCGCGAGGAGCCAACTTGCGACGGCCGCTAGCTACGGCGAAGCGAGCGCTGGTCGCGTCTGCCTCTCCTACGGCTCGCCGGCTGGACCGGCCGCGGTGGGAGCGCCTTGGCTCTTGTCCTTGAGCTGGGCCTGCGTGATCGAGCTGCCCGGCGGCACGCTGCGGGTCAGCCACACGTTGCCGCCGATGACCGAGCCCTTCCCGATGGTGACGCGGCCGAGGATGGTGGCGTTCGAGTAGATGATGACGTCGTCCTCGACGATCGGGTGGCGCGGGATGCCTTTGATCGGGTTGCCGTGCTCGTCGAGCGGGAAGCTCTTCGCGCCCAGCGTGACGCCCTGGTAGATGCGGACGTTCTTGCCGATGAGGCACGTCTCGCCGATGACCACGCCGGTCCCGTGGTCGATGAAGAACCGCTCGTCGATGGTGGCGCCCGGGTGGATGTCGATGCCGGTGATGCTGTGGGCGTGCTCGGTGATGATGCGCGGGATGAGCGGCGCGCCCAGCTTGAGCAGCTCGTGGGCGAGCCGGTAGTTGGTGATCGCGAGCATCCCCGGATACGAGTAGATGGCCTCGTCCGGGCTCGTCGCCGCGGGATCGCCTTCGTAGGCGGCCAGCACGTCGGTGGCGAGCATGCGGCGCACATGCGGCAGGGTGGCGATGAAGCTCTGGGCGATGCCAAAGGCCTTCTTGTCGCAGTCGGCGCACTTGCTCGGATCAGTCTCTTCGCACTCGGCGCACAGCCCGCGCTTTATCTGCTCGGCCATGGTGTGCAGGACCCGGTCGAGCGTCGCGCCGATGTAGTAGCGCACGCTCTCGCCGGTCACCTCTGAAGGGCCGAAGTAGCCGGGGAAGAGCACCGAGCGCAGGTCCTCGACGGTCTGGATGAGCGTCGCGCGCGAGGGGAACTCGTGCCGCAGCCCGGGGCGCGCGCGCCGGTTGACCAACGCGTGGGCCTCCGAGCAGAGCGCCTCGACGACGGGCGCCAGGCTCATGTGCGCGGGCTCGGCGGTTCCGTCGCCGGCGCCCGTTCCGTTGGTGGTGGCTTCGTTGTCCGCAGAAGGGTCCTTTTTCGTCATGGCGTGAAACCTCGTCGGCGCAGCGTGCGCCGGGAGGATACGCATTTTCCGCGCCCGCGGTTTGGAAAATCTCAAAAGCGAGCGTGCTCGGGTGAGCACAGTCTTCCGCGCCTGCCCTCCGACGCTTGCTCTCCGTGCGTTTGGGGGCCTTGTCGCTCGCCTCCCCGCTTCATTGATTGGCTGAGGAAGACGGGCGGTTGGTGGCGAGGGCGGCGATCCTTCCCGATGGCGGACCGGGGCTTCCCACGGACAAGGCAGCAGCGCGCTCGAAGGTGCGGGCGCGCGGCGTCAATGCTCGCAGCGGCGAGCCTGGCGTTGTCCAGCCTCGCGCTCGCGAGGCCGGCCGAAATCGGGATCCGAGCCTTCGAGGCAGACGACCGCGAATCGAACGGCCGCGGCCCGGCCTCGAGTGGCCGAGCGGCAGGGCCCGCGCCAGGTCGCGCCGGCGCCGGCTCAGCGACACCCGACGCGCTCGCTCGCGGCGACAACCTCGTTCCGCCGCGGCTCACCAGGAACTCTCCGGCCCGGTATCCGCCAGCGCTCGCCGCCGAGCGGGTCGAGGGCGAGGTCTGGCTCGACTTGGTGATCAACCCCGACGGCTCTGTCGGCGAGGCGAAGCTGCTCCGGGGTGTACACCCGCTGCTTGACCAGTCCGCGCTGGCGGCTGCGCTCGACCTCGGGTTCGAGCCGGCGACCCTCGACGGAGTGCCGGTGCCGGTGCGCATCCAGTTCAGCTACCGCTTTGTCGCTCCGCCGCGGGTCATCACGCCGGAGAAGCCACCGACTGGCGTGCTCACTGGGCTCGTGCGCGCGCGCGGCACCCGCAGGCCCGTGCCCGGCGCGAGCATCGTCTTCGGCGACGAGCTGGGGACGGTCGCCGACGAGGATGGGCGCTTCGAGATTGAGCTGCCGGTCGGCGCCCACCGGGCAAGGGTGCGCGCGCCGGGTTTCCACGCGGCCGAATACAAGGAGGAGATCCGCACCGGCGAAAGGCTCGAGGTCGTCTACTCCATCGAGCCGCGGCAGCTCAATCCCTACGAGACCATCGTGCGCGCCGAGCGCGACCGCACCGAGGTCGCCCGCGTCTCGCTCAACCGCCAGGAGGTCCACGAGGTCCCCGGCACCATGGGCGATCCGTTCCGCGTGGTGATGCTGATGCCCGGGGTCGGCAGCTTCCTGTCGGGCGTCGCTTATCCCGTCGTGCGCGGCTCGGCGCCCGCCTCGAGCGGCTACTACCTGGACGGCGTACGCGTGCCGATCCTCTTCCACCTCTTCCTCGGCCCGGCGGTCATTCATCCCGATTTCGTGGAAGGCATCGACTTCTTCCCGGGCGCGCCGCCGGCGCGCTTTGGCCGGCTGATGGGCGGGGTCATCGACGGCAGGACGAAGAGCCCGACCGAGCCGGGCCTGCACGCGAGCGCCTACGCCGACGTCATCAACACCGGCGCCTTCGTCGAGTATCCGTTCGAGGCGACCGGCACCCGGGTCTCGCTGGCCGGGCGCTTCAGCTATGCCGCCTGGCTCGCGGCGCTGGCCGCCAGCGCGCTGCAGGAGCCGGCGCCGGCCGGGTCGGAGACCCCGAGCTTCGTGCTCGACTTCTGGGACTACCAGGGGCGCGTCGAGCAGCAGATAGGTCCGGGGACGCTGCGGCTGTTCGGCTTTGGCAGCAGCGATCGGATGGGCACCACCGCCGACAGCCCCGACGTGGCCACCGCGACGCAGGCCATCCTCTTCCACCGGGTCGACCTGCGCTGGCGCGGCCCACTGGCGGGCGGCGAGGTCGAGGCGGGCGCGGTCTGGGGCATCGACAAGCTCGCCTTCGAGTCGCAGGGCCTGGGCCGCTCGCGCACCTACTTCGGCGTCGAGGAGGGCACCCTGGGCGCCCGGCTCGGATGGTCGAGCCGGATGACCGAGGGGCTCGAGCTGCGGCTCGGCGGCGATCTCGACCGCCGCCAGGCGCGGGTCATCGTCGGGCGCACCTACGACGGCAGCTCGCCGATGGCCAGCCTGCGCGGTCCGCAGTCGCTGGGCACCTTCGCCGGCAGCTACGGCGAGCTCGTCTGGAAGCCGGGCGATTCCTGGACGGTGATCCCCGGGCTGCGCGCCGACAGTTACCACCTCGCCCCGGGCATCCAGCACTGGGCGCTCGAGCCCCGGCTCACGGTGCGCCACAGCCTGCTCGACAACCTGGTGCTCAAGGGCGCGGCCGGGCTTTACCACCAGCACCCCATCACCCTGATCCACGTTCCGGTCGTCGATCTGGCGGGCCTGGAGATGGGCATCCAGCGTGCCCTCCAGTTCGACGTGGGGGCCGAGTGGACGGTGTTCGACGGGATCGAGATCAACGCCGACGTCTACTTCAACCCGCTGCTGCGCACCGTCGAGCTCAACCCCTTCGACGCCGACGCGCTGAACGGGTTGAAGGGCACGCCGATAAGCTCGAGCGACCTGGAGGACCCGCAGGCCCTGCTGCGCGGTGGCGACGTCTCCTCGACCGGCTATGCCTACGGCTTCGAGCTGATGCTGCGCCGTCCGCTCGGCGGCAACTGGTTCGGATGGATCTCGTACTCGCTGCAGCGCAGCACGCGCTGGACCGAATACAGCGTCTACGACAAGAACGGCGCGGTGACAGGCCGAGCCTCCGGCTACCTGCCGTACGCCTTCGACCAGACCCACATCGTCAACGCTGTTCTCAGCCTGAAGCTGGGCAACTGGACCCTGGGAACCGCCCTGCACTTCAACACCGGGCGGCCGGAGACCGGGGTGATGACCTCTTCGACGATGCGCGAGAGCCGCGACCCGCAGGGGCGCGAGGCCTGGGTTCGCGTCGGGCACCAGAACGCCGATCGGCTCCCGCCGTTCTTCCGGGCCGACGTGCGGGTCGCGCACACCTGGGCGTTCGAGACCTTCCTGCTCGAGGCCTACCTCGACGTCCTCAACATCAGCTTCACGAGCGAGATCGTCGGCTTCTCCTACACCGGCGGCACGTGGGGAGGCGGCGGGCCGCTCGAGAAGGTGCCCGAGGGCTTCCCGGTCGTTCTGCCGGTGCTCGGGGTCAAGGGCTCGTACTGACGGCGCTCGTCCGGCGAGACAGGGCTGCGACCCGGTGCCGTCCCGAAGGCCGCGGCGCCGTCCGACGCGCTCTCGATTCCCGCCGAGCCTGAGAAGGCTTGCGCTCGCGCGGCGCGGGCTGGCGCGGGGGGCGCCGCCTCGGTCGCTTCGGCCGGCTTGGGCAGGGGCGCTATGCGCTCGGCTCCATGAACCCGCGCGCACTGGCCGTGGCAAGATGCAGGGCGAAAGGAGCCGACATGCGTCCCGTCGTTCTTGCCGCCGGTCTGGTTCTCGTGTGCGTTGCCGGGCGAAGTGAGGCAGAGCCTCGCATCATCGACGTCAGGCCCCAGCGCAAGAAGGTCGCCGTCGCGCGTTTTGCCGAGGTGCGCGTGCTGATGAGCGACTCCGAGACTTCGCGAAGCCTCGCGCCCTCCATCCTCGAGCAGTTGCGGTCGCTCGGGTACGAAGTCGCGCCAGCGGTCGAATTCGAATCCGGGCAGGAGCCCAAGCCGGCGAAGTCGCTGCTGCGCTTCGAGATCCTGAGGAGCGGCGAGAGCTGCTTCGTCACCGCCAAGGCAGCCGAGCCCAAGGCCGAGACGAGCTTCTGGCGTTGGGAGACCGGCGACGACTTGCGGCCGTGCGCCACCCAGGTCGAGGACGCGA
>JBMNNX010000147.1:0-16485 GCA_050942745.1 Myxococcales bacterium
GCCGCCCGCGCAGGCCCCAGCGCCGGGCGCGGATGCTCCGTCGCCGGTCATCCCGATCGTCGACCTCACGTCCGCTGCGGCTGCACGCGACGCGGACGAGCCGGCGGCGGTCGAAGGCGCTGGAGCCAACGCTGATGAGGCCGCGACGGCACAGCCAGCGGGACCGGCAGCCGGTGAGGGCGACGGCGCCAGCGCCGGGCCCGCAGCCGCGCAGCCCGCGAGCCCGGGGCCGGCAGCGGCGGGTGAGGGCGAGGGCGCCAGCGCCGGGCCCGCCGCCGCGCAGTCCGCGCAGTCCGCGCAGGCCGCGAGCCCGGGGCCGGCAGCGGCGGGTGAGGGCGAGGGCGCCGGTGCGAGCGCCAGCGCCGAGCCGGCCCCGGCGTCCGAGGCGCCGTCCGAGGCCCCGGGCGGCAAGGCTTGTGGTTGCGGAACGCCAGGGAGCGCTCTCTCGATGGGCGCGCTGCTTCTCGCCGCGGTGGGACTCGGGGTTCGCAGGCGGGGGCCGTGACACGAGGCGGAGCGCCGCGGCGGTGGCTGAGGGGCCGATCTGTGGCCATTCGCGAGCCGGATCGGCTCAGGAAGAGCCATGGCGGTCCGTAGAGCGATTTGTAATAGGGCTGGTAACCGGACGGCCGCTCCTGGGCCATCCTGGCGCTCTACAGGCTCCTTCCTGAGGCCTCGAGATGCGAATGTAACCCATCGCATTTGCGTCAGTTTTCACCTTCGGCGGCAGCCGCGCGGCGCCCTCCAGCGCCGGTGCGGCTCCTTTCGGGGCGAGCAACTCGGCGTCAGAAGGCCTCTCGTCGGCCCGTAGAGCGACCTTGGCGCGCCAGGCTTGTATTGGCCCTTCCCTATCCCCTGAGCCGACTTGCGGACCCACAGGTGCCTTCCTGCGCGAGCGACTCGGGTGGCAACCCGGCGACGACGCTCGAGTCTTGGAGGGCTCCGTCCGGCCTGCGCTTCTCCGGGCGGCCGATAGGCTCTTCTGGACGGGACCGGACCGCCGGTCTGAAAAACGAAGGCGCCGCGGCCAGGGACCGCGGCGCCCTCGTGCGGGATCTCCGATTCGACTACCGCCCGCGCCGGCGGCGCAGCCGGCCAGCGGCGAAGAGCGGCAGGGCGAGCAGCCCGAACAGCCCGCTCGAGGTCGAGCTGCAGCCGCAGGCACCGCCGTCGATCTCGGGCACGGTTCGCGGACCGGGCTCCGTTCCGGCATCGACCGGCGGGGGGACGCCCGCGTCATCCTCGGGCTCAACGACACCGGCGTCGAGGGGTGGCTCCTCGCCCGCGTCCGGTTCGGGTTCTTCGCCGGCGTCGGGCTCGGGCTCGATGGTCCCCGCGTCGGGCGCCGGCTCGGGGATCCTCACGAGCTCGACATCGCACCGCGAGGTCTGCCCGGCGACGACCGGCTGCGGACAGCTCTTGGTCGCCGTCTCATAGCCGTTCGCGCTCACGGTCACCGTGTAGCTGCCCGGGGCGAGCTCGAAGGACCAATCGGCGGTTCCGGTGTAGGTCGTTGACTGGCCGGTTCCGAGTGTCACCGTCGCCGGGGCCACGTGGCTGTTCGTGTTGCCGTTCTGGTAGACGACGCCCTTGAGGAAGCCCTTCTGCGGCGGAGGCTCCTGCGCCACGACCTCGATGCTGCACCAGGTGGTCTCCCCGGCGACGACCGGCGAGCAGTCGCTTCGGGTCGCGGTCTGGTAGCCGCTCGCCGACGCGGTGACCGTGTAGGTTCCGGGGTTGACCTCGAACGACCAGACGGCGCTGCCGTCGTAGGTGGTCGAGGCGCCGTT
Organism: Myxococcales bacterium; assembly: GCA_050942745.1. GTDB lineage: Bacteria > Myxococcota > Myxococcia > Myxococcales > UBA5297 > UBA10939. The sequence continues at coordinate 1,791 of JBMNNX010000147.1, forward strand.
GTTGAGCGACACGGTGGCGGGGAAGACGTGGTCGGTGAGGTCGCCGTTCTTGTAGACCACGCCCTTGATGAAGCCCTTCTGCGACGAGGCGGCCGGAACGAGCTCGATGCTGCACCAGGAGATCTGGCCCGAGGTGACCGCCGGGCAGGTCCGGGTGGCGGTCTGATAGCCGGGCGCGCTGGCGGTGATCGAGTAGTTGCCCGGCGGCACGTCGAAGGACCACACGGCGCTGCCGTTGTAGGTAGTCATCGCCCCGGTGTTGAGCGTGACGGTGGCCGGCGCGACGTGGTCCTCGAGGTCGCCGTTCTTGTAGACGACGCCTTTGATGGAGCCGTTGGCCGGAGACGAGCCTCCCGAGCAGTTCGAGCCTCTGAAGTGCTGGCAGACGCCGTTGGCCAAGCCCGAGCCGATGGCCTGCTGGCCGCTCGAGCTCTTCAGGTAGGCCGACTCCGACGGCGGATGGCCGACCGTGTACGTGCCCGTGTGCGAAGTGGTCGAACAGTCGTGGAAGACGACCTCGGCGAGGGCGCCGGGCATGTTCGCGGTGCGCAGGACGTACGTCCAGGTGCCGTCTTTCAGGCCGCGGTTGTAGAACGGCAGCTTTGCGACCAGGCCGTTCTGAATCTTCCCCGAGAAGGTTTGGCTGCCGCTGGGCACGCCGTAGAGGGTCTCGGGGCCGTGGCCACCGCCCGCGTTCGAGTGGACGCTTAAAAAGACCGCGGCGCCCCACGAGTTGGCGCGCAGAGGCGCGTTGTCGAAATCGTCATCGACTCGGACATCGAAGCTGTTGGCGACCAGGATGTCGCGGGTAATGTTCGCGTTGATGGACGCGTAGGTCGCCTCGTTGCCTCCGCCGGCGACGGCGTTGTGGATCTGATTGCTGGGGTTGATGAAGACCTTCTGCGCCACGGCGTTGAGCGGCAGCAGCAGCGCCGCGGCGAGGGCGGCGATTCGGAGAGCTCGGGTCTGCATGGCTACCTCCTCTCCGCGGTGGGAAGCCGGGCCAGCAGCAGCTCACCGGTCTGCTCGTCGGCGAGCGCTATCCATGAGCCGTCGGGCGAGATCGTCGGCCGCGTGAGGATCGGGTCGCGGCTGACGGCGAGCTGTCGCGGGCTGCCGGCGCGAAGGTCGAGTTGGAAGACGCTGGAGGAGGTGTGACGCCTGCCGTCGTTCTCGAAGCGGGCGAAGAAGACCTGCTGGCTGTCCGGGTGCCACGAGGGTTGATTGCCGCGGCCCAGGTCGCGCGGTGCGTCGCCCCGGAGCGGGACGAGCCAGATGTGCCCGCCCTGCGAGCGGCTCTCGGAGACGACCACTTTCTTGCCGTCCGGCGAGAAGCGCGGGTTGAAGAAGTTGCCGGTGAGGAGCACCCGCTTGTCGCGGTCGCCGTCGAGCCGCTGGAGCACGATCTGCTGCGTGTCCGGATCGGCGTAGACGACCAGCCCGAGCGCCGCGCGGATGTCAAAGTCGCGCGACGGGAACGGGTCGAGCAGGACCGGGAGCCGGCCGTCGGGCTTGACCTCGACCAGCGCGCCCATCGACCACGCGTACCAAGCGTTCGTGGTCGGGTCCCAGACCGGCAGGCCCGCGTCCTCGGACTTGGCGAGCCCCCACAGCCGATTCGGACGCGTCGCCCACAGCCCGGAGCGCGTCCAGACCGGCTCGGGCGCCTTCAGCTCGCCACGAGGGCCGAGCCTCATCGGATGCTCGAGGGTCGGCCGCAGATCGGTCTGGAGGTTGGGGTGAAAGACCAGGCGGTCTTGCAGAGACTGGGCGCCTGCGGGCAGGGCTCCGAGGAGCACCGCGGCCAGCAGGCCTCCACCTATCGTTCTCGTTGTGGGTCGTCGTTCGCGCATGGACAGGTTCTCCGTGGGCAAGCCGCGTACATTATCCGACGCGCAGCGTCAGGCGTTGCTCAAAAGAGCCCTGGGGCACTTTGTGGCTGTCTTGACGATGGCCGAGGAGGGCGTGAGTCGGGTTCGGCGCCGCCGAAACGCGTCGATATCTCGCCGTAATCGCTAAGGAAGCTGAGGTTGGAGGACCGCGCGTGCCGGCACCCCGAGCGAATCCGGTGGCCCCGAGCGCATCCGGTCACCTTGAGCGTAGCCTCCCGCGGAACGCGGGAGGCGAAGTCGAGGGGCCCCCACAGAATCGAGCAGGCCTTCGACTCCGCAGCCGACGCAAGCGGCGGCTGCTACGCTCAGGCCGAACGGTGTCTCGCCGGTCACCCCGAGCGTAGGGGCGACCAGCGTTCGCCCCGGAGTCGAGTGGCTGCAACGAAATGGGCGGAGTCGAAGGCCGAACGGCATTTGGCCTCGCCCCAGGTCGAGGCGTCACGCGGCTCCGCTCATAGCGGAACGGTGCGCGGCCTTCAGCGGCGAGCGAAGGCTATCTGCAGATGGCGCACCCCGCGATCCAGATAAGCCCGGTGCAGCAGTTGGTGCGCGCGCAGTGAGCGCTCGAGCGCGGCGTCGGGCTCAGGACTGCCGCTCTCCATTGCCACCCGCCGCGTCCAGGCGAGGGTGAGCTCCCAGAAGCCCGAGGTGAGCTCGTTGAGCTCCTCGAGCGACTCGATGCGTAAGCCCGCGCCGGCTGCCGCCTCCTCATACTCCTCAAGCGTGCCGATTCGCGTGCGCCAGTGGCCGTTGAAGAAGCCGGCGACCTCCGGACGGCCGATGAAGCAGTCAACGAGGAAGATGCGCCCCTGTGGTCGCAAGAGCTGCGAGACGCGCTCGAACCAGGCCCGGCGGTCGAAGTAGCAGGACGCCTCGATGGCGACCACGGCGTCGAAGCGCGCGGCCCCCGGCACCTGCTCGGCGCTGCAGAGCAGCGGCTCGACCTTGTCGGCGACGCCGGCCTCGGCGGCAAAGCTGCGGACAAGCCCGATGTGCTCGGGCACATTGGTCACCGCCGTCACCTGTGCGCCGAACCGCTGGGCCCAGAAGATCGAGCCGCCGCCGAGCCCGCAGCCCGCGTCGAGCACCGCGCCGCACAGAGTCGCCGAGGCCTGCCAGCGCTCGGCGGCGAGCTCGAGCAGGCGCTCCTGCGCGGCGACCATTCGGCCTCGCAGCTCGTCGGTCGTCCACTCCGGCGAGACCGGCCCGGACCAGAGACCGGTGTGGTAGTGCACCCGCGGCCCCGGCCCGAACTTGCGGAGGATCGAGGAGGTCTTGCCGGCGAAGTACGAGACGACCTGTGCCGAGCCGGGGCGGCGCGGCGACTCGAGCGCCTCGCGCAGCTTGGGGACGACCCCGCGGAGCACCGCATCGATACAGGCGAGGCGCTCGCGCTCGAGCCGTCCGGCCGCCTCCAACGCCCACTCGGCGAGGGCGCGCCGCTCGTCGGCCGGCAGGCTGGCGGCCCGCCGGTCGCCGGTGGCGAAGTCGATGGCCACGTGCGCCGACAGGCCGAGATCCCGGCCGATGGCCGCCGCGCGAGGCTCGAGCCGGGTGCCGGCCCACAGGATCTGCAGGTAGACCGAGTACTGCTCGCCTGCGAGGCCCACGGCTACCTGCTTCGCCTTGGCGAGGCTCCACGCCGTGGTCCGCACCTCGATGCTGTGCGGCGCCGCGGCGGCAGTGAGCTGCGCGGAGAGCGACGCCAAGGCCTCCGCAGTCGCTCCCGTGCGCGCGAGCGCCTCGAAGAAGAGGCAGTGGAGGACGTACTGGACGCCCGGCGCCGCCCGCGGGTCGAGGTAGTCGCAGTCTCCGTCGGCGAGGTCGTCGGCGAGGTTGGCCGAGGCGAAGTTGAAGAAGATGGCCGCCGAGCGCAGCAGGAGCGCCTCGCGCTCGAGCCCGGCGTCCACGCCGGCCAGGTAGCAGAAATCGAGCGGGCCCGAGCGCGCAGCCTCGAGGGCGGCCAGGAGATCGCGCTCGGCCTCGAGGGGCAGGTCCTTCTCGCGCACCAGTGCGAGCGCGCGGCGAAAGACGACCCCGCCGCTCATGCAGGCTCGCCGGCCGGCAGGCGCAGGGCGACGCAGGCGCCTCCGGTTTCCCGATTGTCGCGGACGAGCGAGCCGCCGCTGGCGGCGACCAGGCGCTCGACCGTGTAGAGCCCGAGCCCGGTGCCGTGGCTCTTCGAGGTCTGGAAGCCGACGACGCCCTGCGCGAGCTGCTCGCGCGTGAAGCCGGGGCCGTCGTCGATGACCTCGACCACGACGTTGTCTCCCGCCGGCGCGAGGCAGACCTCCACGCGCGTCGCGCCGCGGCTGCCGTCGCCCTCGCAGGCGTTGACGACCAGGTTCTCGATCGCGCGATGCAGCGTCACGCTGCCGCCGTTGACGCGCACCCGCAGGCCGGAAGCCGAGTCGCGCGTGACGACCTTGATGTCCGCGTCGGGGAACCGTACGTGCGCTGCCTGGGCGACGGCCTGGGCGATGGGCAGGACTTCGACGACCTCAGCGCTCGTGAGCTCGGCGTTGTGCTGCTTGGCGATCTCGCGCATCCGATCGAGACCTTCGCTCACGAGCCGCAGGTTGTTGCGGATGAGATCGACGCTGGCGCGGGCCTCCTTGGCGGACTCGGGGTTGGCGTACTCCTCGGGCTCGATGCTCGCGAGCAGCTTCGAGTGGCCGGCGATCACCGTGAGCGCGTTGCGGATGTCGTGGTTCCACATCGAGAGCTGCTCGATCGTGTTCGCGAGCCGGTCGGCGCGGGTCGATTGCTCGCGGATCATCTGCGCGGAGATCGCGGCTCGCAGCCGCTCGGCCTCGGAGCGCATCTGGTGGCCGCGCTCGGCGATCACCCCGAAGACCAGCGAGCCGAAGACCGCCACCGGGCCGGAGACGGCGACGATGGCCAGGTGGTGGCCGCTCGGGCACAGCGAGGCGGTCGCGACCACCGCCACCAAGGACGCGAGCGCCTGGTAGGGATGACGCGGCGTCGCGCGGTGGAGGTGGCCGTGGTAGAGCGCGGTCAGCAGCAGCGTCGGGGAGAAGACGGCCGCGCCCCACGGGTTCGAGCTCACCATCAGCAGCCCGGAGAAGAGCTGGAGGAAGAAGCTGCCGATGATGTTGAGGGCGCCGAAGGCGAGCACGCCGTTGCCGCGCTTCGGGACGCGCCCGGCGGCAAGGTCGAGCACCGCGGCGATGGCGAAGGCGACCAGGGCCCAGGTCGGGCGGAGCTGAAAGTATTCGTCGGCGAAGAATCGCGTCGCGACGAAGACCATCAGGCCGGCGATGGCGGCGGTTGCGGCCCAGGAACCGAGAGTGGACGCAGCTTGGAAGTTGGGCAGGATGCTCTCGGCCCACTGTCTGAATCGGCGCACAATCACTTCCTCGCGGCCCGGGCTCGCCGACTCGCAGGCGGCCCGCGCCTTCGGTTGACGCGCAAGTCATCGGCGCGCCTGGCGCGCCCGCAGGTGCTGGCCAGGAGGCGTCTAACCGCCTCCGGGAGGATCAGGGGCTGGCCGCCAGGCTCCCGGGAGGATTGAGCGCGTTCGCCTGCTGGAAGGTCTTCTCGAGCCTGTCCTGAAGGTCCTCGAAGACCGTCAGATTGCCCGGAGTCGTGACCACTACGGACACCTGGCCTCCAGCGAGGACGTGGTGAAGCGCCTCGATCAGCGGCCTGCACTCAGAGCTCAGCGCCATGTCGTTCGGGACGCCTTCGAAGACCCCGAGCTCCATCAGGCGCTTGAAGTAGGCCTCGCCCGCTACCGTCGTCGTGATCTGCGCGGTCTGTGCCATGCCGAGCCTCCGGTGTGAAGAGGGACAGTGTCAACAGTAGCACGATTGCTAGGCCGGCGACCGAGCGGGCGAGCATTTTCCCTGGCGCGACGTGCCCAGCGATGTCGCTGCCAACGACCAGCACCATCGGTCGGCTCGAGGTCACAGCCGGCCACGGCACCGGCAGCAAGCCCGGCGTCGCCGCAGGCAACGCCGCGGATGGCCGAAGGGCGTCGGAGCCCGAGCTACTTCAGACCGCCCTCCTGGAGCTGCCAGAAGCGGTAGTCGACGCGCTTACGGATCTGCAACTCCTCCTCTTTGTCGTGGAGGCGGGGATAGACCGCCAGGCCGAACACGTTCTTGCGCGCGTCGCCCTCGCCGACCGAGGCGCCGAAGCCCAAGGTCTGGTCTTCGCTGTACCGCTGGAAGGGCCCCGACGACCGCAGCGCCTGAGAGCGCTCGCGGCTGAAGGACTCGTCGGTCTCGCCGACGACGAGGCACGGATACTCCGAGCAGTCGGCGGCCGTCACTTCGCCTCGCAGGCCGATGTCGCGAAGTGCGGAGTTGACCGCGGCGACGACCGCCTCCTGCTCGAAGCGCGCATCGAGGCCTTCCGGGCGCTTGACCGGCTCGCCGATAGCCTCGCGCCGCTGCTCCTCCTCGAGCTTGACCTTCTCTTCGAGCTGCGCGAGGCGGGCGCGCAGGCGCGCCATCTCCTCGCGGTCCTCCTCGGACGCCGCGTCGGCGACCGGAGCGCTCGGGGCGGCCGGAGGCAGCGCGGCCTTCACGTTCGAGGCTTGGGCGCTCTCGCCCCTGACGGCGGTCGCCTGCGCGGCGTGTCGGGCCGATCCGGTCGAGCGCGTGGGCTCGCACTTCGGGCACTCCGGGCAGGTCGAAGGGACGGGCTCGGGCGAGCGGAAGAGCAGGGCTCCGAGCCCGAAACCGACGAGCGCGCCGCACAGCGCGACAAGGGCCTTCTTCATCGGACACCTCCTTTGGGCGAGAAAGTGCCGCGATCCTGACACAGAAATGGATCCAACGGCGAGCCGGGGGCGCGGTCGCCGAGTTGACGCCGTCGCGCCCCGGCGGCCTACGAGCGCGCCCGCTTGCTTTTCTTGCCCTGCCGCAGCACGCGGGCGAGGTACTCGCCGGTGGCGCTCCCCTCGACCTGGGCGACCTCCTCCGGCGTGCCCGCGGCGACGATGCGGCCGCCGCCGTTGCCGCCCTCGGGGCCCAGGTCAACGATCCAGTCGGCGCTCTTGATGATGTCGAGGTTGTGCTCGATGACGATGACGGTGTTGCCCGCGTCCACCAGCCGGTTGAGCACCGTGAGCAGCTTCTTGATGTCGTCGAAGTGCAGACCCGTCGTCGGCTCGTCGAGCAGGTAGACCGTGCGGCCGGTGGCGACGCGGGCGAGCTCGCGCGACAGCTTGATGCGCTGGGCCTCGCCGCCCGAGAGCGTCGTCGAGCTCTGGCCGAGCTTGATGTACGAGAGCCCGACGTCCGCGAGCGTGGTCAGGATGCGGTGGATCTCCCTGTGGAGCGCGAAGTGCTCGAGCGCCTCGCGCACGCTCATGTCGAGCACCTCGGCGATGGTCTTGCCCTTGAACCGCACCCGGAGCGTCGCGTCGTTGAAGCGCTTGCCGCCACAGGCCTCGCAGGTGACGTAGACGTCCGGCAGGAAGTGCATCTCGACCATCTTCACGCCGCCGCCCTGGCACTCCTCGCAGCGCCCGCCCTTGACGTTGAAGGAGAAGCGGCCCGCGGTGTAGCCGAAGGCGCGCGCCTCGGGCGTGTTTGCGAACAGCTCGCGGACATGATCGAAGAGCTTGGTGTAGGTCGCCGGGTTCGAGCGGGGCGTGCGGCCGATGGGCCGCTGGTCGATGTCGATGACCTTGTCGAGGTGCTCGAGCCCGCGGATCGCCCGGTGCTTGCCCGGGTTCTCGCGCGAGTCGTAGAGCGCGCGGGCGAGGGCGGGGTAGAGGATGTCGTTGACCAGCGTGGACTTGCCCGCGCCCGAGACGCCGGTGACGGCGACGAACAGGCCGAGCGGCAGCTCGACGTCGAGGTTCTTGAGGTTGTTCTCGGCCGCGCCCTCGATGACGAGCCTGGCCGGGCCGGGCGCGCGGCGGGTGGCGGGCACCGGGATCTCCTCGCGGCCCGACAGGTAGGCGCCGGTGAGCGAATTCGGATCACGCATCACCTGGTCCACCGTGCCCTGAGAGACCACCCGGCCGCCGAGCTCGCCCGCGCCCGGGCCAAAGTCGACGATCCAGTCGGCCTCGCGCATCGTCTCCTCGTCGTGCTCGACGACGATGACCGAGTTGCCAATGTCGCGCAGGCGCTTGAGCGTCGAGAGCAGCTTGCCGTTGTCGCGCTGGTGCAGGCCGATGGAGGGCTCGTCGAGGATGTAGATGACCCCGGTCAGCTCGCTGCCTATCTGCGAGGCGAGCCGGATGCGCTGGCTCTCGCCGCCCGAGAGCGTGGAGGCGGTGCGGTCGAGCGTCAGGTAGCTCAGGCCCACGTTGCGCAGGAAGCCGAGGCGGTTGCGGATCTCCTTGAGCAGCTCGTGGGCGACCTTCTCCTCGGCCTGGCCCAGCGGCAGCGCACCGATGAAGCCGTGCGCCTCCTCGATGGTCATCCGCGACAGCTCGACGATGTTCTTGCCGTGGACGTAGACCGCGCGGCTCTCCGGTCGCAGGCGCGCCCCCTCGCAGGCCGGGCAGGGCTTGGTCGAGAAGAAGCGCATGTAGTAGCGGCGCATCTCCTCGGACTCGGTCGCCTTGAACCGCCGCATGAGCTGGTTCACGACGCCTTCGAACTCCGAGTAGTAGCGCCTGCCGTTGCTCTGCGTGCCGTAGAGCACGAGGTCCTGGTGGCGCTTGGGCAGCTTCTCCCACGGCGTGTCGAGGTCGATGCCGTGGGCTTCGGCAAAGCGGTCGATGAGCTCGCCCGTCCAGCTCGAGTCGTGGGAGATAGCCCGCGCCCACGGGGTCACCGCGCCCTCGCGGATGGACTTGGAGCGGTCGGGGACGATGAGCTCCGGGTCCATCTCGAGCCGGGTGCCCAGGCCGTGGCACTCCGGGCACATGCCGAGCGGGTTGTTGAAGGAGAAGTGCGGCGGGGTGAGCTCGCCGAACGACAGGTTGCAGGTCGGGCAGGCGTTCAGCTCGCTGAAGACCCGGTCGCTCTCTGGCGAGGACTTCTCGTCGGAGACGACGAGCAGGCCCTTGCCCTCCTTGAGCGCGGTCTCGACCGAGTCGGTGAGGCGGGCCTTGAGGTCCGGGCGCATCACCAGCCGCTCGACGACGACGTGGATGTCGTGCTTGAGCTTCTTGTCGAGCTCGACCCGGTCCTCGTCGAGCCGGTAGAGCTTGCCGTCGATGCGCACCCGCGGCATGCCGCGCTTGCGCAGGTCGTCGAGCAGGTCCCTGTACTCGCCCTTGCGGCTAACGACGACCGGGGCGAGGACGGTGAAGCGCTTGCCTTCCGGGAACTTGAGGATCTCCTCGACTATCTGCTGCGCGGACTGGCGGCCGACTTTCTGGCCGCAGTTCGGGCAGTGCTGCACGCCGATGGAGGCAAAGAGCACGCGCAGGTAGTCGTGGATCTCGGTGACCGTGCCGACTGTCGAGCGCGGGTTGTTGGAGGCCGCCTTCTGCTCGATGGAGATGGTGGGCGACAGCCCGCGGATGGTCTCGTAACGAGGCTTCTCCATCTGCCCGAGGAACTGGCGGGCGTAGGCCGACAGGCTCTCGACGTAGCGGCGCTGGCCCTCGGCGTAGAGCGTGTCGAATGCGAGCGAGCTCTTGCCCGAGCCCGAGACGCCCGTGAAGACGACCAGGCTCTTCTTCGGGATGTCGATGTCAACGTTCTTGAGGTTGTGCTCGCTGGCGCCTCGGACCGAGATCTTTTCGGGTTCTGTCACGGCTGCTTGAGTCCTCGTTCACTGCCCCCGGGCTGAGCGCGGGCTGTCATATCGCCCGACCCTGACACTCTTCAACACTCGGGGGCGGTCGCGGTCACTCAGGGAGGATGGAGCGCAGGCTCAGCGAGGAACGGAGGGCGGCCCTCGGTTGAGGAAGGTAGGGCCGGATAGAGGTTGGGAGGGCCGCTTATGTAGTGCTCCACATGACCGGCGCTCCTTTCTTCGAATTGGGCCGGCCCTTCCTTTCTAATGAGTCGGCGCGCCCTTCCTCGTTCGGCCGCTGTCCGATCCTCGTACTGCTTCACCCCACACGCAGAGGCTGTCACTATCGGGCCCGACCGCGCCGGATGCGCGCGGGAGCCGGAAAGGAGACTCGATGCCCTCGCGGTCACCGCTCATTTGCTCGCTTGCCGCTGGCCTCGCCGCCGTCCTCGCGTTTGGCTCCGCGCTCGCCGCCTCCGACCCGTTCGCCGAGCCTCCGCTCACCTCGGACCCCTCGGGGCTGCTCTCGGCGGTCAACGCGCTCCCGGCCCCCGGTGACGAGAGCAACGACTTCGTCCTCTGGGAGGTGCTCGTGCGCTTCGATGAGAAGGGCCGGCGCTCCTTCACGGCTCGGTCCATCTATCGCCCGCTGCAGGCCGAGGCCGTCCGCGCCCTGGGCTCGGTGCGCGCCGTCTGGTCGCCCTGGAACGAGGAGCGGCCGACGCTCGACGCGCGGGTGGTCACCGCCGACGGACGGGTCTTCAGGCTCGATCCGAAGACGATTGGCGAGGCGCCGGTGAACGAGGGCTCGCCGCAGATCTTCGACGACCGGCGCATCCTCCGCGCGCCGCTCCCCGGAGTCGAGCCGAACGCGGTCGTCGAGGAGGTCGTCGTCTCCCGGGAGACCGAGCCGCCCTTCGACGCCGGCATCACCACCACCCTCGCCATCTCCGACCCGGCGACGATCCGCCGCGCGCGCGTCGTCGTCGAGGCGCCGAAGAGCCTGCCGCTGCGCTACTCGTTGCGCGGCACCTCGGCCAAGCCCAGGCGCACCGTCTCGGGCGAGCTGCAGCGCCTCGTGCTCGAGCTCGAGTCGATCAAGCCGCCAAAGGACATCGAGCCCTTCCTCTCGCCCCGCCTGGCGCTCGTTCCCACCTTCGCCGTCTCGACCGGCGAGTCCTGGAAGGCTGTCGGCGCGCGGTACGCGAAGCTCGTCGAGGCGCAGCTACTGGGCGCGGAGCTGAGCGACATCGTCGAGCGCGTCGCCGCCGGCGAGAAGCGGCCCGAAGAGATCGCCGCGCGGCTCACCGACTGGCTCCAGCAGACCATCCGCTACACCGGCGTCCACTTCGGCCAGGCGAAGATCGTCCCGCGCACGCCCGCCGAGACGCTCGCGCGCGGCTTCGGCGACTGCAAGGACATGTCCACCCTGCTCGTCGGCCTGCTGCGGAAGGCGGGAGTGCCCGCGCACGTCGCGCTGATCAGCCTGGAGGGCGACGTGGACGAAGACTTGCCCGGGCTCGGTCAGTTCGACCACGCCATCGTCTACGTCCCGGAGAAGAAGCCGCTCTGGATCGACCCGACCAACCCCTCGGTCGCCCACGGGGTGATCCCGATTCCACTGCAGGGCAAGCTCGCGCTGGTGACCGGAACCGGCGCCAACAAGCTCGTTCGCACGCCGGTGTCCCGACCGTCCGACAACCTGCTGCGCGTCGTGCGCGAAATCTTCCTCGTCGAGGAAGGCCTCGCGCGCATCGTCGAGGCCCGCGAGAGCTTCGGGGCGATTGCGGCGTGGTATCGCAGCGGCCGGCCCGAGAGCGCGACCGAGCGGCGGGAATTCGCCGAAAAGTACGGCAAGGCGGTCTTCGGCGCCGAAGCGATGGTCCGCTGGGACGAGCCGCCGCTCGGCGACAAGCGCGAGCCGTTCCGCACGCGGCTCGAGCTCGAGGGCTGTCAGCGGGCGCAGAGCTCCGGCCTTTCGGCCGGAGCCGGGATAAGCGCCGCGCCGGTCGTGGCGATGATGCCCGACTTCCTGAAAAGCCCGCCCGAGGATCCCAAAGCGCCGGAGAAGGGCTGGCGCAAGCGCGAGCTCGCCCTGCCGGTCCCGTACCGGGCCGAGGCCGTGTACCGCATCGTGCCGCCGCCCGGATTCGTCGTCGCCGGGCCGCTGCCCGAGGATTCGAAGAGCACCTGGGGGCCGGCGACCTTCTCGCAGCATTTCTCGGTCGCCGACAACGGCACGGTGATCGCCCGCTATGTCTTCGACACGGGCCCGGGCCACTTCTCGCCGGCCGCGGTCGAGCAGCTCGCCGCGGGCCTGCGCGCGCTCGCGGCGGCTGAGGAGCCGATCATCTCCTTCGAATTGAAGGCGGCCCAGCTCTTCGTCGCCGGCAAGAAGAAGGAGGCGTTCGACGAGTACCAGCGGCTCATCGCGCGGCATCCGAAGGAGGCGCGCCACCACCTGCAGCTCGCCGCGGCGCTGCTCGAGGCCGGCTTCGGCCTCGCCGCGCGGGAGAGCGCCCGTCGGGCCGTCGAGCTCGAGCCCGAATCGGTGGACGCGCTCGTCGAGCTCGCCCGCATCCTCCAGCACGACGAGATCGGGCGCTTCCTCGAGCCCGGATACGACCGGGCCGGGGCGATCGCGGCGCTGCGCAAGGCGAAGGCGCTCGCCCCCAAGCACTTCCGGGCCAGGGCCGCGCTCGCCTTCCTGCTCGAGCACAACGCCGAGGGCATGCTCTTCGCGGCGGGCGCCGATCTCGAGGAGGCGGTCGCCGAGTACCGCGCCTTGCACGAGCTCGGGCCGGAGCACGACGACCGTCTGCTCATCCTCGACCTGAAGCGAGGCCGGCTCGACGAGCTCGAGAAGGACGCGCGCGTCGCCGAGCCGACCCTGAAGCAGAAGGGCGCGCTGGTGGCCGTGGCGGCGGCGAAGCTGGGCGCGAAGGCCGCGCTGGCCGAGGCGGAGAGGCTCGCGCGCGAGCGGGAGGCGCGGCGCAACGTCCTCACTATCGCCGGTAACATGCTCGTGCAGCTTCGCCACTACCCCGAGGCGGCGGCGCTGCTGCGCGAAGCCGCTGTAGGCTCGCCCGACGCCTACTCGATGCAGGCGCGGGCCGCGCTGCTCGACAAGGTGCGCCGCCACGAGACGTTCGACCTGTCGGGCGGCGATCCCGCGACCGTGTTCAAGCGGCTGCTCGTCGCGGTCTTGTCGCCCACGAGCGGCGAAAAGGATGTGAGCGCGCTGATGGCGCGCAGGGCGTCGAAGCTCGAGGAGGGAAGCGTCGCGGCGATCCGCAGGCACATCGAGACGACCTCGCACGCCGGGACGCAAGACGTGCTAACGCCGGTCGTGCTGCTGGACTTCACGGTATCGCTGGTCGAGATCTCGCTCGACGGCGACGAGGAGACTGGTTGGCGCGCGGTGAGCCGATTGTCGTCGGCGCCCGGGATCAGCGGCGAGTGGTTCCTCGTGCGCGAAGGTGGAGAGGCGAAGTTGCTCACGGCCGGCGAGCCCGAGGCGCTCATCTCGGAGGTGCTGCGCCGCGTCGAGCGCGGCGACCTCAAGGGCGCAAAGCGCTGGCTCGGATGGGCGCGGGTGGACAACCTGAGCCCGACGTGTCCCGGCGAGAGCGAGGCCGAGACCTTGAAGCGCGCCGCCATTCGGGAGCTCGCGGTCGACGATGCGAAGCCCGAGCACGTCGAGCCGCTGACTCAGGCGCTCGCCTGCGCGCAGGGGAAAGACCGAGAGCTGACCGCGATGCTGCTGGGGCGGGCCCTGGCCGCAGCCGACAAAGCCGTCGCGTTGCTCGGGTTCGCCGAAAAGGAGCTGGCCTTCGACGAGGAGGAGGTCGTGTTGGCCAAGGCGACGGCCTATCGGATGCTCGGCAAGATGAATGAGGCGAGGGCGTTTCTGGAGAAGCGGCTCGAGGCGAAACCCGACGACCGCATCGCGACGCGGCTGTTGGGCTTTGCGGCGATGGAGACAGGCGATTTCGATCTGGCCGAGCGCCTGATGAGGAAGCTCATCGAGACCGAGCGCGAGGATACGGCCGGCCTGTACAACGACATCGCCTGGCTTGCCGCCTTCCGGCCGCAGGTGCCGGAGAGCGCCATCGAGGAAGCGAGGCGGGCGGTGGCGGCGAGCAACGAGCGGTCGCGGCCGGCGCTGCACACGCTCGCGACGCTCTATGCCCAGACCGGCCGGCCGGACGAGGCGATGCAGGTGCTGCGTAAAGCGGTCGAGATCGGCGGGCGAGTCGATTCGGACGACTGGTACGTCATCGGCAGGGCGGCCGAGGAGTACGGGTTGGTTGAGGAGGCGAAGCGGGCGTACCGGAGGGTCGAGGCGCCGAAGAAGCCGTCGGCGGTCGATACGCACGTGCTGGCTCAGAAGAGGCTGGAGGCGCTCGAGTGAGGGGCGTGGCCGGGCTTCGCGAGGGTTGGTTTAGGCGCATGGCAATGCGCCCGTCCGAGGCCGGTAGGGGCGCATGGCAATGCGCCCGTCTCAGGTTGGTGCGCACAGGAATCCGCCTGTCCGAGGTCGGTAGGGGCGCATGGCAATGCGCCCGTCGAGGAATCGAGCACGGCCGCGGCGAACTCGACGAAGACGCACGAAGCGCCCGAGAACGACCGACTGAGCGCGCCGCCGAGCGTCCGGAACGCGAGCGTCAGACCGACGAGGCTGCCAGGGCCTGGTGGGCCGTGCGCCGCCGCCGCTGGAACACGGCGAGGAGGGCAGGGGAACGGAATCGCGATTTCCCCTGTTGACATGAGGACGCAGGCCTTGTAGAAGCTCCCGCCGTCGTTGCGGTTATTCCTCGGTAGCTCAGTTGGCAGAGCAGCTGACTGTTAATCAGCGGGTCCGTGGTTCAAGTCCACGCCGAGGAGCCATTTTACCCCACCGCGAGTCATCGACGGTGGGCGGTTTACAGAGAGCCTCGACGGTCACGCCGTCGGGGCTCTCGCCGTTTTGGCCCTGTTTTTCCGGGGCTTCCGCGCGGTGCAGCGTCGACGACGCGCGGTCGCGGTGCTCTCGTCGAGAGCGCGCGCGTCTCGTCGGAGACCTTCCGCGAGGCGCTCTCGGGGTCGATCTGGGCTCTCGCGGGTCGACAGACACCCGGAGACGC
>JBMNNX010000310.1:0-6962 GCA_050942745.1 Myxococcales bacterium
CGATACTCGCTGCGGCCATCAACCTGCATCGGCTGGCAGTGCTCGGAATACGATTCGTCAGCCGAATTCAAGGATGGGAGGCCGCGATGGCTTGAGTAAGGGGGCGGGAGGCGGTCGGGGCGAAGAAACAGCGTACTTGGCGCTACTTCGGTCTCCCCGAGAACGCGCCCCTGTGGACCGCGCTCAGGTGCATAGTGGTTTTCCACAGCCACCGCGCCCCCCAGAGAGAGTCGCTTAACACCAGCCACCTAGGAGTGACTAGAGAATCTTGAGGTTGTGGTCTCGGGCGCCTTTCCGTAGACGTTCAATTACGCCAGGAGGCTGCGCGAGGCGTTGAAGGATGTGGAGCCGCGAACGGAGGAGCCGGTGAGGCCGAGCCCCTGGACACTGGCAGAGAAGCTGCGCTTGGTCGCACAGTTCGATGGCCTGCCAGAGGACGAGCGCGGGGCATCGCTACGCCGTGAGGGAGAGCACGCTGTGGCCGTGGCCGAGTGGCGCCGTACCGCGACGGCTGGACTGGCGGCGAACATGGCCAAAGGAGAACGGCTCTCAAAGCGCATCAAGGAGCTCGAGCGCGAGCTCGCGCGCAAGGAGAAGGCGCTCGCGGGGGGCAGCGCGCCTGCTCGCGCTCAAGAGAGCCTACGCAATCTGCGGGGACGGGGACGACGGGGCTCCAGCCAGAGGCTAGGTCGCTCGGGTGGGGCACAGCCCGCCAAAAGCGCGGGCCGTTTCGTGAGGTCGCGGCGAGGCCACGCAGCCGTCCCACGACTGTCAGCTAACGACCGTCTGCCGGCTAGTGCTTGAGGACCTCGCGCTTGTCGCGCCAGTCGGCCCGGATCGCCACGTACTCCTCGTGCGACAGGCCGATCTCGCTGGCGACGCGGCGGATCTCTTCCTCCTCCGGCACCGAGATCGAAAGGTCGGAGGCCGACACGGCGAACAGGAGCTGCAGCAGGCCGCGCTTGGCCGCCGGGCTCGCGCTGTCGCGCAGCTCGCGGGCGGCCAGGAAATGATGCGTCGCGCCGAAGAGCCGGCTCTGGTTCGCGGCGATGCGCGTCACGAGGGCCGCCTGCGCCTTGGGGAGATCGGCGATGGTCGTCAGCAGGCGTTCTATCTGCCGCAGCTCGTCGTCGCTCAGCTTCAGGTCGGCGAAGGCGACGCGGCTGAGCGTGAGGGCGAAGGCCGCCACGAACCGGGCGCGCTCGGGGCCGAGCTCCTCGAGCGCGTGGGCCACGGCGTCCAGGCCCTCGGGGGCCGAGTCGCGACGGGGCTCGAGGCCGAGCCATTTGAGGATGGACATGGTTCCCTCCTGAACACACCGACGGTCTTCGTCGAAAACAAGCGCGACCCGAGGCGCACTTCCCCAGCGGCCTGGCGGCATTGTCATGCGCCCCTGCGCCGAGCCCTGCGGGGCCGGGCGCATTTCCATGCGCCCCTACGTCGGGCCCTGCGGGGCCGGGCGCATTGCCACGCGCCCCTGCACCGAGCCCTGCGGGGCCGGGCGGATTGCCACGCGCCCCTGCGCCGAGCCTGTGGGGCCGGGCGCATTGCCACGCGCCCCTACGTCGGGCCCCGCGGGGCCGGGCGGGTTGCCACGCGCCCCTGCGCCGACCCTGCGGGGCCGGGCGGATTGCCATGCGCCCCTACGTCGGGCCCTGCGGGGCCGGGCGGATTGCCACGCGCGCCCCTGCGCTGAGCCCTGTGGGGCCGGGCGGATTGCCACGCGCCCCTGCGCCGAGCCCTGCGGGGCCGGGCGCATTGCCATGCGCCCCTACGTCGGGCCCCGGCGCCGAGGTGCCTCGCTATCCGATCAGCGGCAATCGTTCACTAGTGACCTCAGGCGCGAGTCCCCCAACTGGCGGGGACTTTGACCGGGCGCGCGGGAAGTAAGAATGACGACAGCTTGCGACGGGCCGCCAGTGCCGATGGGGGGATTTGCGATGGCTGTCGATCGTGTCGAGGGGGCGCTCTTTCTCGTGAGGCGCCAGGACGCCGGGCTCAAGGGGCTCTGCGAGTACTTGCGGCGCGAGGCGGCGCTCGATGTCGAGATCGCCAACGACGGATCGCAGGGCCTGCGGCTGGCGAAGAAGATGCGCCCCAGGCTGCTGTTGACCGAGATGCTTCTCCCGGGCCTCGACGGGTTGAGCGTCTGCCGGGCGCTGCGCCGGGAGCCCGCGACGAGCTCGATTCGCCTGATGATGGTCAGCACCCTCGCGGCCGAGCAGCGCGCGCGGGAGGCTGGCGTTGACGTCTTCTTGCGTCGACCGGTCGAGGAAGTGCAGCTCGTTGAGTCGGCGCTGCGGTTGCTCGGGCGGCGGGTCGTCGAAAGAGAGGAGGTGGTAGTTTCGCTCTGAGTGCGAGGGGTGGTGCCTGAAAAGAGGACTGTTCATTACTGAGTGTATGGGCGATCATGGGCGCGCGAAGGGCGCAGGTGCCATGCACCGGGCCGACGCCGTGCTCTGCCAGGGGGGGATCATGAGTCGCGTGAGTCAGTCCGACCAATCTGTCCGCCTCCGCCCGCGGACCGATGGCGCGTCGCCTCGCCTGCCGGCTCTTGGCGTTGCGAGCCCTGCGAGCGCTCGCGCACGAGGTGGGATGTGGACATAGGCGAACGAATTCGCGAGTTGCTCGCCATCAACCACGCCATCGCCAGCGCCACGGACTACGACGAGGTGCTGCGGCTGGTGGTCGAGCGGACCTACGAGTTCACGCGCGCCGACGCCTGCCTGGTCCTCCTGTTGGTCGATGCCCGAAGCGTCCGGGTGGCTGCGGCCGTTGGGGAGGGGATGGAAGCGGCTTGCGAGGTGAGGCTGCCGCTCGACGAAGAGCTGGGCGCCGGCCTGGGAAGGGTTCTCGGCTTCCGCGACAGCGACGCGTTCTTCGGAGTGCCCATCGTCGGCTCGGCCGGATTGATCGGCGTGCTCGCGATCCTGCGCCGCTGTCCTGGCGACGGCGACCGTGTCGAGGACGAGGAGCTCCTCTCCGCGCTCGCCGACCAGGCGGCCATCGCGCTCGAGAACGCCGACAGACTGCGGCGGTTGGAGGCCGCCTTTGATGCGGTACACGCCGAGCGGCAGGTGCTCTCGCAGGTGATGGAGGCCGCGCCCGTCGCCTTGTTGCTCGTCGAGGGCGACGAGGCGCGAATCTCGTACGCCAACCGAAGCGCGCTCGAGCTGTTCCCCGGGGCCGACGACTTGTCGCTCGAGAAGTGGACGACGCGCGGCGACGCGGACGCCGGCTTCGAGCGCTCACTCGTGCGCCGTGCGCTGGTATTCGGCGAGCAGGTCCGCGGCGTCGAAGTCGTCGAGGAGCAGGCGGACGGGGGCGAGCGCCACTTCGAGGTCAGCGCGGCGCCGCTTCCCCCTGGCGAAGGTGGAAAGCGGCGGGCGGTGATCGCCGTGCAGGACACCACCCTGCGCGAGCACCTTCGTCGCGAGCGCGAGCACGCGGGCGCTCTCGCCGAGGCTATCCGGGTCAAGGACCTCTTCTTCAACACCCTCTCGCACGAGCTGCGCAGCCCCATTGCCGCCATCCGCAACGCGGTCGAGCTGATTCGGCGCAGCAGCGCCAACCCGACCCGCCGCGAGCGCGCCTGCGCGATCATCGAGCGCAGCGTCAGCAACCAGACCCGGCTCATCGACGACCTGCTCGACCTCTCGCGCATCATGCTCGGGAGGCTGCGGCTCGAGCACGAGCTGGTCGATCTCCAGGATCTCGTCGCCGTCCAGGTCGAGGCCCTCGAGCAGGACGCGCGCCGCAAGGGCCTCGAGATGTCGCTTGAGACCGGTGCGGGTGCGCTGCCGGTGCGCGGCGATCGCGTCCGTCTCGGCCAGGTCGTCAGCAACCTGCTGACCAACGCCATCCGCTACACCGCGCACGGCTCCATCCGCGTCCGGGTCTTCGCCGAGGGAAAGCAGGTCGCGGTGCAGGTGCAGGACACCGGCATCGGCATCGCGGCCGAGACGCTCGAGCACATCTTCCAGCCCTTCCGCGCCACCGACAGCTCGCTGCAGCGCAGCTCCGGAGGGCTCGGAATCGGCCTGTCCATCGCCCACAGCCTGGTCGAACGGCACGACGGCAGCATCGAGGTGACAAGCGAAGGCCCGGGGAAGGGGAGCTGCTTCACGGTCCGCCTGCCGCTGTCCGAGGGCATGCCCGCCGAAGCCTCGACGCCCATTCCGTTCCGCTCGCCGGCGCGCGCCCACAACATCCTGCTCGTCGAGGACAACGCAGACCTGCGCGAGAGCCTCGCCGAGCTGCTGCGCGAGTGGGGCCACCAGGTGCGGACGGCCGACAACGGGGCGCAGGCCGTCGAAGCGGCGAGCTCCGAGCGCTTTGATCTCGCCTTCGTCGACCTCGGCCTGCCGGACCTCAACGGCTTTGAGGTCGCCTCGCGCCTTCGCGCGGTGGCCGGGGGCCTGAGGCTGGTGGCGCTCACCGGGTTCGTCAGCGACGCGCAGAGAAACAGGGCCCAGCTCGCCGGCTTCGACGAGTTCGTCGCCAAGCCCGTGGATCTGAAGGCGCTCGAGGCGAGCCTCGCCCGTGGTCCGGACGGCGACGACGCGCTCGGCGCGGTTCACTGAGGCAACCCTCGACGCGACGGAGCCCCGGCTCCGGGAAGAACCCTCGGGAAAACGTCTGGACGGAAGTGAGGAGGCTCGACGAGCCGGGCCCGGCGAGGCGAAAGTGTCGGCGCGCCGAGGGGTTATACCTGCAGGCGCATTGCGCCGTTCTGGCAAGGACGAGCTGGCGCCTGGAGAATCAGCGAATGCACGCCTGGCACGACATCTACATCGACGAGCAGGTCATCGACCGCGGCTTCCCCGTGGTGATCGAGGTCCCCAAGGGCAGCAAGAACAAGTACGAGCTTGACAAGGAGACCAGCTTACTGCGGCTGGACCGCGTGCTCTACAGCGCGGTCCACTACCCGGCGAACTACGGCTTCATCCCGCGCACCTTCTGCGACGACGACGACCCTCTCGACGCGCTCGTGCTGATGCAGGAGCCGGTGCACCCGCTCACCATCGTCGATGCCCGCGCGATCGGCGTGATGCGCATGCGCGACGAGAAGGGCATCGACGACAAGGTCATCGCGGTGAGCATCGGCGACCCGGCCTTCGCCGACTACACCGACCACAGGCAGCTCCCGGCCCATGTGCTGCGCGAGATCCGGCGCTTCTTCGAGGACTACAAGACGCTCGAGTGCAAGCAGGTGGTCATCGAGGACTTCATGGGGCCGGAGCAAGCGCACGACATCATCCGGGACGCGCTCGAGATGTACCGGGGGCTGCGCCGCGGCGACGTGCAGAAGCGCCACTGAGGTTGGCGCGCGCCGGGGCGGCGAAAGGAGCTGAAGGCCGCCGTCTCGGCAAACCGCGTCAGCCTCGCGCGCGGGGGGCGAAGGGTTTCGTCTGCCGTGTCGCCGGGAATGACTCCGCGTCAGCCTCGCGCGCGGGGGGCGAAGGTCAAGACCGCTACCGCCAAGGCCTACAACGTCGCGTCAGCCTCGCGCGCGGGGGGCGAAGGATCCACGCCCGTTTCGCCTTCGCTGATGGCGTGCGTCAGCCTCGCGCGCGGGGGGCGAAGGGGCGGCGGCGTCAAGCTCGTTCGCCGCTGGAAGGCGTCAGCCTCGCGCGCGGGGGGCGAAGAGGTCCGCGTCGAGCTCGTGCCGCTCGGCGTTTCGCTTCAGCTTCACGCGTCGCGAGCGACGTCGCGCGGAGGGAGGGCGCCCGTCTCGGCAAACCGCTTCAGCCTCGCGCGGTCGTGAGCGACGTCGCGAGAAGGGAGGGCCGCCGTCTCGGCGGCCGCGTCGTCCACGAGCTGGAGCCGGGTGCAACGGCCTTGCGTGAAAGGTTCCCGCGCCCTCGCCCAAGGCCGCTCGTTCGACGCCGATTTCGTCTCCCTCGTTCCTCGGGACCAGAGGCGCGGCGAAGCCTGCGCCCGTTCGCCCTGGTCATAGCTCCCGACGCGCGAGCGGCGGGACCGGAGTCGAAGTGCCCGTCGACTCCGGCCTCGCAAGCTCGGCCAACGCTCCGGGTGACCGGGGCATGGGCTCCTGCTTTTGAACGCGGTTGCTCGACTGCCTGCGTGGCTGTCGTGCTTGAAGCCTCTAGCGCAGGGCCCTGCGCATCATGCGCGAACGCGCCCGGGCGATGGCGCGCATGGTAATGAACGCGATGGCCGCCACGATCTGCGCCCCGGCGATGATGCGGTTTACGTCCACGGCCGGCCGGTACCTCACCGTCTCGCCGCGGATGATGTAGATGCCGACCGGGCGGGCGTTGATGCCAAAGCCCGTGCCCGAGCCCTTTGCCTGGCCTGCCTGCCCTTCCGCCGGAGCCGAGCCGCCGCCCGCGCCTCCGCGAACCACCGCGGCTGGGATGATGGTCACGCCGTCCTTCTCGTACGGCTCTCCGAAGACACGCTTGACGGTCAGGGCGTCGCGCACCCCGTTGACGACTTCTTCAATCTCCATCTGTCCCCTCCTCACTCACCTGAAGCTAAGCGCGCGGGCCCGCGCCGGTTGAGGGCCTCGCAGAAAGGCCGCCGGCTCGACGCGCAGAGCCGAAGTGGTTACGAACGCAGGAGGGGCGCGCACCGATGTGTATGTGGGGTTGGGGCTGGGGATCGGAAGGTGGCTGGGGTCTGTGGGGGATCGCCGGGCTGGCAGTGTTTTGGCTCGTCTTCCTCGCGGTCATGGTCTTGCTCGTCCGCTCCATCGCCAGGACAGCCGGGCCCGCGCCGAGCCGCCAGGCCGGCGGGCGCGAGCTCGACGAGCTGACCAAGCGCTATGCGAGCGGCGAGATCAGCCGCGACGAGTTCTGGCGCCTCAGGCGCGAGCTGCAGCTCTAGGTGGCTGGTGTTTTTTTTGTAGACGATGCGGGCGGCATCTGAAAGATGCCGCCCCATGAGTCTTGGCCGTACGCCTGCTGGTGCTGACCTGTTTCGGAATCCGGCGCGAT